>CAYXOX010000153.1:2683-7211 GCA_964466745.1 uncultured Rhodobacterales bacterium
GGGCCCTGCCGCGCTCCGGTGTGCGCCAGCATGTGGAGATGCTCCTCTTCAGCCCCGAGCCGGAGGAGGTCTTCGCGGACGAACACGGGCGGGCCATCGCGCGCTTCACAGTGCCGCCGCCCCCGCCGGCAGGGCCTCCAGCCCATGCGCGCGCGCCATCTCCAGCCGGGTGGCGTCGTTGTCGACCATCACCACCGTCTCGGTGCCCCGCACCCGCAGTGCGAGGCCCGTCAGCAGGCCCATCGGCCCGCACCCGAAGACCAGCGCGGTCTCCACCGTCCGCCCCGGCAGCGGCGACAGGCCGTTGAGAACGCACCCCACCGGCTCGGCCAGTGCGGCCATCGCGAAGCTCATGTTCACGATCCTGTGCAGGCGCTCGGCGCGCACCACGCTCAACTCGGCGAA
Organism: uncultured Rhodobacterales bacterium; assembly: GCA_964466745.1. GTDB lineage: Bacteria > Pseudomonadota > Alphaproteobacteria > Rhodobacterales > Rhodobacteraceae > CAYXOX01. The sequence goes on from CAYXOX010000153.1 coordinate 3,089, forward strand.
ACCGCCGTTCACGGTCACGCCGTAGGCCCCGAGGGATTCGCACAGATGGGCCCAGCCGCGGCGACAGGCCCGGCAGCTCCCGCATTCCAGGTTCGGGTCCACCACCACGGGATCGCCGGGCGAGACCGAGCTCACGCCCGGCCCGATCTCGGCCACCTCCCCGGCGTATTCGTGCCCGGGAACCATCGGGTAGGCTCCGGTGCCGTAGTTGCCGCGCATCACCTCGATGTCGGTGTGGCAGATGCCGCTGGCGCGGACCCGGAGGAGAACCTCGCCGGGCCCGGCCACCGGATCGGGCAGATCGCCGAAGGCGACCTCGCCCCTGCGCGGGAAATAGACCGCCTTCATCTGCCTTCCCCCTTCTTCAACCGTCCAGGTATGCTGCCATCGCCGCCGCGGTGCCCTCGCGCCAGATCAACGTCAGCCACCGGTCGAAGGCCGCCGCGAAGCCGGGCGCGGCGGCAAGCTCGCCGTATGTCTGGCGCATCTCGAGCCATGCACGCGGCGTGACCCTCGCCCTGGCCGCCACCGCCTGAAGCTCGGGCCAGAACGGATCGTTCGGTTCGATGGTGCTGCCGTCCTCGCGCGTGCCGTGGCACATCCGCGCCCAGGCGGCCTCGACCAGCGCGAGGCCTTCCACCGGCGTACCCGCGGCAAGGCCGTCGCGCACCGAGCCCAGCACGAAACCGGGATGACGCGACGAGCCGTCGAAGGCCACCCGCCGCGTGGTGTCTAGGATCATGGGGTTTGAAAACCGCTCCAGCAGAAGATCGAGATAGCCCGCGGGGGTATGGCCCGGCACGGGCGCGACATGGGGCATGATCTCTTCCCGCTCGATCTTCTCGAAGACCGCGCGGATGCCCGCGTGCCGCATGGAGCCCGAGATGGTGGGCACCGACAGAAGCTCGCCCAGGTTGGAAATCACCTGGTGGCCGCCGTTCAGCATCCGGAGTTTCATCCGTTCGAAGGCGTGGACATCGTCGGTGAACGTCGCGCCGGCCCTGTCCCAATCGGGCCGCCCCTGGCAGAAGCGGTCCTCGATCACCCACTGGCGAAAGTTCTCGTGGGTGACCGGCGCGGCATCCTCGATCCCGAATTCACGCACCAGCGCAAGTTCCTCGGGCCCGGTCGCCGGCACGATGCAATCGACCATCGCGTTGGGAAAGGTGCAGCACTCATCGATCCAGTCGGCCAGCTCCGGGTCCGACAGCCGGGCCAGCGAAACGACCGTCTGGCGCAGCGCGTCGCCGTTCGATTGCAGGTTGTCGCAGCTCAGGCCGGTGAAGGGGCCGGTGCCGGCTTCGCGCCGGCGCCGCAAGGCGGCCACCATCGCTCCGAAGGCGGTGCGCGGCCGGTCCGGGTTCGCCGCGTCGTGGACGATGTCGGCATGGGCGGTGTCGAAGCCGCCGGTGACCGGGTCGACGAAGTATCCGCCCTCGGTCACCGTGAGCGAGACGATCCGGATATCGGGCCTCGCCAGCCGTGCGATCAGGGGGCCGTTGCCCTCCTCAACCGGGACGAAATCGATCATCGCCCCGATCACCTCGGCCGAGCGGCCGGCAGGATCGAGCTCGATCAGCGTTGTCAGGTAATCCTGCGCGGCCAGGCGCTCGCGCATCGCGGCATCGGCGGGGCGCACGCCCGCACCGACGATCGCCCATTCCCGCGCCAGCCCCTGCTGCATCAGCCGGTGCAGGTACCACGACTGATGGGCCCGGTGGAAATTGCCGACGCCGATATGCACGATTCCCGGCATCAGCCGCGAACGGTCGTAGCCCGGTCGTGCCACCGCCCCGGGCAGTCGGTCGAGAGCGGCATTGCACAGCGGAACGGCCATTCTTGGGTCTTTCAATGCCTGGGCTTTCGTCAGGTCCGGTCGTCGTACCGGCCCCGTCAGCTCATCCAATTGCCACCATCGACGTTGAGCGTTTGCGCCGTGATGTAGCCGGCCTCCTCGGAAGCGAGGAAGACGCAGGGGCCGGCCATATCCTCCGGAGTGCCCATCCGGCCCATCGGAACCGCCAGCCCCACCTCGCGCTTCTTCTGGCCGACGGGTTTCGCTTCGTACTTCGCGAAAAGCCCGTCGACGACGTCCCACATCGGCGTATCCACAACTCCCGGCGCGACCGCGTTCACGCGGATGCCCGCGGGCGCCAGTTCGAGCGCCAGCGACTGCGTGACCGAGATCACCGCGGCCTTGGTCGAGCAGTACATCATCACGTTGGCCTCGCCCCGGCGGCCGGCCTGCGAGCTGAAGTTGATGATGACGCCGCCCCGGCCCCGCGCCTTCATCCCCGGCACCACGGCCTGGGTCACGAAGATCATGCCGCCCACGTTCACATCGTACTGGAGGCGATAATCGGCATGCGTGACCTCCTCCAGCGGCCCCATGTTGAAGACGCCGGCGTTGTTGACGAGGATGTCGATGCCGCCCCAGCGCGCCTCGACGGAGGCAACGCCCCGGGCAATCTGCTCCATGTCCGTCACGTCCATCGTCACGGCCATCGCATCCGGGCCCAGTTCCGCGGCCGCTTGGGCGGCCTCGTGCGTCAGCCGGTCGGCCACCGCGACTTTCGCGCCCTCGGCCACGTAGGCCTCGCAAATCGCGCGGCCGATGCCCCGCGCGCCGCCGGTCACCAGCGCGACCTTTCCTTCGAGACGCCTCATGCGATCCTCAACCCCCTGCTGTCGAAGCGGTGAATGCTGTCGGCGCGCGGCGTCAGGGTGACGGTCGCGCCGTAGTGGAGGGCGACCTCGCCGCTGGCCCGCACCGTGATCGGCTCGCGGGCGGCCTCCGTCTGGATGTGGAAGAACGTGTCCGAGCCCAGGTGCTCCGATACCCCGATCGTGCCGTGCCACTCGCCTTCGGTCTCCGAGATCGAGATGTGTTCGGGCCGGATGCCGATGGTCGCCGCGCCGTATTTCTCGGCCTCGGGGCCCTCGATCAGGTTCATCTTCGGCGAGCCGATGAACCCCGCAACGAAGGTGTTGCAGGGCGCGCGGTACAGATCGAGCGGGCTGCCCACCTGCTCGATCCGCCCGGCGCGCAGGACGACGATCTTGTCGGCCATCGTCATCGCCTCGACCTGGTCGTGCGTGACGTAGATCATCGTCGTCTTCAGCCGCTTGTGCAGTTCGGAAATCTCCAGCCGCATGCCCACGCGCAGGGCCGCATCGAGGTTCGACAGGGGCTCGTCGAACAGGAAGGCTGCCGGTTCGCGCACGATCGCGCGCCCGATGGCAACGCGCTGGCGCTGGCCGCCGGACAGTTGCCCGGGCCGCCGGTCGAGGTAGTCGGTCAGGTTGAGTATCCGCGCTGCGTCTTCCACCCGGCGGTCCTGTTCGGACGTGTCCATCCCGGCCATCCTCAGCGGAAAGGCGATGTTCCGGCGCACGCTCATGTGCGGGTAGAGCGCATAGCTCTGGAACACCATCGCTAGGCCGCGCCTTGCCGGCGGAATATCCGTGGCGTCCTGCCCATCGATGACGATTTCCCCGTCGCTCACGTCCTCTAGCCCCGCGATCAGGCGCAGGAGGGTGGATTTTCCGCAACCCGACGGACCGACGAAGACCACGAACTCGCCATCTTCGATCATCAGGTCGAGCGGGGGGATCACCTCGACGCTGCCGAAGGCCTTGGAAACCTGGTTGAGCTGGATCTGTCCCATGTCGGTTTGCCTTTCGCGTTATTTCACCGCCCCGAAGGTCAGGCCGCGCACTAGCTGCTTCTGGCTGAACCAGCCCAGAACGAGGATCGGCGCGATCGCCATCAGCGACGCCGCCGAAAGCTTGGCGTAGAAGAGCCCCTCGGGGCTGGAATAGCTGGCGATGAAGGCCGTGAGCGGCGCGGCGTTGGCCGCCGTCAGGTTCAGCGTCCAGAACGCCTCGTTCCACGCGAGGATGATGTTCAGCAACACGGTCGAGGCGATGCCCGGCACCGCCATCGGCATGAGCACGTAGAGCACCTCGCGGCGCAGGTTGGCGCCGTCCATCCGCGCGGCTTCCAGGATCTCGCCGGGGATCTCGCGGAAATAGGTGTAGAGCATCCAGATGATGATCGGCAGGTTGATCAGCATCAGCACGAAGACGAGGCCCACGCGCGTGTCGAGCAGGCCGAGATCGC
>CAYXOX010000154.1:0-7135 GCA_964466745.1 uncultured Rhodobacterales bacterium
CCCTTTATCCTGGCCGAAATATTCCGGGGAGCGCGAGGGGCAGCGCCCCTCGCGCCGCTTTGGCAGACCGCCTGCGGCCATTCGGCTTGTTCGTGCCGTTGCCCTGTGGGACGGTGAGCAAAGGGCAGGGCTGATCCGCCGCAGCCACGGGCAATACGGGGATAATCGTGCCGGATGGAGCAGGCCAGGCCGCCACGGCCAGAGCGCGCGAGGTTCTGAAGACAACCTTCGGTTTCGCGGACTTCCGCCCCGGACAGGAAGAGATCGTCGCCTCGGTCATGGATGGGCGGGACGTGCTCGCGATCATGCCCACCGGCGGGGGAAAGTCGCTCTGCTACCAGCTTCCGGCGTTGCTGGGCGCGGGGCCGACCGTGGTGATCTCCCCCCTGATCGCCCTCATGCGCGACCAGGTGGCCGCGCTCCGATCCGCCGGCGTCGAGGCCGGTGCCCTGACCTCGCAGAACAGCGAGGAGGAAAGCGCCGCGGTTTTCTCCGCGCTCGAAGCAGGCACGCTTCGGCTGCTCTACATGGCGCCGGAGCGCCTTGCCTCGGGCGCGACCGTCGCGATGTTGCGCCGGGCGCGCGTTTCGCGGATCGCCGTGGACGAAGCCCATTGCGTCAGCCAGTGGGGCCATGACTTCCGCCCCGACTACCTGCGTGTGGGGGATCTGCGCCGCGCGCTCGGCGTGCCCCTTGCCGCCTTCACCGCAACGGCGGATGCCGAGACCCGCGCCGAGATCGAGGAGAAGCTCTTCGGCGGCGCTGTGCCGCGCACCTTCCTGCGCGGGTTCGATCGCCCCAACATCCGTCTTGCGTTCCAGCCCAAGGACGCGCCGCGCCGACAGATCCTCGGCTTCGTCGCCGAGCGGCGCGGGCAGGCGGGGATCGTCTACTGTGCCACGCGCGCGCGGACCGAGACCCTCGCCGGGGCCCTCGAGGCCGAGGGGCATTCCGCCTGTGCCTACCACGGCGGCATGGATTCCGAGGCCCGCCGCGCCGTGGAATCGCGGTTCCAGCGCGAGGACGGGCTGATCGTGTGCGCCACCGTCGCCTTCGGCATGGGCGTGGACAAGCCGGATATCCGCTGGGTGGCCCAGGCAGATCTGCCCAAGTCGATCGAGGCCTACTACCAGGAAATCGGCCGTGCGGGGCGCGACGGCGCGCCGGCCGACACGCTCACCCTTTTCGGCGCGGACGACATCCGCCTGCGCCGCGCCCAGATCGACGAGGGGCTCGCATCGACGGAGCGGCGCGCCGCCGATCACGGACGCCTCAACGCTCTTCTCGGCCTCGCGGAGGCGACCGGCTGCAGGCGCCGCGCCCTGCTGGCCTATTTCGGCGAGGTATCGGGCGACTGCGGCAACTGCGATTGCTGCGAGATGCCGCCGGCGACCTTCGACGCCACCGAGCCTGTCCGCATGGCGCTTTCGGCCGTGCTGAGGACCGGGGAGTGGTTCGGCTCGGGCCACCTGATCGATGTGCTCACCGGCACCTCCACGGAGAAGGTGGTCGCCCGTGGCCACGATGGCCTGCCGACCTTCGGGGTCGGGCGCGACCTCTCTCGAACCGAGTGGCAGGGGCTGTTCCGGCAGATCCTCGGGCGCGATCTGCTGCGGCCGGACCCCGAGCGGCACGGCGCCCTGCGCATGACCGAGTCGGCCCGGCCTGTCCTGCGCGGCGAGGAAGAGGTGGTTCTGCGCCGTGCGGCCCCGGCGGCGCGCCCGCGCCCCGCCGTGCGCGCGCAGGTTGCCGAAGAGGATGCGCCGCTTCTTTCGGCCCTCAAGGCGAAGCGGCGCGCCCTGGCGGAGGCCGCCCGCGTACCCGCCTATGTCGTCTTCCCCGACCGGACCCTCATCGAGATGGCCGAACGCCGGCCCGCGTCGCTCGACGACATGGCGGGGATCTCGGGCGTCGGCGCCAAGAAGCTCGAGCGTTACGGCCCCGACTTTCTCGCCGTGATCGCGGGCGACGCCCCGCGCGTACACCCCGTGCGGCGCGCGCTTGCGGGGCGGAGCGAGGGCGCTCTCTTCGATCGGCTCGAGGAAGCCGCGTTGCGGCTTGCCCGGGGCGAATGCGGCACGCTCAAGCCCATGAGTTGTTCGCGCTCCGCGCTGCGGCAGGTTGCCGAGCGCCGCCCGCGCGATCTCGCGGCGTTGGCGGGCCTGGCCGGAATGGGCTCCGCGCGCGCCGATCGGTTCGGCCCGGCCTTCCTCGAGATCCTCGAGGACAGCTGAGCGCCCCTCACTCCGCCGCGTCCGCGGGCGGCGCTTCCGGTGGGCGGGCATCGGCCGGCACGGCGGCGAGGATCCGTGCCACGATCTCCGCCTTGCGCAGGGGCTTGGTGAGAAAGTCGTCCATCCCGGCAGCGCGGATCTCGGCCTCGTCTTCCGCAAGCGCATGGGCGGTCAGCGCGCATATGCGGGTCGGCCGGAGGGTTTCGCCCCTTGCGCGCTCGGCGGAGCGAATGCGGCGGGTGGCTTCCTTTCCGTCCATCCCGGGCATGGAGATGTCCATGAACACGAGATCGGGCGCGAAGCTCTCCCACGCCTCCACTGCCTGCCGGCCGTCCGACGCGAAGCGCAACTCGATATCCAGCTCCCGCACCATCTTGGCGAAGACGAGCTGGTTGGTCCGGTTGTCTTCCGCTGCCAGCACCCGCAGGGCGCGGAGGGCCGCCGGCGCGGATCGCAGGCGCTCTTCGGCGCGTTGTTCGGCCGTCGCGGCCGGTGCAGGTGCGGCCGGTTCAGGTGCGGCCGGTGCGGGTGCGGCCGGTTCAGGTGCGGGCGCGGGCTGCCGCGAACGGCCGAACGCGATCGGCGGAGCCGGATCGGTGGCGGGTGCCTTAGGCGTCTCCCGTTCCGGAGGCGCGGCCTCCGGCTCCGGCGGCAGCTCCGCCCCTTGCCTTGGCGGCCTTCCCGTGCCCCGCGCCGCCACGAAGACCGCGGCCTTCGCCGGCTCAACGGGGTGCCGCACGTCGTCGGCCCCGGCCATTTGCAGGGAAAGCCGGCCACGCGCGGCGCCGGGCTCCGCCTGCGGCGCCGGCGCCATGGTCGCCGGCTCGGGTACCGGGGGCGTATCCCCGGCGGAAACGGAACGCGGTCTGCGCATGAAGATGGCGCGGGCATCGGGTGCGCCGCGTGCCGCTTCCTCGCCCGTTTCTCGATGCCCATGATGCGGCGTCTCGGTGCCCGCGCCTGGCCCGATGCCCTGCTGTGGAGGCGCGGGCGCCGGTGAAGCGGCGGCAAGCGCCTGCGCGACCGCCTCGAAGAAGGTTTTTCGAAGCACGGGCCGTTGCAGCACCGGGATGTCCGCCGCGGCGGGGGCAGCGCCGGCAGCGGCGCTGAAGAGAAGCACCGGCAGGCCCTGCCTCGCGGCGGTCAGCTCCCGCAGAAGGCCGACAGCATCGAACTGGCCCAGATCTTCGCTCGCGAGCACCAGTGCCGCCCGGGGGGCCAGCCGCACGGCATCCTCGGCGGACCCGGCGCGCAACGCGTCGAGACCCATCGCCGCGAGGCGGGAGGCCGTCAGCTCTCCGCGCCGGGTCACCGGATCGACGACCAGCACCGGCCCCTTGCCATCGAGCCTGGGGGCCTGCGGCGCCGGCGCATGCGCCGGCATCGCGAGCGTGACCCGGAAGACCGAACCGGTGCCGGGCGCGCTTTCCACCTCGATCGTGCCGCCCATCAGCGCCACGAGGCGCCGGGTGATGGCGAGGCCGAGGCCGGTGCCTTCGAACTCGCGGTTGAGATCGCTCTGGACCTGGCTGAACTCCCCGAAGATCTCCTTCTGGCGGTCAGCGGGAATCCCGATCCCGGTATCCTCCACCGTGATGCCGACCTCGCAGACACCTTCGGGGCCGGCGTCTCCTGCATCCACCGACACGCGAACGTGGCCGGCCTCGGTAAACTTCACCGCATTGCCGATGAGGTTGGTGAGGATCTGGCGCATCCGGCCGGGATCGCCCTCGAGCAGGGCCGGCAGCCCCGGGCCGATCTCCGAGAGCAGCAGGATGCCCTTCTCGCGCACGCCCGGCCGCATGAGGGTCACTATTTCCGCGAGTACGGCCTCCAGATCGAACGGGCGCGGCGAGAGGGTCAGCTTCTCGGCCTCGATCTTCGAGTAGTCGAGCACATCGTTGATGATGACGAGCAGGGCCTCGGCCGAACTGCGGATGGTGTCGATGTAGAGGCGCTGTTCGGTGGTCAGCGACGTTTCGGCCAGCAGCCCGGCCATGCCGACGACCCCGTTCATCGGCGTGCGAATCTCGTGGCTCATGTTGGCGAGAAAGGCCGATTTCGCGCGGTTGGCGGCCTCGGCCCGGTAGCGGGCGTCCTGCATGGCGCGGGCGTGCCGGATGGTATCGGTGGTGTCGATGGCGAGGCACACCATGTCGCCATCCCGCGAGCGGCGGTCGATCAGGCGGATGAACCGGCCGTTCCAGAGCTCGACGACACGGGGCTCCGGCGCGCTCGACTGCCACCGCTCGAGCATCGCGGTGCGCCATTCGGTGGGCTGCGACTCGCCGATGTTGACGATCCCCTCCTCCGTCGCGATCTCCAGCAGGCGGTGGTAGCTCACGCCGAGGCGCACCTCCTCGATGCCGTCGAACGGGCGCAGGAACGCGGGGTTCATGGCGATCAGCCGGTCCCCCGGATCGAACACCGCGAAGCCGTCTTCTATGGTGTCGATGCTGTCCCACAGCCGGCGTTCGGCCATCGCGATTCGCTCGTTCGCCGCGGCGAGATCGGAAAGCGTCCGGGTGTGGGCTTCGCGCACGTTGGCCACCTCGCTGCGTTTTTCCACGATCTCCTCGGAGAGCTTGCGCGCGTGCGTGCCGAGCTTCCGATTGGCCTCGAAGAGTTCGGCCTGCTTGAGCTCAAGCAGCCGCTCGGCGGCCAGCCGCGCCCGACGTTCACGCGCGAGACGTTCCGAGATATCCATGCCAAGGGCCCGCTTCGGTTCTGCGGTGCACGCTCGCCGAACAAGGTGAACATCGGCTTACCGGCACTTCCGGGCCTTCGTGAGCCGCGCCGCAGCATGCGCCGATGCAGCAGGGCGCAGGGGCGAATCTGCTTGAGGTGCTTTCACTAGAGTGTTGAAAAACCGACACGGCCGGGAACAGCCTCGTGAGCGCGGCTTGTCTGAAAATCTCAATCCGCTTACAGAGCAGTGTCGTTTTTTCGGGAGGCAGGCCGACGTGAGACGCTCATCCAAACAAAGTCGGATCGTCGGGTTCGTGGTCGCCGCGCTCGTGGTTTCGGGATGCGCCGGTGACGGACCGGCATGGCTCGGCGGCAGTTCCGGCGATGAAGCCGCCGGCTCGCGGGGCGACGACTCGATCTCGCTGGCGATCTCGCGCACCTCCGCGAACGTGTCGGCCGGGTTCCGCCCGGCCGTCGCCGAGGCGGCGCTCGACAATCCCGCCGTGCGTGCGGCCCAGCAGGAAATCCTCGGTGCCGGCTTCGATATCGAGGCGGCGCGCGGTGCCCTCGCCCCCCAGGTGAGCGGCTCGCTTTACGCCGGCCTGACGGACGAGGCCAACCAGGATCCGGAGACGGGGGCCGCGGCGCGGCTGAACATCTCGAAGGTGGTGTACGACGGCGGGGAGATCTCGGCCACCGTGCGGCAGGCCCGGGCGCAGCAGCAGATCGCCTACGAGGACTACCGCAACGAGCTTAATGACGCGCTCTTCGAAGGGGCGGGCGCCTGGATCGCGCTGTGGGAGGCCGACCGGCGCTATGCGCTCATCCAGGAGCGCCTGCGCGTGGTGCGGCCGCTCTTCTCGCAGGTGGAGCAGGTGGCCCAGTCGGGTGTTTCAGATATCACCGTGGTCACCGCGGCGCAGCGCGTCGTCAACGATATCCGCGCGGCCGAGAACGCCGCGCGCGACCAGCGCCGGCAAGCCCAGACCGCGTTCCGACGCGTGTTCGGCACCGTGCCGGGATCGGTCGCCTTCGACACCGATTTCATGGGTGCGCATCTTCCGCGGCACGTGGGAGAGGATCACATACTGACCACGCCCGAGGTCGTTTCCGCCTTCCTGCGTTACCAGGCGGCGCTCGCCCGGCTCGATATCGCCGAGGCCCGGGGCGGCACGCGGGTGGATCTGCAGGCCAACATCGACGAGCCGCTCGACGCAGAGGAAGAGGGCGACACGACGGCCGGACTCGTGGTTTCGCGCACCTTCTTCGATGGCGGCACGAACCGCGCCCGAATCAATTCGGCGGCCGCGGCCGTGGCACAGTCGCGCGACGGGCTGCAGGCCGCCTATCGCAACCAGGGCCGGCAGGTGATGGCGCTGCGCGAGAGCCTCGATGCCATTGCCTCCCAGATCGCGCTGGCGCGCGAATCCCGCGAGATTGCCCGCGAGGAGGTGGACCTTCTCCGCCGCCAGCTCGCCATCGGCCAATCCTCCCTGGAGAACGTGCTTCAGGCCGAGGTGAGGCTTTACGATGCGGAGAACACGATCATCCTGCGCACCGCCGAACGCGCCCGCCTGCGGGTGGAACTCGGCTCCGCGCTGGGCAAGCTGCCGGCGAGCTTCGGGCTGCGCGAAGCCGACGTTCTCGACCGGCTCGCCGCGGGTCAGTGACATGACCGTCCGCAGCATACTCGCACCGGCCACCATCGGCGCGGCCCTTCTCGGCGCGGGCACCGCGCTGGCACAGGACGGAACCGACGGCCTCGCGTGGGCCACGCCCGAGCCTTCGGCCATCGCCGAGGCGCTGGCGGATACCACGTTGCCGGATGCCGTTCCGCTCGACTATGCCGGCCTTCCGGTTCCGTCCGAGCCCGATCCGCTCGCCACGGTGCGCGCGGGCCTCGTCTACAGCGAGGAGCTTGGCGCCGGCGTGCTGCTGGGCGTCCAGCACCGCGGGCCGATGGGCCCCGGCGGGCAGCGCTTCCCGCTGGCGCTCGATGCGACCTATGCCCAGAACGGCGCGGCGGGGCGCTTCGCGCTCGGCATGCCCGGCCTCTTCGGCGGCGCCTATGACGGCGCGGTCACCCTGAGCTACGGCACCCGCGATCCCTTCGGCGCCTACACCATCGAGCGCGGTCGCGCGGCGGTCTCGCTCGGGCGATCGTTCGGCGGGCTGTCGGGGCGCGCGGGCATCGCCTGGCGGGCCGAGGAGAT
>CAYXOX010000155.1:0-7114 GCA_964466745.1 uncultured Rhodobacterales bacterium
CCCAAACGCACCGCCCCCGCAAGCCGCGCCGCGGGGCGCCTAACCGTAGAGCTCGCGCGCACGGTGCTCGAAGGCGCGCACGATCCGCTGCATCGCCTCGTGGAAGAACATGCCGGCCGCCCCCTGGAGCAACCTGTTGCGAAACTCGAAATCCACGTCGAACTCGATCTTGCAGCCGCCATCCGCATCCCCGAAGCGCCAGCGCGACTGCATGTGGCGGAACGGCCCGTCGATATACTCGGTATCGATCCGGCTGGCATCGGGAAAGAGCGTCACCCGGCTGCCGAAGCGCTCGCGAAAGACCCTGAACGAGACCACCAGATCGGCCTCCATCACCTCGGTGCCGCCCTGGGGCGTGATCCCGCGCACCCGCGCCGCCGCCACCCAGGGCAGGAAATCCGGATAGGACGCCACATCCGCCACCAGCTCGTACATCTGCAGGGGCGTGTACGGCAGGAAACGGCTTTCGGAATGCTTGGGCATGGGGCGCCTTTGCAGGTGACAGTGGGCCGTGATGTCGTAGACTGCGCGCGGGAAATCAAGGGGTTTGGGGCATGGCGGAGCGGGCCTACACGGTCGAGACCATGATTTCGGCCAAGGCGATCGCGGCGCGGATCGAGGCGCTGGCGCGCGAGATCTCGGCGGAGTTCGCGGGCACCGACAAGCTCGTGGTCGTGGGGCTGCTGCGCGGCTCCTTCGTGTTCATCGCCGACCTCGTGCGCGAGCTGGAGCTGCCCGTGGAGGTCGATTTCCTCGAGGCCTCCTCCTACGGGGATTCGATGGAGAGCTCGCGCGAGGTGCGCATCCTCAAGGATCTGCGCGGCAAGATCGAGGGCCGCGACGTGCTGGTGGTGGAAGACATCGTGGATACCGGCCACACGCTGGCCCATGTTGTCGGGCTGCTGCGCTCGCGCCGCCCCGCGAAACTGCGCGCCATCGCCCTGCTCGACAAGCCCTCGCGCCGCGAGGTGGAAATCGCGGCGGACTGGGTGGGATTCGAGATTCCCGACGAATTCGTCGTGGGTTACGGCATCGACTTCGCGCAAAGAAACAGGAACCTGCCCTACATCGGCAAGGTCCGCTTCACCGAGGGGTGATCCGGGCCGTGCCCGCGCCCGTCGGCGGCTCTCCGCCACTCGCGGGCCACGCGCGTCGTCGCGAGGCTTGGGCGGAACGCAGGACAGCGTGTAGGCTCCGCGACATCGCAACCCGTCCGGAGACCCTGACATGACGCCCATCCGCCTGTGTTCCGCCGCCCTGGCCGCCGCCAGCATCGCCCTGCCAGCCGTCGCCCAGGATTTCTCCCGCCAGGTCCAGGCCCGGCAGGGCCACATGCAGACCCAGGCGCTCAGCCTCGGCACCATCGCCGGTATGGTGCGCGGGCAGATCGCCTACGATGCCGCGGCCGCGTCGGAAGCCGCCGGAAACCTCGCGGCGATCTCGGATCTCTCCATTGCCCCGTTCTGGCCCGAAGGCTCCGACAGCGCGAGCATGGACGGCACCCGGGCCCTTCCCTCGATCTGGGAGAACAACGCCGATTTCCTCGCCAAGTGGGACGCCTTCGGAGAGGCCGCGGCCAGCCTCGCGGCGGTTGCCGGAGACGGCCAGGAGGCGCTTGGCCCGGCGCTCGGCGCCCTCGGCCAGACCTGCCAGGCCTGCCACGAGAGCTACCAGGAACCCCGGAGCTGACCCCGTGCGGGCCTGGCTCGGCGGCCTTGCCGCGGCGCTCGTCTTCGGCGCCGCGCTCGGCGCCTGGCTGACGCGCCCCGCCGCGGTGGACACCGCCCGGCTCGAAGGACTGACAGGGGATCCCGCGCAGGGCGAGCGGGTGTTCTGGGCGGCGGGCTGCGCCTCCTGCCACGCCGCGCCCGGGGCGGCGGGCGAAGATCTGCTGGTCCTTTCGGGCGGCTATGCCATCGAGACCGGGTTCGGCACCTTCGTGGCCCCCAACATTTCTCCGCATCCATCCGCCGGGATCGGCGGGTGGGAGCGCGAGGATTTCGCCCGCGCGGTCTGGGCGGGCGTGGCGCCTGATGGCCGCCATTACTACCCGGCCTTTCCCTACACCGCCTATGCCGGCATCGCGCCGCAGGATCTCGCCGATCTGTGGAGCTTCGTGCAGGCCCTGCCGGAAAGCGCGAACCGCCCCGAGCCCTCCGCGCTGGCCTTCCCCTACTCGCTCCGGCGCGGGATCGGCCTGTGGAAGCGGCTCCACACCGGCCGCGGATACGTGCTCGATGTGCCGGCGGGCTCGGAGCTGGAACGTGGCCGCTACCTCGCCGAGGCGCTGGGCCATTGCGGGGAATGCCACACGCCGCGCAACGCGCTGGGCGGGCTCGACCGCTCCCGGTGGATGGCGGGCGCGCCCAACCCCTCCGGGCCCGGCACGATCCCCGGCATCACGCCCGCGACCCTGCGCTGGTCGGCCGAGGACATCGCCTATTACCTCGAATCGGGCTTCACGCCCGAGTTCGACAGCGTGGGCGGCACGATGGCGAGCGTGGTGCGCAGCTACGCACGCCTCCCCGCGGAGGACCGCGCCGCGGTGGCCGCCTACGTCAAGGCGCTCCCGCCGGCCGAGTAGCGCCGCGCTCGTCGCCGGGGCCGCCGCGCCTTCGGGGAAGGCCGCCCCGGTGGGGGCGCCGCTCCGGCTTTCGCCTCAGCCGCGCGGCGGCACGCGGGTGCGGGCGGCAAGGGCGCCGCAAGGGCCCGAGAGGGTCGCGAGCCGGTGGCCGTTCGCCAACTTCCGCGGCCCGAGGCGCACCCGCAGATCGCCGTCGCAGCCCGGACCGGGATCGAAGCGCAGCACGTAGATGCACCGGCCGTCCACCCGGGCGCGGACATCCTCTCCCGGGCCGAGCGCGTTGGCCGGCCGGCGGACGGCGGCCGCACACGCGTTCGGGCCGCCCGGACGCTGGCGCACCGCGAGCCGCGCCGAAACCGAAGCCTCGTTGACGATCCGGATCTCGGCGCAGCTCCCGGCCCCGTTCGGGCAGAAATCGAGCGCGCCCTCGCGCCCTTCCGCGGCAGGGGCGGCCGTGCCGGGAGCCAGCGAGCCGAGCACGACACAGGCGATGGCGGCGAGCTGGATGCGAAGGGGCATGGCGCGAACTCCGGGCGTCACCGGGCGGCGTTGCGCCCGCCCCGCCGTTCGACCCGCCGAACATGGCAGGGACAAGGCGCCGGCGCGGCGGTGCGCCTGCCCTCGGCCGCGCCGCTCAGCCGCGGCCGAGCTGGGCAGTCCGCGCCGCGCGCAGCCGGGCGAAATCCTCGCCCGCGTGGTAGCTCGAGCGCGTGAGCGGCGTCGCCGACACCATCAGGAACCCCTTGCCGTATGCCGCGCGCTCGTAGGCGGCGAACTCGTCGGGTGTGACGAATCGATCCACGGCATGGTGCTTGGGTGTCGGTTGCAGGTACTGGCCGATGGTCAGGAAATCCACTCCCGCCGCCCGCATGTCGTCCATCACCTGAAGCACCGCCTGGCGGTCCTCGCCAAGCCCCACCATGATGCCCGACTTGGTGAACATGCCCGGGTCGATCTCCTTGACCCGCTGCAGGAGCCGAAGCGAGTGGAAATACCGCGCCCCCGGCCGCACCTCGGGGTAAAGCCCCGGCACCGTTTCGAGATTGTGGTTGAACACGTCGGGCTGCGCCGCCACCACCTCCTCCACCGCCGCCGGCGGGCACTTGAGGAAATCCGGGGTCAGGATCTCGATGGTGGTGCCCGGCGCCTGGGCGCGGATGGCGCGGATGGTCTGGGCGAAATGCGCCGCCCCGCCGTCCTCGAGATCATCGCGGTCCACCGAGGTGATCACCACGTGGTTGAGCCCCAGCTTGCGTACCGCCGCCGCCACACGGCCCGGCTCGAACACGTCGAGCGCGTCGGGGCGCCCGGTGGCGACGTTGCAGAAGGTGCAGCCGCGGGTGCAGATCTCCCCCATGATCATCATGGTGGCGTGGCCCTGGTTCCAGCACTCGCCCACATTGGGGCAGCCGGCCTCCTCGCAGACGGTCACGAGCCCGTGCTCGCGCAGGGTGTCGCGCGTCGCGCGGTAGCCCTCGCCCACCGGCGCCTTCACGCGGATCCAGTCGGGTTTCCGGGGCTGCGCCGCGTCCGGGCGGCGCGCCTTCTCGGGATGTCGCATCTCCGGGATCTTGAGATCGCGCATGTGGGGTCGGCTCCATCGCTTCGGCACCGGCACAATAGCCCTCCGCGGCGGGATTGAAAGGCCCCCGGCGCGCGCCCCCGCGCCGCATCCCGGCGCCCCCACCGGCGCCTCCCCGCCGCACGTCCGGCATGCCGTGCGCCCGCCCCTTCATCATCTTGGCCCAAATACTCATGGCCCGCGGGCGGCCGCTCGCGCGCGCTCCGCGTGGCCCGCAGCGGCCTAGAAGCGGTAGCCCAGCTGCAGGCCCAGCGTGGCCGCGCCGGCATCGCGGGTGGCGGCGCGGGCGGTGTCGGGCGTGCCGGTCCCCGGCTCGGCGTCGCCGAAGGAGGTCAGTCGCAGGAACCCGCCCAGGTCGGTGCGCTCGGTGAGCCGGTAGCGGGCCCCGAGGGTGAGCGCGCGCTGGCCGTTGGTCGGAGCGAGCGGCGAGACGAGCGTGTCGTCCTGCCCCGGCTGCCAGGTGAAGGCGGCCGAGGCCGAGAGCCTGTCGGAGATCGCCCGCGCGACGCCGAGGGTGGCGCTGAAGGTATCGTCGAGATCGACGAGCCCCTCGCCGGCCAGCGAAAGGAAGGCATCCGGGTCCACGCGGAAGGCCGACCATTCCGCCCACCGCAGCGTGCCGAAGGCGAGCGTGCCCGGGGCCACGCCCGTCTGCGCGTCGAGCCGGATCGTGCGCGGCGTGCGGCTCTCCACATGGCCGCTCGCGATCACGCCCCCCGCGAGCCGTTCGGTCACCGCGAACCGGTGATGAACCTCGGACTGGTAGGTCAGCGCGACACGCAGCGCGACGTCCGGGCGCTCGAAGGCGATGCCCGCCACCCAGCCGGGCGCCATGTCCTCTTCAAGGTCCACGCGGTAGGAGGAAACGCCCCCCGGGGGCGGGCCGCCGTAGGCCAGCCCACCGAGCGCGATCTCGCCGGACGCGGTCTGCAGCTTGGGCCCGCCGAACACGCTCCAGCCGCCCTCGAGGCGCAGGCGCGCCAGCGCGGTCAGCGTGCGCGTCTCGGCGAAAGCCGAGGTTCCGCCGAACTCGGATGCCGACGGATCGCCCGGGTAGGCGAGATCGGCCCCGAAGGGGTGATCGAGGATGAGCGCGGCGTCGAGCCTGGGCGAAAGCGCCACCTTCACCCCGAGGGTGGTGGTGGTGAAATCCTTCACGACACCGTCATAGGGTGTGCCGCCCGGCAACGGCCCGGCGCCGAGCCCGGTTGCCGCGACATCCGCAGCGGTGGTGGTCACTGTCACCGCGGCGTAGTTGCCCTGTTCGAAAACGAGCTCGGAGGGTTGATAGGTCCGGTCCAGATCGGCCCGCGCCGCGGTGGCGCAGAGCCCCGCGAGGGCGATCCCCGCCAGCAGCAGTTTCATCGGTCAGCCTCCCCAGCGCGGAGCATCCGCAGGCCGAAGGAGAGGCTAGTGACGGCGCGCCGATCCCGTCAAGCGAAACTTGGGGGTTATCCGTTCCCGCCAAGGCTGTGGCGCGCGGCGCGTGTCTCCGAGGCGACGTTGAGATAGTTGCCCGCGAAGATCATCGCGGCCCCGAGCACGAGGAACGCGTCGATCGGCTCCTGGTAGAGCATCACCCCCACCAGCGCGATCACGGGCAGGCGCACGAAATCGATGGGCATGACGACCGTTGCCGGGGCGCGGGCCAGGGCGTTGGTCAGGCACCAGTGCGCGAAGAGGCCCGCGCCGGCGATGATCACCAGCCAGGGCAGGATCGCCAGAGGGGGCACCGCCACGTCGCCGTCGGCGAAACTGAAGAGAACGCCGAGCCCGGCCTGCATCACCGTCAGCCAGAAGAGGATGCTGATGGTGCTTTCGGTCCGGGTCAGTAGGCGCGTGTAGACGGCTGAGATGGCAAAACCGATCGCCGAGGCCGCCGCGGCCACCAGGCCCCAGTCGAAGGTGCTCGGCGACGGCCGCGCGACCACGAGGATGCCGGCGAAGCCGATCAGCGCGGCCAGCGCGCGCACCCGGGTGATGCGCTCTCCCAGCACCGCGAGCGAAAGCACCATCACCCAGAGCGGCATGGTGAACTCCAGCGCGAAGACCTGCGCCAGAGGAATCGCGGTGATGGCGAAGAACCAAAGGTTCTGACCGGCGAAATGGCCGATGTTGCGCACCGTGTGCGTGCCCATCCGCGCCCGGCGGATATCGCGAAGCCGCCCCATGGCGCCGCCGATGGTCATCACCAGTACGAAGCCGATGAAGCTGCGGTACATCATGATCTCGAAGGTATCGAGATCGCTGCTAACCGCGCGCCCGGCCACCGCCATGGAGGTGAAGGCGACGATCGTGCCCCCCATGAAGAGCACTGCAACGAAGGTCTGGCTCACTGAACCGTCGCCGTCTCGCGCCACACGCAGCAGCCGCGCAGGGGGCGCAGGCCGCCCGAGGTGGGCACGGCGATCTCCACGGCATAGTCGAGCGTCGCGCCGAAGGCTGTGCAGTCGCGCACTTCGGAATGCACGCTCCGGAGCTCGCGGGAGGTGCGCAGCGCGTGGCGGCGGAAGGTGAAGTCCGGCGACGCGAGGGGCGGGTCGTGCCCGAACACGCCGTCGCCGAGGTAATCCGGGCGGGCCTCGGCGCCAGAGGCGTTCCGCATGAAGCCGGGATCGCGCCCCAGGCACTGCAGGCCGCCGCCCGCCGGCTGCGTGTCGGCGAGCGCCGGCGCCGCGAGCAGGAGCGCGGCGATCGGTGCGGCAAGGCGGCGCCTCACTCCCATTCGATCGTTCCCGGCGGCTTCGAGGTGATGTCGTAGGTGACGCGGTTGATCCCCTTCACCTCGTTGATGATGCGGGTGGCGGTCTCGCCGAGAAACTCGTGCGAGAACGGGTAGTAGTCGGCCGTCATGCCGTCGACGCTCGTCACCGCCCGCAGCGCGCAGGCGTAATCGTAGGTGCGCCCGTCGCCCATCACGCCCACGGTGCGCACCGGCAGGATCGCCA
>CAYXOX010000156.1:0-327 GCA_964466745.1 uncultured Rhodobacterales bacterium
CGCGCACGGTGTGCCCCGGCCCCTTGGGCGCCATCATGATGACGTCCACGCCCGCCTTCGGCTCGATCAGGCCGAAATGCACGTTGAGCCCGTGGGCGAAGGCGATGGCGGCACCTTCGCGGATGTTGTCGTGCACGTGCTTGCGATAGGTCTCCGCCTGCAGCTCGTCGGGCATCGTGAACATCATCAGGTCGCACCAGGCGGCGGCCTCGGCAATGCCCATGACCTCGAGCCCCTCGCCCTTGGCCTTCGCCGCCGAGGGCGAGCCTTCGCGGAGGGCAACCACAAGGTTCTTGGCGCCGCTGTCGCGCAGGTTCAGCGCATGGG
>CAYXOX010000156.1:337-7017 GCA_964466745.1 uncultured Rhodobacterales bacterium
GTCATTAACTGTAAAGCCAATATTTGCGTATATTGATCATATCGCTGATTATACGGTCTTCCTCCGTCCCGGGTTTCGATGGAGCGGGAGAATGGCCGGAGCCGTGCGGCAGTTCCAGAATGAACTGTTGCAAGATCAGCTTCGATTGCGAATATTCATCCTCAGAAGAAAGGCTCTGCGAAGTATTCATGCTTGACGACACGGACCGCAGGCTGCTGCGCTACCTCCAGGACGATCCCGCCCAGCCGGCAGCCCGGCTGGCCGAGCGGGCGCGCATGACGCCTGCCGCCGCGTGGCGACGGCTGGAAAAGCTGCGCGCGCGCGGCATCCTGCGCGGCCAGCACGCGGTGATCGACTGGCGGGCGCTGGGTTATGCCGTCGAGGTCTCGCTGCGGGTGACGCTCGACAAGGCCGCCCCCCGCGCCTTCGAGGAGTTCCTCGCCGCAGCCAGGGAGGTGCCTGAAGTCACCGAGATCCAGACCTTCCTCGGCCGGGTGGACGCAAGGCTGGTGGTGATTGCCCGCGACATGGCGCACTACCGGGATCTCTACCGCGACCGGATCCTGACGCTGCCCCGCATCGCCGATATCGAGGCCCTGATGACCGTGGCCGAGATCAAGCCCGCGGGGCCGCTACCGATATGAACCGCGCCGCGCACCCGCCGCGGCGGCTCCGGTTTGCGCGGACCTCCGTCGCAAACTGCGGCGGAACTGTAAGAATGAGTATTTTTCCTAGATGAAGAAGACGCAGGCATGATCATGTCCGCTTCCCTTCATCTTGGCGGAAATGCTCCGGGGAGCGCGAGGGGCTGGCCCCTCGCAGCAACGGCTCCCCACTCGCACGCGCCGGACGGTGCAGGCCGATGACGGCGCCCCGCGACTCGATCGACCGCGCGCTGCTCGCCGCCCTCCAGAAGGATGCGACGCAGAACGCCGGGGCCCTCGGCCGGCGCCTCGGCCTCAGCCAACCGGCGACATGGCGCCGGATCCGGCGGCTTCGGGACGGCGGCGTTCTCGCCGGGCAGCGCCTCGATCTCGATCTCGAGGCGATGGGATTCGGCGTCACCGTGTTTCTCGGGCTGAAGCTCTCGGCGCGCGGCCGCGTGAGCCTCGAGGATTTCGAGCGCGCCGTGAGCGCCATTCCCGAGGTGCAGAGCGTCCACCTGGTTCTGGGGCTCTACGACTACCGGCTCAGGGTCGTCGCCCGCGATCTCGCGGATTTCGAACGTATCCTCCGGCGCCGGATCATGACCCTTCCGGGCGTGGGCGAGCTCGAATCCAACGTGCTCCTCTCCGAGGAGCGGCGCCCCGGCCCGCTCTAGTCCCGGCACCCGGGCAGCTGCGCCGCACCCGCGCGGATGCGGGCAAACGGGGGGCGGACGCGGGCGCCGATCGTGGCGGTTGTTTCCGATCCGCGCCAGGCCGGCACTCCCGGGCGGCGTCTTGCCATGCGTGCGGGGCTCTCGCGTCATGGTGCAGGCTCATCCGGCGGGCTATCTCACTGCGGCAAGGCGCATGAAGAGGAGATCAGCCCGATGCCCGCACTGCTCGACACCGTGGATCCCGATGGGCTTCTCGAATACTCAGTCGTCTTCACCGACCGCTCGCTCAACCACATGAGTGCCGCGTTTCAGGAGGTGATGCGCGACATCTCCGCCATGCTCAAGGAGGTCTACCACGCCGATGCCGTTGCCCTCGTGCCCGGCGGCGGCTCGTACGCCATGGAGGCCGTGGCGCGCCAGTTCGCAACGGGCGGCAAGGCCGTGGTGGTGCGGAACGGCTGGTTCTCCTACCGCTGGAGCCAGATCTTCGAAGCCGGCGGCATCCCCGCCGAAGCCCATGTGCTCAAGGCGCGCCGCACCGGTAACGAGCCCGACGCGCCCTTCGCCCCGGCGCCCATCGAGGAGGTCGAGGCGCGCATCGCCGAGGTCCAGCCCGACGTGGTGTTCGCCCCGCATGTGGAGACCTCCGCCGGCGTGATCCTGCCCGACGCCTACCTGAAGCGCATGGCCGCGGCCGCCCATGCCGCCGGAGCGCTGATGGTGCTCGACTGCGTCGCCTCCGGCTGCGCCTGGGTCGAGATGGAGGCAACCGGCGTCGACGTGCTGATCTCGGCGCCCCAGAAGGGCTGGTCGGCGTCGCCCTCGGCCGGCCTCGTCATGATGAGCCCGCGCGCGAAGGCGCGGCTCGCACAGACGCGCTCCACCAGCTTCGCGCTGGATCTCGCCAAATGGGCCCAGATCATGGAGGCCTACGAGAACGGGGGGCATGCTTACCACGCGACCATGCCCACCGACGCGCTGCGCGCCTTCCGCGACACGATGAAGGAAACCCGCGCCATGGGCTGGGATGCCCTTGCCGAGGCGCAGTGGGAGCTTGGCCGCGGGGTACGCGCAAGCCTGGCCGCGCGCGGCATCCGCTCGGTGGCGGCCGAGGGTTACGGCGCCCCCGGCGTCGTCGTCGCCTACACCGACGATCCGGCGGTGAAATCCGGAGCGAGGTTCGCCGCCGAGGGCGTCCAGATCGCCGCCGGGGTGCCGCTGGAATGCGACGAACCCGCGAGCTTCCAGACGTTCCGGCTGGGGCTCTTCGGGCTCGACAAGCTGAAGGATCCCGCCGCCGCGGTGGCCCGCCTCGACCGGGCGCTCGACGCCGTCTTCTGATCGGTCCGTGCCAGCGGGGGCGGGCAGGCCCGGCCATTGCCCCCGCGCCTTCACCTGCCCGCACGCGGCGCGCAGCGGCAGGGCCGCGCCGGCACCGCCGAAGAGCGCGCCGGGGGCTTTGTGCAACCTCGAAGCCGGAACGCGACCTTGCCGCGGCCCCACGCCCAAGCCGGCCTTTACGCGAGGCCCGCGCTCGGCGAAGCTCTACCGGAACGGATACATCCAGGGGCGGTAGTCCTCGACGAGCACATGGGCCTTCTCGATCTCCTCCGGCGTCATCTTCTTGACCACCTCTTCCATCGAGATCGCGGCATCGGGATCGCCGCCGATGGCCGAGAGCGTGTACCACATGTAGGCGCGCACGAGATCGGGCGCGGGCATGCCGAGGCCGATCTCGTAGTACCACCCCACGCCGGACTGGGCGCCGGGATGCCCCTTCATCGCCGCTCGCAGGTACCATTCGAACGCGCGCTGGTAGTCCTGCTCGACGCCGAGCCCGAGCGCATGGATGACGCCGATCCACTCCTCGGCCTCCGCGTTTCCCGAGCGCGCCGCGGGAAGAAAGGCCTCGAGCGCTTCCTCGAAACGGCCGGCCTCGAGATGGTCGCGCGCCTCCTCCAGTTCGGCCGTGGCCACGCCCGCGCCCAGAATGCAGCAGGTGAAAAGCGCGAGCCCGCATGCCAGAGGCGCGGGCCTCATGCCCGCGGCCTTCTTGCTTGCCTTGCCCTGGCCGTGTTCCCCGTCATGCCGTCCCTCGCGGCGGAAGACCTCCGCCTCGATCCGCAGGATTTCCACCCTTTCGATCCGGCGCAAGCCCGAATCGGGCAGTTGCTGTTCTACGACAAGATTCTCTCGGGCAATCGAAACATCTCCTGCGGCACCTGCCATCACCATGATTTTGCCGGCACCGACGGGCTGAGCCTCGGCATCGGCGAAGGCGGCGAAGGCGTGGGCCCGGAACGGACCACGGGCACCGGCCGCGACCGGATCCCGAAGCGCATCTCGCGCAACGCACCCGCGCTGTGGAACCTCGGGCACCGCGAGGTCGAGACACTCTTTCACGACGGGCGTCTCTCCGTCTCCGATCTCTTCGGCAACGGGTTCAACTCGCCGGCGGAAGAGTGGCTGCCGCGGGGCCTCGAAACCGTACTCGCCGCGCAGGCGCTCTTCCCGCTCACCGCGCAGTTCGAGATGGCCGGAAACCCCCGCGAAAACGAGATCGCCGGTGCCGTTCACGACAGGATCGACAGGGCCTGGCCGATCCTTGCCAAGCGCGTGCGCACCATCCCCGCCTACGGAGAGATGTTCGTGGAGGCGTTCGATCATGTCGACGCGCCCGAGGAGGTGACGATCGTCGAGATCGGCAACGCCCTCGCCGCCTTCATCGGCACGGAATGGCAGAGCCACGACAGCCCCTGGGACGATTGGCTGCGCGAAGGCGTGCCGCTGCCGGATTCTGCCGAACGCGGCCGGCAGCTTTTCTTCGGCAGGGCCGCCTGCGCCTCCTGCCACTCCGGGCCGCTCTTCACCGATCACAGCTTTCACGCGCTGGGTCTGCCGCCCTTCGGGCCCGGGCGGATGCGGGATTTCGACCCCTATGCCCGCGACGTCGGCCGGATGGGCGAAAGCAACCGGCTCGAGGACGCCTACCGCTTCCGCACGCCAAGCCTGCGCAATGTCGCGCTCACGGCACCCTACGGGCACAACGGGGCCTATCCGACGCTGGAGGGCATCATTGCCCACCATGCCGATCCGATGGCCGCGCGCGCGGCCTGGCGGCCCGAGATGGCCCGGCTGCCGGAGGCGCCCTGGCTCGCCGCCATCGATTTCGTGGTCTGGCAGGACACGGCCGAGATGGCGCGCCAGGCAAGGGCGCTCGATATCGAGCCGGTACCGCTCTCGCCCGCCGAGATTGCTGACCTCGTGGCCTTTCTCGAAGCGCTCACCGGCGCCACCGCGCAGGCCACGCCGCTTGGCAGGCCGGAGGCGGTGCCGAGCGGCCTGCCGGTGGATTGACGGGTCCGGCGCGTTTGCCCCGAGGCATCCAGCCCGTTGGACAGACCCGCAGCGCCACGCTAGCTAACCTTTGCAGGAGGTGTTCCAGATGAGCACATCGAGCCCCGCGCGGCCCCCCATCGAAACCACGGAGATCCTCGTTTCCGGCGGCGGCGTCGCTGGGCTTGCCGCGGCCGCAGCCTTCGGCGCGGCCGGCTTCGACGTGATCTGCGTGGACCCGGCGTCGCCGGTGACGGAACGCGACGCCGAGGGGTCGGACCTGCGCACGACGGCCTTCCTGCAACCGGCGCAGGCCTTTCTCGAACGGGCGGGGCTGTGGGAGCGGCTGGCGCCCCACGCCAGCCCGCTGCAGGTGATGCGCATCGTGGATGCAGGCGGCCCGGAACCCGAGGCACGCCTTTGCAAGGAATTCGATGCCAGCGACATTTCCGAGAAGCCCTTCGGCTGGAATCTACCCAACTGGTTGCTTCGGCGCGAGATGGTGGCCCGGCTGGCCGAGCTTCCCGGCGTCTCGTTCCGACCCGGCGTGGGAACCGCCTCGGTGCTCGCCCGCGAGAGCGAGGCCCGCGTGACGCTGACCGACGGCACGCGCGTATCCGCGCGCCTCGTGGTGGCCGCGGACGGCCGCGGCTCACCGGTGCGCGAGGCCATGTGCATCGGCGTGCGGCGCACGCGCTACGGCCAGAAGGCGCTCACCTGCGCGCTCACCCACCCGATCCCGCACGAAAACGTCTCCACCGAGGTCCATCGCTCCGGCGGGCCCTTCACGCTCGTGCCCTTGCCCGATCACGAGGGCCTGCCCTGCTCGGCCCTGGTCTGGATGGAACGCGGCCCCGAGGTTGCGCGGCTCGCCGCGCTGGACGCGGCGGCGTTCGAGCGGGAGGCCACGGAGCGGTCGTGCCACCTGTTCGGGCCGCTCCGGCTCGTGACCCGCCGCACCCACTGGCCGATCATCAGCCAGATCGCCGACCGTTTCGTGGCCGAGCGCGTGGCCCTCGTGGCCGAGGCGGCGCATGTCGTGCCGCCCATCGGCGCGCAGGGGCTCAACATGAGCCTTGCCGACCTGCGGGTGCTCCTCGATCTCTGCGAGGAGGACAGGAACGCGCTCGGCGCGCCGGCGCAGCTGGCCCGCTACGAGCGCGCGCGCCGCGCCGAAGTGGCGCTGCGCATCGCCGGGGTGGACCTGCTGAACCGCGCCTCGATGCTCGCCCCGCAACCGCTGCGCGACCTGCGTGCCCGCGCGCTCGATGCGCTCTACTCCGCCGCGCCGGTGCGCCGCGGGCTGATGCAGCTCGGCCTCGGCGCGCGGGGCTAGTCCGTGTGGGCAGCACCGGGCGGGCCGCGAGGCACGTGCCTGCCCGCAACGGCGAGTCGCCTGTTTCGGCCGCCGCGCAACAATATTTCGCTGCGCCTGCGAGAAAGGCTGATTTGTCACACCCCATGCCGTGTTGCAGAAGCGGCAGGCGCCCCGCCCCGCCTCGGCGAAGCGCCGACGAGTGGCGCCACCAAGCACATGATATGAATTGATTTTGCAGGGAGTCCTGTCGCCGCCCCCGCGAGACGTCAGGCCAGCCTGACGCCTCGCGGCGTAAACCGGCCGGGCAGAAAGGTGCCGTTTGATGCGGCAGTCGGCGCTGATAATGTGCACCGCGAACCGGAGAGGCTCCGGGAGGGCCCGCCGAGGAGAAAACCTGAGGGCGGCCTTCCCGAACCGCGCGATCCGGTGATCGGATGAAAGGGAGGGGTCAATGAACGTCCAGGACAAGTCCGCAGCCGAAACCGTGTATCCGGTGCCCGAGGAGGTCGCGCGCCGCGCGCATGTGGATGCCGCGCGCTACGAGGAGATGTATGCGGCCTCCATCGCCGATCCCGATGCCTTCTGGGCAGAGCACGGCCGACGGATCGACTGGATCAAGCCGTTCACGAAGGTGCGCGACATCGACTTCACCCTCGGCAACGTTTCGATCAAGTGGTTCGAGGACGGCACGCTGAACGTCGCCGC
>CAYXOX010000157.1:0-6996 GCA_964466745.1 uncultured Rhodobacterales bacterium
GACGCAACGCGCAGCCCCCGCCCGGCCGTGGGCCGGGCGGGGGCCTCCGCCGTCGGGGCGGTGCGCCATGCCGGCGTGGGCCGAAACGGCGGCGGCGCGATGGGGACAAGTCGGTAGAGGTGCCGCGAATGTCGCAATCGGGAGTGCGACATTTGCGCAATCCGCGATTGATGGCCGGGACCGATTGCCCCCAGCCCGGCGCCCCAGACCGCCCAGGAGAGCCCCATGGCCGACGAAGACGACGACATCATCCTTGCCGATCTCGCTGACGACGAACTCGTCCAGCAGATGCACGACGATCTCTACGACGGCATGAAGGAGGAGGTCGAGGAAGGCGTCAACATCCTGCTCGAGCGCGGCTGGCAACCCTACGACGTGCTCACCACCGCGCTTGTCGGCGGCATGACCATCGTGGGCAAGGATTTCCGCGACGGCATCCTCTTCGTGCCCGAGGTGCTGCTGGCCGCCAACGCGATGAAGGGCGGCATGGCCATCCTCAAGCCGCTGCTGGCCGAGACCGGCGCGCCGCGCATGGGCAAGATGGTCATCGGCACGGTCAAGGGCGACATCCACGACATCGGCAAGAACCTCGTGTCGATGATGATGGAGGGCGCAGGTTTCGACGTGGTGGACCTCGGGATCAACACGCCGGCGGACGACTACATCGCCGCGCTCAAGGCCGAAGAGGCCGACATCCTGGGCATGTCGGCCCTGCTGACGACCACGATGCCCTACATGAAGGTGGTGATCGACCAGATGCGCGAGGAAGGCATCCGCGAAGACTACATCGTGCTGGTGGGCGGCGCGCCGCTCAACGAGGAATTCGGCCGCGCCATCGGCGCGGATGCCTATTGCCGCGATGCCGCCGTGGCGGTGGAGACGGCCAAGGCGCTGGTCGCGCGCAGGCACAACCAGATGACCGCCTGAGGCGGCACGGCGGCAACCGCATGGATGACGCGACGCTCACCGAGACGGGGCTGGCGCCGCGCGGCACCGGCCGGGTGCTGATCGTCGGTTGCGGGGCGCTGGCGCGGGAGATCCTGGCAATCGCCGGCCGCCATGGCTGGAGCCATGTCGACCTGCACTGCCTGCCGGCGATCCTGCACAATCACCCCGACCGCATTCCCGCCGCGGTCGAGGCCGCCGTCGGGGACCACGCGGGGCGCTACGAGAGCGTCTTCGTCGCCTATGCCGATTGCGGCACCGGGGGCCGGCTGAGGGCGGTCTGCGAGCGGCTGGGCGTCGAGATGATCGACGGGCCCCATTGCTATGCCTTCTACGAGGGGCACGAGGCCTTCGCCGCCCGGGCAGAGGAAGAGATCACGGCCTTCTACCTGACCGATTTCCTCGCCCGGCAGTTCGACGCCTTCGTCTGGCGACCGCTCGGGCTCGACCGGCATCCGGAGCTGCGCGACGCCTATTTCGGGCAGTACGAGAAGCTCGTCTACCTCGCGCAGACCGACGACGACGCCCTCGACGCGCAGGCGCGCTCGGCCGCCGCAAGGCTCGGGCTGGCCTTCGAGCGGCGGCGGACCGGCTATGGCGATCTCGCACCGGCGCTGGCCCGCGCGGCCCGCCCCGGCCCCTGACCGCGCCGCCCGAACCCGGCCCGGCACAAGCGGGGGCCGCCTGCCCCACGCCCCCCCGGGAGCGTTTTGCCAAGATGAAGCTCAGCCGCGCGGCGCGAGGCGCAGCCAGATGCCGTCGCGCGCCCGCACCGTGAGGTGGGCCACCGGCACCGGGTCCGGGCGGCCGGGCGCCCTTTCGATCCGGTAGGCCCGGAGAAGGGCGGCAAGGAGGATCACGCCCTCGGCCATGGCGAAGCCCGCCCCGGTGCAGACGCGCGGCCCGGCCGAGAAGGGCATGTAGGCATCGCGCGCGCAGGCCCGGCCGTTCTGCGTCTGCCAGCGGCCGGGGTCGAACGCGTCGGGGTTCTCCCACAGCCGCGAGTGCCGGTGCAGGTGCCAGGGGGAGAGCACGACCTGGGCGCCCCGGGGCACGGCACGGTCGCGGAAGCGCTCGCCGCGGGCCGCCTCGCGGACCATCATCGGCACCGGCGGGTAGAGCCTGAGCGCTTCGCGGAAGACGTCGCGGGTGACCCGCAGGCGCGCGAGGTCCGAGAAGTCGCGCCCGGAAAACGTGGCCGCCTCCCCGGCGACTCGCTCCTGCCAGTCCGGGAACAGCGCCAGCAGGTAGAGCGTCCAGGCCAGGGCCGAGGCGGAGGTCTCGTGGCCGGCCAGGAAGAAGATGGCCACCTGGTCCACCATCTCCTGCGTCGAGAAGCGCGCCCCGGTGCGCGGATCGGCGGTGGTCATGATCTTGGTGGCGAGATCGTCCGGGGCATGCCCGGCCTCGATCAGCGCCATGCGCGCCGCCGTCATGGCGGTGATCAGCCGCCGGATGCGCGCGGCGCTCGCGCGGGTCCGGCGCCGGAAGGGCCGCGGCATCCAGCGCGGCAGCGGCAGGAAGGCGGCGAGATTGAGGATCGGCTGGGTGCGCTGGTAGGCGCGGAACTCCTCGAAGACCTCCGCCGCCACGGGCGCTTCTATGGGCAGCGAAAAGAGCGTGCGGAAGATCACGTCGGCGGCGGCATGGCTGGCCTCGGCCTCGATCTCGATGTCGCGTCCGTCCGCCAGCGGCGCCAGCCGCGCCACCGCCGCCTCCGCCGCCGCCTGCATCGCCGGGAAGGTCTCGCGCAGCCGCCCGCCCTCGAAGGCCGGATCGATGATGCGGCGCTGGCGTTTCCAGGTCTCGCCATTCGTGACGAAAACGCTTTCGCCAAGCAGCGGGCGCAGCCCCTCGCCCACCCTGTCCGACTTGGGAAAATCGTCGGGCCGCTCCTGCAGCACCAGCCGCACGAGCTCGGGCTGGTTGACCAGAAAGGAGCGGAAGAAGGGCGTGCGGAACTCGGCCATCCAGGCGCGGTAGAGCCGCTCGGGTTGCGCCGAGAGGATATCGCGCCGGAAGAGCCGCATGTAGCGCCAGAGCGAAACCCTGTCGGGCCTCGAGGGCGGCCGCGGCGGGATCATGCGGCGGCGGTCGTGGAGGTGTGGGGCGAGGCGGGCACGTCGATCCGGCTGGGGCTGGGACGGCGGTCCATGAAGCGGTCCGCCAGCGTGAGCGGCCCCGCGGTCACCCGGAAGTAATCGTAGTCGCCCGGCCGCGCGAAGGCGCACAGGTACTGGAAGTGCAGCTTGAAGTAGCGGCGGCGGTTCGCCTTCCATTCGCCCTCGGCCATGGTCTGCGAATAGGCCGCCGAGAGCACCAGCGGCCAGCGGCTGCGTTCGGTGGCCACGCCGGAGACCGCCACCGGATCGCACAGGGCGAAAGCGCAGCCGTCGCCCTGGGCGGTGATGTCGACCCAGGCAAGGCGCGCGCTTTCGGACAGGTATCGCAGGTCGGCGCGCAGCCGCCACGCCCGGGGCAGGAAGCTCATCATCGGGATGACCTGGCCCAGCGAAAGGAAGCCGAGCGCCGGGCCGTTCTCCGGCACCCGGCCGTCGCGCAGCAGGTCGGCGAGTACCGAAACGGCAAGATGCGCGCCCGAGGAATGCCCGACGACGAGCACCTCGTCCGCCTCGCCGCGCAGCGCCTCGGCGATCGCGTCGGCGAAGGCCGCCATGCGGGCCTCGAGGGCCGGCGGGTTCTCGCCCCCGAGCGCCGCGGAGAACGCGTAGTCGTGCATCAGGTAGTAGGCGTAGATACGGTTGTCGATGGCGCGAAACCCGCGCAGCACGAGCACCGCCACCGGAAGGGCCACGGGCCAGAACAGCAACGGATGCAGGAGCGCGGCCGCCGCCCCGGCCAGCCTCGCCGCCAGCACCGCGAGCAAAAGCTGCACCAGCAGCACCGCCACCGGGTAGAGCGCGGCGACGATGGGCCCCTTCTGCAGCCACATCAGCCGGCGCAGCGCGCCCGAGGCGACATAGGTCCAGGCGGTGCGCACCAGCTGCCCGTATGTGCCGGGGATGGAGGCGTCCATGCTCTCCTGCACGATATCCGACCAGACCAGAACCTCGAACTCGGAGGTGACGCGCCGGCCCTCCATCTGCGCTTCCACGCGCCAGCCGTAGCGATCCGCCCCCTGCCGGCCCGCCAGCGCGATCTCGAATCCCGAGATGGCCGCCTGCCGGGCCGCCTCGGTGCGATAGATCTCGCGGTAGCGGCGCGGCGGCAGCGGATCGTAGCCGGGGATGTAGAACACGCGGCGGCGGCTTACGGGCATGGAACGCACTCTCCTCGCCGCCAGACTACCCGGTGCCGTGGGCGAAATTAAGCCGCCCGCGTGGCACCGGTGGCGACCGGCCGCCCGGCGCGCCCCGCCCTTCATCTTGGCTGCAAATACTCCCCCCGGAGGGTCGCCCTCCGCCGCCGCGCCGGCCCGCCACGGCGCGCGCGGGGGCCCGGGGCCTCAGCCCAGGGTGGCAAGCGCCGGGAACCGCTCGAGGAGCCACCAGGAGAAATCGGTGAACTGCCCGGTGACCATCATCAGGCCCACCGTCCAGAGCAACAGGCCCATGATCCGCTCGATCCTTCCCATGTGGCGCTTCATCCAGCCCATGAAGCCGGTCAGCCGCGGAAAGAAGGCCGCCACCAGCAGGAACGGCACGCCGAGCCCGACGGCGTAGACGGCGAGCAGCGTCGTGCCGCGGGCGACATCGGCCTCGGATGCCGCAAGCGAGAGGATGGCGCCAAGCTGCGGGCCGATGCAGGGCGTCCAGCCGAAGGCGAAGGCGAGGCCCAGAAGGTAGGCGCCGAAGGCCGATCCGCCCCGTTCGCCGGCATCGAGTCGCGCTTCCCTGTCGAGAAACCCGATCCGGTAGATGCCGATGAA
This sequence comes from uncultured Rhodobacterales bacterium, assembly GCA_964466745.1. Classification (GTDB taxonomy): domain Bacteria; phylum Pseudomonadota; class Alphaproteobacteria; order Rhodobacterales; family Rhodobacteraceae; genus CAYXOX01. Next base: position 4,835 of record CAYXOX010000157.1, read on the forward strand.
ATGCGCCCCGAACACCATCACGACGATCCCCGCGCCGGTCACGAACCATCCCTGGTTCTGCAGGAAGAACCGCCCGAAGACGGAGGCGGTGAAGCCCAGCAGCAGGAAGACGGTGGAAAGCCCCATCACGAAGAAGAGCGCGGAGGTCATGGTGCGACGGCGCGCTGCGCGTGCGCCGGCCAGCTCGTCCATGGAGATGCCCCCCATGTAGGCGAGATAGGGCGGCACGATGGGCAGAACGCAGGGCGAAAGAAACGAGAGCACCCCCGCAAGGAGGGCGACCGTCATGGCCGGAACGAGCGCCGCGTCGATGATCTCGATGCCGAACATGGGTGCCGCGCTCCGTTGCCTGCCGCGATACTTAGCGGCGCCGGCGCCGGCCGTCACCGGCGCGGCTTGTCACAACTTGGTGGACAGCGTGAAACATCGCGCGCTAGGCCTCGCCCATGACCCATGACGAAGAGATCGACGCGCTCGGCCTGCTCTGCCCGCTGCCCGTGCTGCGCGCGCGCAAGCGCCTCGCGGGCATGGCGCCCGGCACCGTCCTGCGGCTGCTGGCCGACGATCCCGCAGCAGCGGTGGACGTGCCCCATTTCTGCGCCGAGGCCGGCCATGTGCTCGAACGGGTGGAAGCCGCGCCCGGGGGGCGTGCCTACTTCATTCGCAGATCGCCGGCGGGGGCCTCGGCCGGGGCGTAGCGGCGCCCCGGCCCTCCGGCCATGCCGCTGGAGGCGCGGCGCTAGCGCCCCAGCGCCCACCAGCCCCGGCGGCGGGGCTTGGGCGCCTCCTCGCTTTCGGCGGCAGCGGGCGCGGCGCCGGCGGGCTCGGGCTCCGGGGATGCCGTCACGGGCGCAGGCTTCGCGGGCGGCTCCACCGCCGCCGCAGGTTCCTCCGCGGCGTCCGGCGCGGCTTCGGGGGCATCCACGGCGGGTGCAGCCTTCGCCTTGGCCGTGGACTTCGCCTTAGGCTTCGGCTTGGGCTTGTCCGCCTTTCCAGCCTTTTCGGCCTTTTCGGCCTCATCCGCCTTCGCCGCCGCGCTGCGGCTACTGCGCGGCCTGGCCTTCGGCTTCGGCTTGGCCTCCGCCTCGTCCCCCGCCACGGCGCCAGGGGAGGCCTCGGGCGCGCCTTCGGCCGCTTCGGCCGCGGGCTCGGTCGCTGCGGCCGCGTCGGCCAGTGCGGCATCCCCGGCGGCGGCGCTTTCCTTCGCCGCCTTGCTCGCGGCGGTGCTGCGCGAGCGGGTGCGGGTCCGCTTGGGCTTCTCGGCCGGTGCGGCGCCGGCCTCGGCGCCCCCGGGCGCCTCCGCCGCAGGCGCCTCGGGCGCGTCCTCGGCCGTCTCGGTCACGGGGGCGGTGGTGTCTTCGCCCGCCTCCACGGTCTCGGCAGGCGCGCGCCGCTCCGTCTCCGCGCCGGCGGGGGCGTCCTCGCCATCGCGCTGCGGCGCGGCGCCGTTTGCACGCTGCTCCTCACCGCGCTCACCGCCGGATCCGCCGCGCGAGCGGCCCCGCCCGCGGGACCGGCGGCGGCGCTTCTTCTTGCCGCTGCCATCGCCTTCGGCGGCGCCCTCTTCCGGGCGGTCCCCGGACGAACGCGCCTGCGCCTCGGGGGCCTCGTCCTCCTCGTCCTCGGCGATGTCGATGTCATCGTCCTCGGGCGCATCCATGAGGGCCGCGTTGGCGGAGATCACCGGCCGCGCCTCGGGCACGGGGCGCGAGGCGGTGCGGAACTTCTCCATCGCGAATTCGGGGCTCACGAGCGCCGGGTCGCCCTCCACGCGCACCGAAAGCCCGTAGCGCAGCTCGATCTGGGCGACGTGCTCGCGCTTCTGGTTCATCAGGTAGTTGGCGATGGCAACCGGGGCGCGCACGAGCACCTCGCGGGACTTGCCGCGCACGCCCTCCTCCTCGATCTGGCGCAGGATCGAAAGCGCGAGGCTGTCGTCGGAGCGGATGAGCCCGGTGCCGTGGCACTGCGGGCACGGCTGGGTGGTGGCCTCGATCATGCCGGGCCGCAGCCGCTGGCGGCTCATCTCCATCAGCCCGAAGCCCGAGATCCGCCCCACCTGGATGCGGGCGCGATCGGTCTTGAGCTTGTCCTTGAGCTTCTTCTCGACGGCGGCGTTGTTCTTGCGCTCGTCCATGTCGATGAAATCGATCACGATGAGG
>CAYXOX010000158.1:0-6982 GCA_964466745.1 uncultured Rhodobacterales bacterium
TCGCGGTCTTGAAGTTCGACTTGCGACGACCGTAGTAGCCCTTGGCGCTCTTGATGATCTTTCTGTGGCGGGCGTGGGTCGTGGTACCACCTTTGACGCGGGACATGTGCTGACCTCCTTAGCGCGAATACGGCATCATCGGCTTGATGATCTGCTCATCAGCCTTTGAAAGCAGGGTCGTTCCCCGCGCCTGGCGGATGAACTTGTTGGAACGCTTGATCATGCCGTGGCGCTTGCCGGCTTGGGCCCGCTTGATCCGGCCGCTGGCCGTGACCTTGAACCGCTTCTTGCAGCTCGCCTTTGTCTTCATCTTGGGCATTTCGGTCTCCTTCGAGGTTACCCTTTCATTGCGCGACTCGGCATGCCTCTTGAGCCGGCCGCGCGGATCGAGGGGTGCGTATAGGCGGGTTGGGCCGATCTGGCAAGAGCGAATGCAAAAACGCGTCGGCGCCCATGTCGGGCCGTGACAGGGCGCGACAAATCGTCTAGATCTCTGGCCGAGAGTCAATGACGTCAAATGGTGAGGAAGACCATGGCTGAACACACGCACGGCACGATGGATACCCGTGAGCAGGAAAAGACCTTCGAGAACTTCGTCAAGCTCACGGTACGCTCGGTGATCACGATCCTCGTAATCCTCGTGCTGCTCGCGATGTTCAACGCCTGATCGGCGCTCGGGGCGGCGCGGCGCCTCCCCGAATGTCACACGGGGTTTCCAGTTGCAGGGTAGGATGCCGCTATGCGCCGGCTTTTGATCGTTTTCATGCTGTTGCTGGGGCTTGCAGCCTGCGGTGCCCCCGAATCGGTCTGGGCGCCTGACGAGGAGGTCGAGCGCGCACGCGTCGTGCCTTCCGGTCCGCCCACGCTGACGCTGTTCTCGATGATCAACGTGAACTCGGGCAACGGGGGCCATTCCGCGCTGTTGGTGTCGGCGCCGTCGGAGCGCGTCTTGTTCGATCCGGCGGGGAGCTTCTATCACCCGAATCTCCCCGAGCGGAACGACGTGATCTTCGGCATGACCGAAAATGCCGTCGACTTCTATATCGATTACCACTCGCGCACGAGTTGGCGGGTGATCCGCCAGGATCTCGTGGTTCCGGCGGATGTGGCCGAGACGGCCCTGCGCCTGGTCAAGGAAAACGGAGCGGTGCCCCCAGCCATGTGCACCAATTCCATCGCGCGGGTTCTGCGGCAACTCCCCGGCTTCGAAGACGTTGGCACGACATTGTTTCCCGAAAACCTTCAGGCGGAGTTCGCGGAGTTCAAGGGCGTGAAGATGCGCGAGTACCACGACAACGACCCCGACAACAACGGCCAGATCATAGCCCGCGGGATCTGAGCGGCGCGACTAGCCTTGTTCACCCTCGGCGGCGCCGGACGGCGTATCGGCATCGTGGGCCTCGATCGCGAAGCCGGCCTCTGCCATCAGCCTGTTCGAACTGGATTCGATCACTTCTTCCAGCCGCGCCATGACCTCTTCCACCTTCAGCCCCGGTTCGACGGCGGGCAGGAACTCCACCACGGCGCGCCCCGGCCATCGCATGATCCCGTGGCGTTTCCAGAACACGCCGACGTTGGTGGCGGCGGGGATCAACGGCTGGGCCGTTTCCTTGTAAAGCACGCCCACGCCGACCTTGTAGGGCTTGTGCGCTCCGGCGGCGACACGGGTGCCCTGCGGGAAGATTATGAGTTGGCCCGGCGCCTGCCGTCCGGCCTTCACGTCATCGACCATCTGCTTGATCGCGGCGCCGCGCTTGCCCCGGTCGACGGGAATGCAGCCGATGGCCTTCGCGTAGTAGCCGACGAACGGTGTGCGGGTGAGCTCCTTCTTCATGATGAACTTGGGCCGGGGAACGACGGACACGATCATGATGATATCGAAGAAACTCTGATGCTTGGAGGCGATGATCACCTCGCCGTCGGGCACCTGCCCGCGAACCTCGGAATGCAGCCCGACGAGCACCCGCGCGGCCCACCGCACGAAGCGGGCATAGGCATGGACGGCGGCAAAGGCCCATTTTCGCTGTATCAGCGTGAGTGGGAAGAACCCGAGCGCCACCACCGCCATGGAGAGATACATCACCGTGATGAACAAGAGTGAGCGCAGAAGTTGCACGGCGGTTCTCATCAACTGCGCTCCCTGAGAGTGGCGAAGGCCGACCGCCGCGTGGCGGCGAAGGCGACGAGGGCGGCGAGCGGCGGGATCAGCAGCGGCAGGGCCCATTCGATGCCCTGAAACCCGAGGCCCGTGAGGAATCCGCCCGTCGGGTCGGCGTCGGGCAAGAGCCAGATCGCGGCCATGCCCAGCGCGGCGCCGACGCCCGCGCCGGCGAGCGCACGCATGGTGAAACGGCGCACGAAGGCACGGGCGATATAGGTGTCGCGCGCGCCGACAAGCCTGAGTACCCGGATCACCTGTTCGTTCGCGGCCAGCGCGGCGGATGCGGCCAGTGTGATGATCGCCGCCGTCGTCGCCGCGATCAGCGCAATCGAGATGAGACCCAGCGCCCGGAGCCTGTCGGCGGCACGCACGAGCGGCTCGCGCCATCTGGTGTGATCGTCGAGCACCGCGCCGGGCGCCTCGCCGGCGAGCCGGGCCCGCAGCCCTGCCGCATCGTAGCCCGCCTCGGTTTCGATCACCTCGACGAGCCGTGGGATCGGCAGCGTGTCGAGCGGCAGATCGGGCCCGAACCACGGCTCGAGCAGAGCGCGTTGTTCTTCGTCGCTCAGAACGCGCGCGTCGGCGATGCCGGGTGTGGTGGCCAGCACGTCCATGACAGCGAGCACCTGTGTCTGCATCTGTTCCTCCGGAGCGGAAATCCGGATGGTCGAGCTCTGAGCCAGCGCCGATCCCCAACGGTCGGCAAGCCGGCCGGTGGCAAGCGACAGGGCGAGCGCGAAGACGGTGAGAAAGGCCATCGCGGCAGCCGCGAAGGTGGTGAGCCGCGCGGTGATGCCCGTGGGCGGCACGACCCTGTCGGCTTGAGCATCGCCCGCCAGAAGCTGCGCGAGGGGGGGCAGGCGCGCGATCACAGGTCTGCCCCCGCCAGTTGGACCCGGTGGCCCGCGATGCGCAAGACCCGGGCCTGAACCTGGCTCTTGGCCGCGCGGATCAGGTTGAGATCGTGCGTGGCGATCATGATCGTTTTTCCCATCCGGTTCAGCTCGACGATGAGCTTGAGCAGGCGCAGCGACATCTCCCAATCGACGTTGCCGGTGGGCTCATCGGCGAGGATCACCTCGGGGCTCATGATAATCGCGCGGGCCAGCGCGGCGCGTTGGCGTTCGCCGCCCGAAAGCTCCGGGGGGCGGGATTCCCGCTGGTTTTCGAGCCCGACCCAGCTGATCAGGTCGCGCAGGTCGTCGCCGGTGGCGCTACGGCCCGAGACGGCAAGCGGAAGCGCCACGTTTTCGGCCACCGAGAGATGGTCGATAAACTTCTGGTCCTGGTGCACGACGCCGATCCGCCGGCGCGCCATCGCCACGTCGTCGCGGTTCATCTGGCGGGCGTCCTGGCCAAACAGGGCCACGCGCCCCTGCTGGGCGATGAGATCGCCGTAGCACAGCTTCAGGAGCGTGGTTTTTCCCGCCCCGGAAGGGCCGGTGAGAAAATGGAACGAGCCTTGGGCGAGCTTGAGTGACACGTCGGCCAGAAGCGGTGCACCGCCATAGCCGTAGGTGACTTCTTCGAATTCGATCACGCCCATTGCCCCTTTTGTCGTTGCCGCCAGTTTTGCCCCAGTGGGAGATTTGTTGCAATCGCGCGATTGCAAAGGTTTGATTTCCCGCATTTCTCCCCGCATACTGGCCGCGGATTTCGGGGCTGTGGCCCCGCGGGCGCCCACGCGGCGACCGACAACGGGAAAAGGGCTTGGGCAAGATGCGTTTGGTTTGCCCGAATTGCGGCGCACAATACGAGGTCGATGATCGCGTGATCCCCGAGGCGGGGCGCGACGTGCAGTGCTCGGCTTGCGGACATGCGTGGTTCCAGATGCCGCAGGGCCACGAGCCCGCCACGGAGGGCGCGCCGGAGCAGGACGATGCTCTCCCGCCGGAGGAGCAGGAGGAAGAAGGCGAGGCCGTAAGCGGGGCCCAGGCGCCCCGGCAACCCGAGGCCGAGCCCACCGGCGAAGAGCGACCGCCCCGTGAGATCGACGAGGGCGTGCGCTCGATCCTTCAGGAAGAGGCCCGCCACGAGATCGAGCGCCGCGCCGCGGAGCAGGTTGAAACCCAGCCCGATCTCGGGCTCGAAACCGGCCCTTCTCCGGACGAAGAGCGCCGCCGCGTGGCCCGCGAACGCATGGCGCGGATGCGCGGCCTAGATCAGGACGGATCGGAGGCCGAGGCGCCGGATGACGCAGCCTCCGCGGAAGAAGCGCGCAAGGCCGCCCCGCGCAGGGAGCGGTTTCCCGACATCGAGGAAATCAACTCCACGCTCGATGGCCCCGGCTCCTCGGGGGAGGCCGGTGCCGCCGGCGAAGGTGTTGAAAAATCAAGTGGTTTCAGCCGTGGGTTCTTCCTGGTGATCTTCCTCGCGGCCCTGTTGCTGGCGACCTATATCCTTGCACCGCAACTCGTGCAGAACGTTCCGGCTCTGGAGCCAGCGCTCACGGCATATGTCGAGGCGGTGAACACCGCGCGCGCCTGGCTCGAGGCAAACGTGCAAAACATCATCGAGAAGATCGAAGCCGCGGCCGGCGGCAATGCGTGACGAGGCGCGGCGTGCGTATCAGAACTGGTCGAGCAGCCGCCTGATGTAGTCGCGTTCGGGTTCGGGCCGGTCGGCCTCGCCAGCGCGGCGGCGCAATTCTTCCATCAGATCCTCGGCCCGCCGGTAGACATCTTCGCGGTTCTCGAGCGGTCCGTCCGTGGCGGTTGTGCCGGCACCGCCGGGACGGCGGCCGAGCGGATCGGCGCGGTCGGTGTCGCCGGGCTCGCCGGCGAGGCGACCCTGCTGGCCTGGCTGGCGGTTTCGGGCCTCGCGCCGCATCGCGTTTTCGAGGTTGCGCATGCCTTCGCGCATCGCCTCCATTGCCTCGGCCTGCCGGTCGAGCGCGCCGGGAACGTCGCCCTGCTCGAGCGCGTCGGCGGCCTGATCCATCGCGCGCCCCGCCCTGTCGAGGCTCTCGCGCGCCGCGTCGCCCTCGGGGGTGCCCGCGCCGGGCAGGGTTTCGCGCTGGCGCGACAACCCGTCCTCAAGGGCACGCTGACGGTCTGCGAGGCTCTGGGCCTCGCCGTCGCCGGACGGGCTGTCCTCGCGCTCGCCGGGCTGTTCGCCACCCTCGCCTTCGCCCCGGCTCCGGTCGCCATCGCGCCCGACGTTCCCGCCCTGCTCGCCCGCTTGCGCGCCGGGGGCAGGTTGCTGCTGCAGATTGCGAAATGCTTCATCGGAAAGGCCCTGTTGCTCGCGCAGCGTTTCGGCCAGCCCTTCCATCGCCTGCTCGCCCGGGTTCTGACCCTGCTGACCGGAGGCCCCCTCTGTCATCTGCATGTTTTCCATCATCTGCTGGAGCATATCGAGCAGGTTCTGGGCCTCCTCCATCCGGCCCTCTTGCATCAGCTCGTCGATGCGATCCATCATCTCCTGAAGCTGCTCTTGCGACATTTCCATCCGCTCGCCCTGGTCGGGTTCGTCGGTGCGGTTTTGCGGGTCGCGGCGGGCGAGTTCATCCATGTAATCGCGCAACGCCTCGCGGTAGTCCTGCATGAGCTCGGACAATTCCTCCGGTGTCGCGCCCTGCCGCATGGCCTCCGACAGCCGTTCGCGCGCGCGGCGCAGCCGCTCAAGCGCGTCGGCGAGGCTGCCTTCTTCGATCTCCACCGCGATATCCCACAGCGCGCCGGCGACCTGGTCGCGCCGATCGGCGGTCAGCCCCGCCTCTTCCAGAGTGCGCACCGCGGTGCGAAGCTGGAGGTACTGCGCGTCCTTGGAAAACAGCCCCTCGGGCCGGTTGGAGATCGCGCGCAGGATGCGGGCGGCGCGCGGGGCGTTCTCGATCGTCCAAAGGATATCGCGCCGCTGTTCGACGATGGCGCGCGCGAGCGGATGCAGAAAACGCCGCCCCGGCAGCCGGATTTCCACCGGCGCGCTATCGCCCGATTGTCCTGCCGCGTCGGTCGCGGTCAGGGTCACCGTCACCGGGAGATCGGCCCAAGCGTGCGCGGCGAAGTTCTCGACGAGCAACTCCTCCACCTCGCTGCGGTCCCCCCGGTAGGGCATTGGCAGATCGACCACGATCGCCTCTCTCGGGTCGGGGGCGGGCGCGAGCCCGTGTCGACGGTCGACCCGGCGCAGATCGAGCGCGATGCGCGCCGTGCCGGCGGTAACGCCGTAATCGTCCTCGGCGGCGAAGGGCAAGCGCATCTCGCCATCCAGCGTACGCGTCAGCTCGCCCGACGTCTGGATGCGGGGGGCCGCGTCGGGGATCGCCCGGATCTGCCATGTGCTGGCGCCGATGGAAATCGCGCCGTCTCCGTCGATCTTGAAAAGGCGGGTCGGGGAGGGCTCTTCAGGCACCTTCCCCGAGAACGTCTCGGACACCTCGATCGCGTCGAATTTGCCGTAGAGCCGCAACGTGACCCGCGAACCGACCGGCACCGCGAGCGGCCCGGGAGACTGGTCGGCAAGGTAGAGCGTGGGCTTGCCGGTGTAGGAGGGCGCCTCGATCCAGCCTTCCCAGCTTGCCTGCGAAAGTGCCGCTTCGGCGCCGCCCGGCAGAAGTGTGGCGAGATCGTCGCGTTGGGTGCCCGCGCCGAACAGGAGCGTGGTGGCCAGCGCCGTGGCAGCGACGAGGCGCAGCGCGAAGGGATCGCGCCGCGCGAGGCCGGGATTGGGCGCGGGCGCGCGCAAACCGTCGAGGCGAGCCGCCTGACGCTGGCGGTGCGCGTCCCAGATCGCGGCGCTTGCCGGATCGTTCGCGCCGATGGCCTGGGTGTCGGCAAGCGTGGCGATCGGGCCACCCGGCAACGTGGCGTCGAGCCG
>CAYXOX010000159.1:0-6900 GCA_964466745.1 uncultured Rhodobacterales bacterium
AACATGGGCGTCGCGGTCCGGCTGCTTCCGGCCAAGGGCATGACGCTGCCCTTCGTGAGCTACGGCGGCTCCTCGCTGATTGCGGGGGGCATTGCAGTGGGCATGCTGCTGGCGCTCACGCGCCACCGGCCGCAGGGCGAACTGGGCGACATCCTGCTCCGGCGGGGACGGTGAGGTGGCGGGCGCGCCGCTTCTGCTGATCGCCGCCGGAGGCACGGGCGGACACATGTTTCCCGCCCAGGCGCTCGCGGAGGCGATGCTGCGCAGGGGATGGCGGGTGCGGCTTTCCACGGATGCGCGCGGCGCGCGTTACGCCGGCGGGTTTCCCCATGTGGTGGAGGTGGAGCGCGTGGCTTCGGGCACGCCGGCGCGCGGCGGCGCGGCGGCGCGCCTCGCGGTGCCGTTCCGCATCGCGGCCGGCGTGACGATGGCAACGGTTCGCGCGGTGCGCGAGCGGCCGCGCGTGGTGGTGGGTTTCGGCGGCTACCCCGCGATCCCGGCGCTGGCCGCGGCGTGGCTGCTGCGGGTGCCCCGGATGATCCACGAGCAGAACGGCGTGCTGGGCCGGGTGAACGAGGCGTTCGCTCGCCGGGTGCACCGGGTGGCCTGCGGCACCTGGCCCACCGCGCTGCCCTCCGGGGTGGAGGGCGTGCATACCGGCAATCCCGTGCGAGCCGCCGTCCGTGCGGCGGAGGGAGCGCCCTACGTTCCTCCTGGGGAAGGGCCGCTCCACGTTCTCGTCATCGGGGGCAGCCAGGGTGCCCGGGTGCTCTCCAAGACAGTGCCGAAGGCGCTGGCCGAGCTGCCCGCCCCCATGCGCCAGCGCCTGCTGGTGTCGCACCAGGCGCGGCCCGAAGACGCCGCAGAGGTGGAGCGCGCGTATTCCCGCTCGGGCATTGCCTGCGACGTTCAGGGCTTCTTCCGGGACGTGCCCAAGCGCCTTGCCGAGGCCCAGCTCGTGATAAGCCGCTCGGGGGCCTCTTCTGTGGCCGACATCTCGGTCATCGGCCGGCCTTCGATCCTGATCCCCTACGCGGCGGCGGCCGGGGATCACCAGACGGCGAACGCCCGCGCGCTCTCTTCGGCGCAGGCGGCGATCCTCATACCGGAGAGCAAACTTGCACCCGGCACGCTTTCGGAGCACATCGCACGTGTTCTGACCGATGCCGAAGGTGCCGCCGCCATGGCCGCGGCCGCGCGGGCGGCAGCGCGCCCCGATGCGGCCGAGCGGCTGGCGGACCTGGTTGAAGAGCTGGCAGAACGGGGACGATAGAATGGACGGAAGCCTCCAGATGAACGCAGCCACGAAGCTCCCCGTCGATGTCGGCCCGATCCATTTCACGGGGATCGGCGGCATCGGCATGTCGGGGATCGCGGAGGTGCTGCTGAACCTTGGCTACACGGTGCAGGGCTCGGATCTGAAACCCTCGAAGATCACCGAGCGGCTCAAGGCCCAGGGCGCGCGCGTGTTCGACGTTCAGTCCGCCGGGAACCTCGAGGGCGCGCAGGTCGTCGTGATCTCCAGCGCGATCAAGCCCGGCAACCCCGAGCTCGACGAGGCCCGGAGGCTCGGACTGCCGGTGGTGCGGCGCGCGGAGATGCTCGCCGAGCTGATGCGCCTGAAATCCAATGTTGCCGTGGCCGGCACCCACGGCAAGACGACGACGACGACCATGGTCGCCACGCTGCTCGACGCCGGGGGCTTCGATCCCACCGTCATCAACGGCGGCGTGATCCACGCCTATGGCTCGAACGCCCGGAGTGGATGGTGGTGGAGGCCGACGAGAGCGACGGCACCTTCACCCGCCTGCCGGCAACCATCGCCATCGTCACCAACATCGACCCCGAGCACATGGAGCACTGGGGCACGCTGGAGCGTTTGCGGAACGGCTTTCACGAGTTCGTATCGAACATCCCGTTCTACGGGCTCGCGGTCTGCTGCACGGATCACCCCGAGGTGCAGGCCCTCGTCGGCCGGATCACCGATCGCCGCGTGATGACCTTCGGCTTCAACGCCCAGGCCGACGTGCGCGCCGTGGCCCTGCGCTACGAGGGCGGCGGCGCCTATTTCGACGTGGCCCTGCAGGCGGAGGGAACGCTGATCGAGGGGTGTCACCTGCCCATGCCCGGCGATCACAACGTCTCGAACGCGCTTGCCGCGGTTGCGGTGGCGCGGCACCTCGGCATGAAGGCCGCGGAGATCCGCGAGGCGCTGGCCGGGTTCGCCGGCGTGAACCGGCGCTTCACGAAGGTGGGCGAGGTCGGCGGCGTTGCCGTGATCGACGACTACGGGCACCACCCGGTGGAGATCGCCGCCGTGCTGCGCGCCGCGCGGCAGGCGGTGGGGCAGACGCCCGGGGCGCGGGTGATCGCGGTGCACCAGCCGCACCGCTATTCGCGGCTCGCCACGCTCTTCGAGGAGTTCTGCGGCTGCTTCAACGAGGCCGACGTGGTGGGCATCTCCGAGGTCTACTCGGCAGGCGAGGCGCCGATCCCCGGGGCGTCGCGGGACGATCTCGTGGCGGGGCTCATCCGCCACGGCCATCGGCACGCCCGGGCCGTCCGCTCCGAGGAGGATCTCGAACGGCTCGTGCGCGAGCAGGCCCGGCCGGGCGATATCGTCGTCTGCCTCGGCGCGGGCACCATCAGCGCCTGGGCCAACGCGCTTCCCGAACGGCTCAAGGACTGGCATTGACGCCGGCCGGCTCCTGCCGCGGCGCCGCTTCTCTCGGGCGGGGCCGGGAGACGGGGCGATGAGCGCCGCGCTGGTGCTCGCCTGCCTTTGGGTTGTCGCCGCGGCGGTGCTGGCGATGATGCCCTCGCGCGACAACCACTGGCGCTATGCCTACGGCCTGATCGCGGTGGGGATTCCGATCCTCGCCTACGTCTTCTGGCAGGACGGGCTGGTGCCGGGGCTCATCGCGCTCGCCGCAGGCGTTTCGGTGCTGCGTTGGCCGGTTTGGTTTTTCCTGCGCTGGGTGGCACGCCGCCTCGGCCTGTGGCGCGGAGGCGCTTCGTGACGCTTCCCGAGGTACGCGGGCGGCTCACGCCCGGGCGGGCCCTGGCCGATCTCACCTGGCTCCGCGTCGGTGGCCCGGCGGAGTGGCTGTTCCAGCCTGCCGATACCGAGGATCTCGCGCAGTTCCTCGCCGCGCTCCCCCCCGATGTGCCTGTCTTTCCGATGGGGGTCGGCTCCAACCTCATCGTGCGCGACGGGGGTATCCGCGGCGTGGTGATCCGCCTCGGGCGGGGCTTTTCGGCCATCGCCGTCGAGGGCGCGCGCGTGACGGCCGGCGCGGCGGCGCTCGATGCGCAGGTGGCCCGGCAGTCGGCAAGGGAAGGAGCGGACCTCGTTTTCCTGCGCACGATTCCCGGCAGTATCGGCGGTGCGGTTCGCATGAACGCCGGCTGCTACGGTACCTATGTCGCCGACCGCCTCGTCGAGGCAACCGCGGTGAGCCGCGAGGGCGAGATCCGCCGGCTCGGGCCCGAGGACCTCGCGTTCGGCTACCGGTCGAGCGCCCTGCCCGAGGGTTGGGTGTTCACCGAGGCGGTTTTCGCGGCGCCGCCCGGCGACCCGGGCGCGCTGGAAGCCGCGATGGCCGAGCAACTGGCCCGGCGCGACGCCTCGCAGCCCACGAAGGAGCGCAGCGCCGGCTCCACCTTCCGCAACCCGGCGGGCTTCAGCTCCACTGGCCGCGCCGACGACATTCACGATCTCAAGGCCTGGAAGGTGATCGACGACGCCGGTTTGCGCGGCGCGCGCCTGGGCGGCGCGCAGATGAGCGAGAAACACCCGAACTTCCTCATCAACGCGGGCGGCGCCACTGCGCGCGAACTCGAGGCGCTGGGCGAACATGTCCGAAAGACTGTTTACGAAAACAGCGGCATCGCGCTAGAGTGGGAAATCATGCGGGTGGGCGAGAACCTGTCCGGATAAGCCCGGAAAACCGGGCCGAGCAGAGCGGTAAAGCGGGCCGAAAGACGCCCGCATCAGAGGCAGAAACCGGGGATGTCGAGCAGGGCAACCCAGCGCGTGGCCGTGTTGATGGGTGGCCCCTCCGCAGAGCGTGAGGTGTCGCTCTCGACGGGTCGCGAATGCGCCGCGGCGCTGCGCGGCGAAGGGTTCACGGTTGTCGAGATCGACGCCGCGGCAGACCTTCCCGCACGACTTGCCGACACCGCTCCCGACGTGGTGTTCAACGCGCTGCACGGCCGCTGGGGCGAGGACGGCTGCGTGCAGGGCCTCCTCGAATGGCTCCGGCTTCCCTACACCCACTCGGGCGTGCTCGCCTCGGCGCTGGCCATGGACAAGGAGCGCACCAAGCAGGCCTATCGCGCCGCGGGCCTGCCGGTGGCCGAAAGCCGCGTGGCGCCGCGCGCCGAGATCGAGGCGGCCCACGTCCTGCCCCCGCCCTACGTCGTCAAGCCTGTCTGCGAGGGGTCATCGGTCGGCGTCTACATCGTGGGTGCCGATGCCGAGGTTCCCCCCCGGCTCGATGCCGCGCTGCCCGAGCTGTTGATGGTCGAGGCCTACGTGCCCGGCCGCGAGCTGACCACCTCGGTCATGGGCGACAGGGCGCTCGGCGTGACCGACATCCTCACCGAGGGCTGGTACGACTACGACGCCAAGTACCTGCCCGGCGGCTCGCGCCACGTGATCCCCGCCGAGGTCCCCGAAGAGATCTCCGCGCTCTGCGAGGCCTACGCGCTGAAAGCCCACGCGGCGCTCGGCTGCCGTGGCGTGAGCCGCACCGATTTCCGCTGGGACGAAGCGCGCGGCACGGCTGGCCTGATCCTGCTGGAAACCAACACCCAGCCCGGGATGACGCCCACCTCGCTGACACCCGAGCAGGCTGTCGCAGCAGGCATCGGCTTCGGGGCGCTCTGCCGCTGGATCGTGGAGGACGCCTCGTGCAACCGGTGAGCGAGCCCCGCCACGACCCGGCGCCGTCGCGTTGGGGCTACCGTCTGCAGCGCCTCTGGCTGACCCCGCTCTTCCGCGCGCTCATGCGGGTGGGCCTGCCGTCGTTTCTCGTGATCTTCGCGCTGGGCGCCTATTTCGCGCAGGAGGAAAACCGGCTGCGCGTGCAGCAGGCGTTCGCCGACGCGCGCGAATCCATCGAGACGCGCCCCGAGTTCACCGTTCAGATGATGCGTGTCGACGGCGCGAGCCCGGCACTGGCCGATGCCGTGCGCTCCGTGCTGCCCCTCAGCTTTCCCGTTTCTTCCTTCGATCTCGATCTCGAGACCATGCGTCAGACGGTGGCCTCGCTGCCGCCGGTGCGCAGCGCAAGCCTGCACATCCGGCCCGGCGGCGTGCTGCAGGTTCAGGTTTCCGAGCGTGTGCCGGTGGCCGTCTGGCGGCGTGGCGAGCAGCTTTTCCTCGTGGACGACGAAGGCGCGGTGACCGGTGCGATCTTCGCGCGCGCCGACCGCCCCGAGCTGCCGCTCCTCGCCGGGCAGGGGGCCGAACGCGCGGTGGAAGAGGCGCTCGCGCTGGTCGCCGCCGCACGGCCGCTGAAAGGCCGCCTGCGCGGCCTCGTGCGCGTGGGCGAGCGGCGATGGGACGTGGTGCTCGACCGCGACCAGCGGATCCTCCTGCCGATGGAGGGCGCGGTTTCGGCAATGGAACGGGTCGTGGCGCTGGCGCAGGCGCGCGACCTTCTGGAACGCGACGTCGCCGTGGTGGACCTGCGGGACGCCTCGCGACCGGTGGTGCGCCTCAATCCGCCGGCCGTCGAGGAACTGCGCGCAATAAGAAGCTTCAGGCTGGGAGAGTAACGCCGATGACAGATCTCTATTCCGCTCAACGCGCCATGCGGAACATGCGAAAGGTCGCGATGCAGCGCGGCGTGATCGCGATCCTCGACATCGGCACGTCGAAGATGGCCTGCCTTATCCTGCGTTTCGACGGCCCGCCCCGCTTCAAGGACGAGGACGGCGTGGGCCCGATGGCCGGGCAGGCGAGCTTCCGCGTGATCGGTGCGCGCACGACGCGCTCGCGCGGGGTACGCTTCGGCGAGATCGATGCCATGCGCGAGACGGAACGGGCGATACGGACGGTCGTGCAGGCGGCGCAGAAGATGGCCAACGTCCGCGTGGACCACGTGATCACCTGTTTCTCGGGCGCCCGGCCGCGCTCCTACGGGCTCGACGGCGCGCTCGAACTCGCCGGTGGCGTGGTGACCGAAGCGGAGGTGGCGCGCTGCCTCGCTTCCTGCCATGTGCCCGACCTCGGCGAAGGCCGTGAGGTGCTGCATGCCCATCCAGTGAATTTCGCACTCGACAGCCGATCCGGCCTCACGGATCCGCGCGGGCATCGCGGCGAGCGGCTGACGACCGACATGCACCTGCTGAGCGTCGACGGCGCCGTGATCGAGAACCTGCTCTACTGCATCAAGCGCTGCGATCTCGAGCTCGCGGGCGTGGCGTCCTCCGCCTACGTGTCTGGCATTTCGGCGCTGGTGGAAGACGAACAGGAACTCGGCTCGGCCTGCATCGACATGGGCGGCGGGGCGACGGGGATCTCCGTCTTCATGAAACGGCACATGATCTTCGCCGACGCCGTGCGCATCGGCGGCGACCACGTGACCTCCGACATTTCCATGGGCCTGCAGGTTCCCGTCGCCACGGCCGAGCGGATCAAGACCTTCTACGGAGGCGTCGTTGCAACCGGGATGGATGATCGCGAGATGATCGAGATCGGTGGCGATACCGGCGACTGGGAGCACGACCGCCGCCGGGTGAGCCGGGCCGAACTCATCGGCATCATGCGCCCCCGGGTGGAGGAAATCCTCGAGGAGGTGCGTGCGAGGCTCGATGCCGCCGGCTTCGACCAGCTTCCCGCCCAGCAGATCGTGCTGACCGGCGGCGGCAGCCAGATCCCCGGGCTCGACG
>CAYXOX010000160.1:0-2922 GCA_964466745.1 uncultured Rhodobacterales bacterium
GCGGCCGGGCAATCCGCGTTTTTCCTCCGGCCCCTGTGCCAAGCCCCCCACCTTCAGCCTCGACAAGCTGTCCGGCGCGCCGCTCGGCCGCTCGCACCGCGCAAGCGCCGGCAAGGCGAAGCTCAAGGCCGCGATCGAGGGCACCCGCGAGGTGCTGGGCATCCCCGCCGACTACCGCATCGGCATCGTGCCCGCCTCCGACACCGGCGCCTTCGAGATGGCGATGTGGACGATGCTGGGCGAACGCCCCGTCGAGATGGTGGCCTGGGAAAGCTTCGGCGCCGGCTGGGTGACCGATGCCGTCAAGCAGCTCAAGCTCGACGCCCGCGTGCACGAGGCGCCCTATGGCGAGATCGTGGACATGGCCTCGCTCGACTACGACCGAGACGTATGTTTCACGTGGAACGGCACGACCTCGGGCGTGCGGATGCCCGACGGCGCCGCGATTCCGGCAGACCGTGGCGGGCTGACCCTCTGCGACGCCACCTCCGCGGCCTTTGCCATGGAGCTGCCCTGGGACAAGCTCGATGTCACCACCTTCTCCTGGCAGAAGGTGCTGGGCGGCGAGGCCGCGCACGGCGTGCTGATCCTGTCGCCGCGGGCGGTGGCGCGCCTCGAGAGCTACACGCCTCCCTGGCCGTTGCCCAAGATCTTCCGCCTCACCAAGGGCGGCAAGCTGATCGAGGGCATCTTCGCGGGCGAGACGATCAACACGCCCTCGATGCTCTGCGTCGAAGACTACCTCTTCGCCCTGGATTGGGCCCGCGAGATCGGCGGCCTTCCCGCCCTGATCGCGCGGTCCGAGGCCAACGCCGCCGCCGTGGCGCGCTTCGTGGACGCGCATGGCTGGATCGCGCCGCTGGCCGCCAGCCCCGAGATCGCCTCCACGACGAGCGTCTGCCTGAAGTTCACCGACCCGCGGATCACCGACGGAGCCGCCTTCGCCAAGGCGGTGGCCAAGCGACTGGAGGCCGAGGGTGCGGCGCTGGACGTGGGGGGCTACCGCGACGCGCCGCCGGGCCTGCGGATCTGGTGCGGCGCCACGGTGGAAACCGCCGATATCGAGGCGATGCTCCCGTGGCTCGCCTGGGCCTTCGAGGCCGAGATCGCGGCCCTCGCCGAGGCCGCCTGAACCGGCCCGGGCGGGCCCGCCGCGCGGGCCCGCTCCTCCGTTTCGCACCATGATCGCCGGGGGCTGGCGCGCCGCGCCCTTCTCCCCGTTCCAACGCTGCGCCGCAACACATCCGCGGCCCCCTTCACAAGGACCGCCCGACATGGCTCCCAGGGTACTCGTTTCCGACAAGCTTTCCGAAACCGCCGTCCAGATCTTCCGTGACCGGGGCATCGAAGTGGACTTCGATCCCTCGCTCGGCAAGGACAAGGAGCGCCTCGCCGAGGTGATCGGCCGCTACGACGGCCTCGCCATCCGCTCGGCCACGAAGGTGACGGAGAAGCTGCTCGAGCACGCTCCCAACCTCAAGGTCGTCGGCCGCGCGGGCATCGGCGTGGACAACGTCGATATCCCGGCGGCCTCCAAGCGCGGCGTGATCGTGATGAACACGCCTTTCGGCAACTCCATCACGACCGCCGAGCACGCCATTTCGATGATGCTTGCCTTGGCGCGGCAGATCCCCGAGGCCAACGCCTCCACCCATGCCGGCAAGTGGGAGAAATCCCGTTTCATGGGCGTGGAGGTCACAGGCAAGACGCTGGGCGTGATCGGTGCGGGCAATATCGGCTCGATCGTCTGCGACCGCGCCCACGGGCTGCGCATGAAGGTGATCGCCTACGATCCCTTCCTCTCCGAAGAGCGCGCAGCGCAACTCGGCGTCGCGAAGGTGGAGCTCGACGAGCTGCTCGCGCGGGCCGATTTCATCACCCTTCACGTGCCGCTCACCGATGCCACGCGCAACATCCTCTCCGCCGAGGCACTGGCGCGCACCAAGAAGGGCGTGCGGATCATCAACTGCGCCCGCGGCGGCCTCGTGGACGAGGCCGCGCTGGCCGAGGCCATCCGCTCGGGCCATGTCGCGGGGGCGGGGTTCGACGTGTTTTCCGAGGAGCCGGCCACCCAGAGCCCGCTCTTCAACCTGCCGGGCGTGGTTGTCACCCCCCATCTCGGGGCCTCCACCACCGAGGCGCAGGAGAACGTGGCCCTGCAGGTGGCCGAGCAGATGGCGGACTACCTGCTGACCGGCGCGGTTCAGAACGCGCTCAACATGCCCTCGGTGACGGCCGAGGAAGCACGGGTTATGGGGCCGTGGATCAGGCTTGCCGGCCATCTCGGCGCCTTCATCGGGCAGATGACCGACGAGCCGATCCAGGCCATCAACATCCTCTACGACGGCAACGTCAGCGAGATGAACCTCGACGCACTGAACTCGGCCCTCGTCGCCGGGGTGATGAAGAAGGCCAACCCCGACGTGAACATGGTTTCGGCGCCGATCGTCGCCAAGGAGCGCGGCATCCGCATCGCCACCACGAGCCAGGACCAGTCGGGCATCTTCGAGGGCTACGTCAAGGTTTCGGTGGTGACCGAAAAGCGCGAGCGCTCGATCGCCGGAACGGTGTTCTCCGACGGCAAGCCGCGCTTCATCCAGATCAAGGGCATCACCATCGATGCCGAGATCGGGCGGCACATGATCTACACCACAAACGAGGACCGGCCGGGCATCATCGGAACGCTGGGGCGGACCATGGGCGAGGCCGGCGTGAACATCGCCAACTTCACCCTCGGGCGGAACCAGCCCGGCGGTGAGGCGATCGCGCTGCTCTACATCGACGAGCCGGTGGACGAGCCGGTGATGCAGAAGCTGCGCGAGACGGGCATGTTCGGGCAGGTCAAGGCGCTGGAATTCGATCTGGGCTGAAGCGGGGCCGCGGGGGGCGGTCCGCCCCGCGGGCGGGCACCTCCCGGAGCGA
>CAYXOX010000160.1:2932-6774 GCA_964466745.1 uncultured Rhodobacterales bacterium
CCCTCGCGCTCCCCGAGGTATTTCGCGGCCAAAGTGAGGGGGCAGCCCCCGGAAGGCGAGGCATGGACGACCCGGTCTACGCGGTGGGCGACATCCACGGGCAGCTCGAGCAGCTGGAGGAGGCGTTGCGCCGGATCGAGGCCGACGGCGGGCCCGAAGCGCGCGTGGTGTTTCTCGGCGATTTCGTCGATCGCGGGCCGGAGTCCGCGGGCACGCTGGCCCGCCTTCGGGCGGGCCTCGCGCAGGGGAGACCCTGGCACTGCCTCCTCGGCAACCACGACCTGATGTTCCTGCGCTTCGTGCGCGAGGGGCAGCAGCACGACCGGAGGATCCTCTCGGGCAACGGCTGGCTCACGCCGCCGCTGGGCGGGCGGGCGACGCTCGCCTCCTACGGTATCGATCCCGCCCCGGGGCGGCCGTTGGAAGAGATCGCCGCAGAGGCGGCCCGGCGCGTGCCCGAGGCCGATCTCGCCTTCGTGGAGGGCCTGCCCCGGACCCTCGATACGCCGGCGAGGCTCTTCGTGCATGCGGGTGTGCGCCCCGGCGTGCCGCTGGACCGGCAGGACCCCGAGGACCTCGTCTGGATCCGCGACGGCTTTCTCGACCACCCCGCCCCGTGGCCGAAGCTCGTGGTTCACGGCCACACCGCCCTGTCCGAACCTGCGCATTTCGGCCCGAGGGTGGATCTCGACGGCGGGGCGGGTTACGGGCGCGAGCTCTTCCCCGCGGTCTTCGAGGGCGAGCGGGTCTGGCTGCTCAACGCCCGGGGCCGGCGCCGTCTGCTGCCGCCGGGCTGACGCCAGGGCGCCTGCCCGCGGCCCGGGCGGGCGCCTGCGCCGGGAACGCGCGGAGCGGCGCGCCCGGCGGGCCCCGACCCGGCCGCGCCAAAACGCCCCAAGCCGCGCCCATCTTGCCTCTGGCCCCCTTCGGCCACCGCTCTATGCTGGCACGACCAAGCCGCTCCCTGCCCAGATGTACGATACCAGCCAGTCCTTTGCCGCCAAGCTCGGCGAACTCATCGAACAGATCTATCCCGAGGTCGACCGCGACATCCTCGCGACGCAGATCATCGACGCCTTCTGGCCCGAGGGCACCGCCCGGCGCCGGCGCGCCCGCACGCCCGGCAACCGCCTGTGGTCGGAACGCGACGCGCTGGTGATCACCTATGGCAACTCCATCGTGGACGGGGTGCACAAGCCGCTCGACCTGTTGCGCGATTTCCTGGTGACGGAGCTCAAGGGGACCATCAACGGCGTGCATGTCCTGCCGTTCTTTCCCTACACCTCCGACGACGGTTTCTCGGTGACCGACTACCGGGCCGTGAACCCCACCCTCGGCGACTGGGCAGACATCAGCCGGATCGGTTCGGAGTTCCTGCTGATGTCGGACCTGGTGCTCAATCACGTGTCCTCCCAGAGCACGTGGTTCAACGCCTACCGGCAGGGCCACGCGCCCTACGACCGGTTCTTCAAGGAAGCCTCGCCCGAGGACGACCTTTCGATGGTGGTCCGGCCGCGGACCCATCCGCTCCTGCGGAAGGTGGAGACCTCGCGCGGCCCGCGGCACGTGTGGTGTACCTTCAGCCACGACCAGGTGGATCTCGATTTCGGCAACCCGGAGGTCCTGCTGGAATTCCTGCGCATCATGCGCCTACACATCGAGCGTGGCGTGCGCATCCTGCGCCTCGACGCGGTGGCCTTCCTGTGGAAGGCGCCCGGCACCCCCTCGATCCACCTGCCGCAGACCCATGCCATCGTCCGGCTGATGCGGCTCCTGTGCGACTTCTCGGTGGAGCCGGTGATCCTGCTCACGGAAACCAACGTGCCCAATGCCGAGAACCTGAGCTACTTCGGCAACCGCAACGAGGCCCATGCCGTCTACAACTTCTCGCTGCCGCCGCTGTTGCTGCACGCGATGCTGTCGGGCACCGCGCGTTTCCTCAACCGCTGGCAGGTGGGCATGCCGCCGGCGCAACTCGGCTGCGCCTACCTGAATTTCTCGGCCTCGCACGACGGCATCGGGATGCGGCCCGCGGAGGGGATCCTTCCCGAGCAGGACAAGGGGCGGATCTACGACGCGGTCCGCGCCTTCGGGGGGCGGATCTCCATGCGGAGCCTGCCGGGCGGCGGCGAGGCGCCCTACGAGCTGAACATCACCTGGTACGACGCGATGAAGGGCACCTTCGCAGGGCCGGACGGGCTGCAATTGCCGCGCTTCCTGTGCTCGCAAACCATCGTGATGGCGCTCGAGGGCATCCCGGCCTTCTACATCCACGCGCTCCTGGCGACGCCGAACGACACCGCCACCGTGGAAAAGACCGGGCGAAACCGCTCGATCAACCGCCACCGTTGGGACTACCCGCAGCTGCGCGCGCTGCTTTGCGACCCCGACTCGGTGCAGGCCCGGGCGCTTTCGGCGCTCAAGCACCGGATCGCCCTGCGCGGACGGCAGCCGGCCTTCCACCCGAACGCCACGCAGTTCACCCTGCAGCTCGACGACAGGGTGTTCGGCCTGTGGCGCCAGAGCCTCGATCGCGACCAGTCGCTGTTCGCGCTGCACAACGTGAGTGGCGAGGCGCTGGACGTGCCGGTGGGGGCGCTCAACCTCATCGACGGCGAGACGTGGCACGATATCCTCTCGGGCGAGCGGATCGAGCCGGCCGGCGGGCCCATCCCGCTCGGGCCCTACCAGTGCCGCTGGATCACCAACCGCGTCTGAGCGCCCGGGTGCGGGCCCCGGCGGCCGCTTTGGCGCGCCCGTTCCCGGCCGCGGCCGGCGTTCCGCCGCGGGGCGCTGCGCGGCGCGGCCGGCCGGGCTGAGAGCCCGCGGGCGATGCAGCGGCCGGGCACGTTCCTCGAAGGGCCGCGAGGCGCGGCGGGGGTCGGCGCGGCCATGGTCAGCCGGTGCCGGGCATTCCGCCCGGAGCCGCGCGCCCCGCGCCGCCCGGGCCTCCGGTGCCGCTCCCTCCGGGGCTGGCGCCCGCGCCCGCGCCCGTGCCCGGGGTCAGGAGGTGGCGCAGAAGCGCCAGCGGATGCGCCCGCAGGCTGAGGCGCAGGGCGACGTAATCCTCCACCACCTCCTCGCCGAGGCTCATGGGGGGAAGCGTTACCGCCGGCTCGCCCGCCGTTTCGCCGTCGAAACCGGCGGCGAAGAGCGGCAGCGGCACGGCGCCGCCCAGCGCCCTTGCCGCCCAGAGCGCCTCGCGCCGCGCGAGCCCGAGGGAGGCGAACACATCGGCCTCGGCGAGCTTCTGGAGGGTGCGCGGCATCACGCCGGCCCGCCGCCACACCGTTTCCACGTCGGGGTAGCCGTTGGCCCGGGCGGCCACGATCCACTGCGCCTCCTCCTGCGCCACCGACTTCACCTGGCGGAAACCCAGCCGCAGCGCCAGGCCGCCGCGTCCGTCGGGCTCCATCACGTTGTCCCAGTAGCTGGCGTTGATGCACACCGGGCGCACCTCCACCCCGTGCTCGCGGGCATCGCGCACGATCTGCGCGGGCGCGTAGAACCCCATCGGCTGGGAGTTGAGCAGCGCGCAGGCGAAGATGCCCGGGTGGTGGCACTTCAGCCAGGAGGAGGCATAGACGAGCAGCGCGAAGCTCGCGGCGTGACTTTCGGGAAACCCGTAGGAGCCGAAGCCCTCGATCTGGGAAAAGCAGCGCGCGGCGAACGCCTCGTCGTAGCCGTTCTCGCGCATGCCGCGCATGAACCGGGCGCGGAACTCGCCGACGTTGCCGTGCTTGCTGAAGGTCGCCAGCGAACGGCGCAGGCGGTCCGCCTCCGAGGGGTCGAAGCCCGCGCCCACGATGGCGATCTGCATCGCCTGTTCCTGGAAGAGCGGC
>CAYXOX010000161.1:0-6588 GCA_964466745.1 uncultured Rhodobacterales bacterium
TGGATTCCTTCTTGTCGAGCCCGTAGGCCAGAGCGGCGGCGGTGGGCTCGTTGATGATGCGCAGCACGTCGAGCCCGGCGATCTTGCCGGCGTCCTTGGTGGCCTGGCGCTGGGCGTCGTTGAAGTAGGCCGGAACGGTGATGACGGCCTGCTCCACCTTCTCGCCGAGATAGCTCTCGGCGGTCTCCTTCATTTTCTGCAGGATGAAGGCGGAGATCTGGGAGGGAGAGTACTTCTCGCCGCGCGCCTCGACCCACGCGTCGCCGTTGCCGCCGTCCACGATCGTGTAGGGGACGATCTTCTTGTCCTTCGTCACCTCCGGATCGTCGGTCCGGCGGCCGATCAGGCGCTTGACGGCGAAGATCGTGTTCTCGGGGTTCGTCACGGCCTGCCGCTTCGCGGGCTGGCCGACGAGCCGTTCGCTTTCCGCGAACGCAACGATGGAGGGCGTCGTGCGCGCGCCTTCCGCGTTCTCGATCACGCGGGGCTGCGAGCCGTCCATGATGGCGACGCAGCTGTTGGTGGTGCCAAGGTCGATACCGATGACTTTAGCCATGACTTCAATCCCTTTCGCTTCAGGCGATATGGGGCACGCGGACCCGGCGCGGCATCCTCGCCCCCTGTTCGGTTGTCGCTGGGGGCTGGCCGTGCAAACTGGGCGCCCTCACGCTTCCGGGGGTATATAGGGGGCGGGTTTGGGCGCTGCAACCAGCCGCGAAAGGGCGAAATGGAGGCAAAACCGAGGCAGGAGAGCGACGCGCGCGAGGGTTCGGGACCGTTCGCGGCGCCTTTGCCGGCGCCGCGGGAGGTTGCCGGATTCGCGCTCCACGAGGCCCTGCTGGACCGTGCGCTGCAGGCCAGGCTGCTCGAGGAGGTCCGCGAAGTTCTGCGGGCCGCCCCCCTGCGCCGCTACACGGTGCCCGGCGGGCGGCGGATGAGCGTAGGCATGAGCGCGGCCGGGGCGCTTGGCTGGATGTCGGACGGCGCGGGCTACCGATACGCGTCCGCCCAGCCCGACGGCCGCCCCTGGCCTGCCATCCCTCCCCTCGCGCTCGAGGTATGGAAGGCGGTTTCCGGCGTGTCGCGCCTGCCCGACAGCTGCCTCGTGAACCACTACGATCCCGACGCGCGGATGGGGATGCACAGCGACCGCGACGAGGCCTGCCTCGACTGGCCGGTCGTTTCGATCTCCCTCGGCGACGACGGCCAGCTTCGCGTGGGCGGAACGGAGCGCGGCGGGCGCACCGAGGCCATCTGGCTCCGCTCGGGCGACGTGCTGGTGATGGCGGGGGCGGCGCGGCTCGCCTACCACGGCCTGACCCGCCTGCGCCCCGGCACCTCGGCGCTGATGCGCGCGCCCGGCCGGGTGAACCTCACGCTCCGCATCGCGGGGCCCTGAGCTGGAGGCGTGGCCCTTTCCGGAGCCGGGCCCTGCAGGCAGCGCGCGGTCTGGCGGCGAGCAGTGCCCGTCGCGGCTCACGGCGGCGACAACGAACAGCAACCCGAGAGCATGCGCAGGCCTTGGCCTTCTACGAGCAGGGCATCCACCGCGAGGCCGTATGCCCTGTCGGACATTCCGTCGGAGCACATCTCCCCCCGCACGACCAGTGTGAGCGTTCCCGCCTCGCCGCTTGCGACGTAGGCGTGGCTGCGGCGGCTGTTCTCCGATCCCGTCACGCGAGGCACGCCGAACGCCCGGTTCGGCTCTTCGAGGGCGGAGAAGCTCAGCTCCCCCTCCCGTTCAACCCGAACGGACCAGAACGGCTCCGTCCCGAAGCACCGGGCGATCCGGGGGACAGCGCCATCCCATTGCCCTGCGCGGCGCGCGAGATACGCCAGCGAAACCGAGCCCGTGCCCTCGCCCGTGTTGACGAGGCCCCAGCGCAGGCGTTCGTCGGGCCGGATCACCTCGATGCCGGTCGCGTCCGGCGCAAGGCTGCCGATGCGGGCAGCGCCCGCGCTGGGGGCGGCGCGGATGTTCAGCTCGTCGTCCGGCGCAACTCCGTCCACGTCGAAAAGCGCGGGCCAGCCCTCCTGCGTGGCGTTCGCCGGGGCTGCAAGCGCGGCTGCGAGCGCAAGGGTTGCTGCAGCCAGCCACCGGAACGCGCCCGTGCCCGGCATCAATCCCGAGCCGACCAGCTTTGCGACGCCGCCCGTCGGGTCGTGAATTCCAGCATGAAGCCGATCATGATGAGGACGACCGAGAGGATCAGCGGATAGGCGATGTCGGTGTATCGGGGCGCGTAGTTGAGGAAGGCGAATCCACGTGCCTGGTCGATGGCATGGAAGAGCGGGTTCCAGTCGAAGAAGTCACGCATGTAGCCGGGCAGGTTGTTGGCCACGAACATCTTGCCCGAGGCGATCATGTTCACTCGCATGAAGAGCTGCGCGACGATCCCCACCACGCGCGGCGCCCATGGCTTGAGCGCGAGCAGCAGGATCCCGATGGCCGAGCCGGAGAACCACGCCAGGATGAACATGAAGAAGGTGCCGAACGGCTGGTCGAAGCTGATCGGGTTCACCAGCACGTGGTAGCCGTAGAGCACGAGGCAGGCCGAGAGGATCTGGATGTAGAGCGTCCCGAACATTGCGGAGCCGATGGCGACGATGGTGTTCATCGGCGCGTGCTTCATCATCGGCGAGGTCGGGCCCTCGGCGCCCATCACCGCGCTGAGCGCCTTTATGTGGGTCATGAACAGGAAGATCCCGCTCATGATGAACACGAGGAAATCGCCGCGAAGGGCCACGCCCCTCAGGCCGAGAACCGAGAACATGAAGTAGAAGACCAGCACGAGAATGATCATCTGCATGACGTTGATGAAGATCGCAGCCAGCGCGTTCCCGTGGGAGGAGCGCACGTTCCGCACGATGCCGTGATACACGAGCTCGCTCATGCGGAAGAACGTGCCGACAGCGGTCTGCGGCGTGCGTCGCTCGAACATCCCGGGCCCTGCTCCTTCGTGGACCTGCCCTTTAATACCGGAACTTCTTGCCGTTCCGTGTGCGTGCAACGATAAGGAGAACCCGCCGACGATGCAATTGCGCGCCGTGCGCGCCCAGACCGGGAGCCTGATCGATGGACCATTCCCAGCTTCCCGGCGTGATGCGCCGCCTCGCGCTGGAGGCCGGCGCCCGTATCATGCAGTTCTACGGGGACGAGGAGCTGGCGACCCGGGCCAAGGCCGACAACAGCCCGGTGACGGCCGCCGACGAGGCGGCCGACGCCATCATCTCTGCCGGCCTTCGCGCGGCCTTCCCCGATGCCGCGCTCGTGACCGAGGAACAGGCCGCCACCCACGACACGCAAGCGCGCGACTTCTTCATCGTGGATCCGCTCGATGGCACCAAGGAGTTCGTTCAGCGCCGGGGCGATTTCACCGTCAACATCGCCTGGGTCGAAGACGGCGTGCCCGTGCGCGGTGTCGTCTACGCACCGGCACGAGGCCGGCTCTTTCTCACCGATGCAAAAGGCGCGGCCTGGGAGGAGGTGCCGCCCGGGGCAGAAGAGACGCCCGGCGCCCGCAAGCGGCTCGCCGTGGCACGCCCCGATCCCGCGGCACTGCGCGTCGTGGCCTCGAAATCGCACCGCGACGCCGCGACGGACGCCTACATCGCGCGTTACGACGTGGCCGAGTTCAAGGCGGCGGGCTCCTCGCTGAAGTTCTGTCTTCTCGCGACCGGCGAGGCCGATCTCTATCCGCGCCTCGGGCGGACCATGGAGTGGGATACCGCGGCCGGACACGCCGTGCTCTCGGCCGCCGGCGGGCATGTCGTGCGCTTCGACACCCACGATCCGCTTCGCTACGCCAAGCCGGGCTTCGAGAATCCCTTCTTCATCGCCTACGCACCGGGAGTGGAGCTTGTGCGCGGATGACGGGCGTTCTTGTCGTCATCCCGGCGCGCTACGCGTCCAGCCGCTACCCGGGCAAGCCGCTCGTGCCCCTGCGCGGCGCGGGAGGCGGCGCGCGCACGCTGATCGAGCGGACCTGGAGAGCCGCGAAGGCCGTCGCCAGCGCCGACCGCGTGGTCGTCGCAACCGACGATGATCGTATCCGGGACGCGGCACTCGGCTTCGGAGCCGAAGTGGTCATGACGTCTCCGGAGGCACGAAACGGCACCGAACGGGTTGCCGAGGCCGCCACGGCGCTGGGCAGCGAGGCCCGGATCGTCGTCAACCTGCAGGGCGATGCGCCGCTTACCCCGCCGTGGTTCGTGGATGCGCTCGTTTCCGCGCTCGACCGCGATACCCGCGCGGATGCCGCGACCCCGGTGCTGCGCTGCAGCCCGGACGCGCTCGCGAGCCTGCGGGCCGATCGGGCGGCGGGGCGCGTGGGCGGCACGACGGCCGTGTTCGATTCCGCCGGCCGGGCGCTCTACTTCTCCAAGGAGGTGATCCCCTTCACCGCCGCGCCGGCCGGTGCCGGCGGGGAGGCCGCACCCACGCCTGTGTTCCACCACGTCGGCGTCTATGCCTACCGGCCCGAGGCGCTGGCGGCCTATCCCGGCTGGGATGCGGGCCCGCTGGAGCGGAACGAGGGGCTCGAGCAGCTGCGGTTTCTCGAGCGCGGGCGGGCGATGCTCTGCGTCGAGGTGGAGGCCCGCGGCCGCTCGTTCTGGGAGCTGAACAACCCCGAGGACGTGCCGCGCCTCGAGGCCATGCTGGCCGACATGGGCATGGAATGAAAAGGGCGTCCGGCGCTGACGAGGAGCTTCCCGTAAGCGTCATCGTGGCCAGCCGCGGGCGCCCGGCTGCGCTGGCGCGCTGCCTCGATGCGCTCACGCGGCTGTTCTGCCTCACCTTCGAGATCGTCGTGGTGACCGATGCGGAGGGGCGCGCGGCAGTGGAGCGCACGGGGCTCGCCGGGCGCCTGAAGCTGGTGGCGTTCGATGCCCCCAATCTCTCGCAGGCCCGCAATCTCGGGGTGGCCGCGGCAGCCGGCGAGATCCTGGCCTTCATCGACGACGACGCCGTGCCCGAGCCCACCTGGCTCGATGCCCTCGCCGGTGCCTTCGGGCCGCCGGATGTCGCGGCAGCCGGCGGCACGGTTCTGGGGCGCAACGGGATCTCGGTGCAGTGGGGCCCGCGCGAGGTCAACGCGCTGGGCGAGCATCGGGCCCTTTCAACGGACGGTCACGAGATCGCGGTTTTCGAGCCGCCGGCCGGGCGCGGGGTGCGGACGGAAGGCACCAACATGGCCGTGCGCCGTTCGGTGCTCACCCAGCTGGGCGGGTTCGACCCCGCATTTCGCTTCTTCCTCGAAGACACGGATCTCAACCTGCGGCTCGCGCGGGAGGGGCACATGACGGCGATCGTGCCCGGCGCGGTGGTGCACCACGGTGTCGACGCGAGCGCACGGCGCCGCGCAGATCGCGTTCCCCGCAGCCTGTTCGAGGAGGGCGCGAGCCTCGCCGTTTTCCTGCGCCGCCACGCGCCCGAGGCCCTTGAGGCGCGTTTTGCCGTCTTCCGCGGCGAACAGCGCGCACGGCTCCTGCGCCACATGGTGGCCGGGCGGATCGAGCCGCGCGATGTCGCGCGGCTGATGGCGAGCCTCGGCGAGGGCTGGGAAGCGGGGAAGCTGCGCCCGTTGCAGCCCTTGCCGCCGCTGGGCCACGCGGAGCGCGGCTTTCTGCCCTTCGAAGGCGGCGCGGACAGGGGGCTCGGCGTCGTGGCGGCAGGCTGGGCGTGGAACGCGCGTCGCCTGCGCGCGGAAGCCGCCGAGGCAGCGCGCGACGGGGCAACGGTGAGC
Organism: uncultured Rhodobacterales bacterium; assembly: GCA_964466745.1. GTDB lineage: Bacteria > Pseudomonadota > Alphaproteobacteria > Rhodobacterales > Rhodobacteraceae > CAYXOX01. The sequence continues at coordinate 5,748 of CAYXOX010000161.1, forward strand.
CTCTTTCTGTTTTCGCCCACGGCATGGAACCACCGTGTGCGCTTCACCGAGGCGGGAGTCTGGGAACAGACGGGCGGCCTCTGGGGCCTCTCGGAGCGAACGGCACCGCGCGGTGCCGCGCTCACGCTCAGGCGGCGGCTGCGCCGCGAAGCGGCCCGGGTGGCGCCTGTCCGCGGGCTCCATGTTTCGCCCGTGGAAACCTGGCTCTAGCCGTTTCGCCGCGCCGCCGGAACCGGCCCGGCACCATGCATCGCACGCCGGGCCCGGCTTCCCCGCCAGACCGCGCAAGGACCGGCTCGGGCCCGCCCGGCACCCCTTTTCCTTGAATTCTACATGGTCCCGTTAACCTCTAATGTGTTAGCTGTCTGCGCGAGCAAGCTCACCGAAGGCAACGAAAGGTAGTACATGCGACGCAAGGTAACGAAGGCGGTCTTCCCGGTGGCCGGTCTGGGGACGCGGTTTCTTCCCGCGACCAAATCGGTTCCGAAAGAGATCATGACCCTCGTGGACCGTCCGCTCATCCAGTACGCGATCGACGAGGCCCGCGCCGCGGGCATAAAGGAATTCATCTTCGTGACGTCCCGGGGCAAGAGCGCCCTGGAAGACTACTTCGATCTCGCGCCCGAGCTCGAGGCCTCGCTCCGCAAGAAGGGCAAGCAGGATCTGCTCGACGTTCTGAAGACCACCAACATGGACAGCGGCGCAATCGCCTACATCCGCCAGCACAAGGCGCTGGGCCTCGGACACGCCGTGTGGTGCGCAAAGCGGCTGATCGCCAACGAACCGTTTGCCGTGATCCTCCCCGACGACGTGATCGCCGCCGAGAAGCCCTGCCTCCAGC
>CAYXOX010000162.1:0-6397 GCA_964466745.1 uncultured Rhodobacterales bacterium
GTTCGACGAGCCGACCTCGGCGCTCGATCCGGAGATGATCAAGGAGGTGCTCGATACCATGATCGAGCTCGCGCGGGAGGGCATGACCATGATCGTCGTGACCCACGAGATGGGCTTTGCCCGCCAGGTGGCCAACCGCGTGATCTTCATGGACGAAGGACAGATCGTGGAGCAGAACGAGCCCGAAGCGTTCTTCAACAACCCGAAGTCCGAACGGACGAAGCTCTTCCTCAGCCAGATCCTCGGCCACTAGCCGCACGGCGCGCGCCGGCGCGGGGTGGCTTACCCGGCCAGCGCAGGGTCGAGATCCGCCGGCACGATGAAGTCCACCACCGCGCCGGTACCCGCGCGCAGATCGGCCCAACCCGAGGCGAAATCGGCCACCAGCGTGGCCGCCGTGGGATAATCGAGAAAGCGGGGATGAGCCGGAGGGCGCTCCACCAGCGCGGCGGCGAAGGCGGCGATACCCGGGTTGTGCCCCACCATCAGCAAGCACTCGGCATCGCCCGCCCTGCGCAGGACGCCCGCCATCGCGGCCGGCTCGGCGTGGTAGAGCTCGGGAAGCGTGCGCAGCTCGGCATCGAGGCCCAGCAGTTCCGCTGTCTCCCGGGTCCGGCGAGCAGTGGAGCAGAGCACGAGGTCGGGCATGTGGCCCTCCCGCCGCAGCCAATCGCCCACGGCGGCGGCGGCGCGGCGGCCGCGTGCGTTGAGCGGCCTGTCGTGGTCGGCGAGTCCGGCGCTGGCCCAACTCGATTTCGCGTGGCGGAGCAGGATCAGCCGGCCCAAGGCGCCCTCTCCGCGCGGATCATCGAACCGGCGCCGTGCTCGGTGAAGAGTTCCAACAGGCAGGCGTTCGGCGCACGCCCGTCGAGAATGACAACGGCGCGCACGCCGCCTTCCACCGCCGCGAGCGCCGTTTCCGTTTTCGGGATCATTCCACCCGCGATCACACCGTCATGGGTGAGCCTGTGTATCTGGTCGGGCGTAAGGTCGGTGATCACCTGCCCGTCGGTGCCGCGCACGCCGTCCACGTCGGTGAGGAGCAGCAGCCTGTCGGCTTTCAGCGCGGCCGCGATTGCGCCGGCCGCAGTGTCGCCGTTGATGTTGTAGGTTTCGCCATCGCGCCCGGCACCTATGGGCGCGATCACCGGGATGATCCCGGCGGCGAAGAGCGTGTGCAGCACCGAGGGATCGATCTCGGCGGGGGTGCCCACGAAGCCCAGCGCCGGGTCGGTCTGCTCGCAGGTGATCAGGCGCGCGTCCTTGCCCGAAAGGCCTACGGCACGGCCGCCCTCGTCGTTGATCGCCTGAACGATCCGCTTGTTCACGAGCCCGGCCAGCACCATTTCCACCACCCTCACGGTGACGGCATCGGTTACGCGCTTGCCGTTGACGAACCGGCTCTCGTGGCCGAGTTCGGCCAGCATCTCGTTGATCATCGGCCCGCCGCCGTGGACGATCACCGGGTTCACGCCCACGTGGCGCAATAGCACGATGTCTCGTGCGAAGCTGGCCATCGCCTCGGCATCGCCCATCGCGTTGCCGCCGAACTTGATGACGACGAACGCCCCGTCATAGCGCTGCAGGTAGGGCAGGGCCTCGTTGAGGGTGCGGGCCGTGGCGACCCAGTCCCGCATGGTGGTGTCTTGTTTCTTCATCCGCCGGCCCCGTGCTCGCCCTTGCCGGCGTGGGATAGAGCCTCCTGCGCCAGCGGGCAAGCGATGGCGCGCGCTCTCGCGGCGAGGAGGCAGCGGCGCCTCGGCCGGCGCCGCGCTGCGCTGCCCGGTTCAGTCGTAGCTCAGATCGCGCGCCTTGCCGCGGAAAACCGTGTAGGACAACACGCTGTAGCCCAGGATGACCGGCAGCACGAAACAGGTGCCCACGAGGATGATGAGCAGGCTTTCGGGCGCGCTGGCGGCCTCGTAGAGGGTCAGCCTCTCCGGCACGATGTAGGGATAGAAGCTGTAGGCCAGACCGAAGAACGCCAGCACGAACAGCGTGATGGCCGCGGAGAACGGGAACCATGCGAAGCTGTCGTCGGAGGTGGGCAGGCGTTTCAGCCCGACCCAGAGGAGCACCACGAGCGCGGCCGAGGCGAGCGGGAGCGGCGCCAGCGCGATGACTTCGGGAAAGGAGAACCACTTCTCGAAGATGCGCGGGCTGACAAGGGGCGAGGCGGCCGAGATCGCGCCGATGCCGAGGACCACGCCCCAGATCCCGCCGCGCGCCCAACTCACCGCCTTGCGCTGCAGCGCGTTTTCCGTCTTGAGGATCAGCCAGCACGCGCCGATGAAGCTGTAGCCGACGGTGAGAAACACCGCCGTCACGGCCGCGAAGGCCAGCGTGGCCAGAGTGGTTTCCAGCCCCATGATGTAGAGCCCGAGCATGAACCCCTGCGAAAGCGAGGTGGCCAGCGAGCCGGCATAGAACGCCGCGTTCCACGCCGGCTTGTGCCCGGGAGGCGCCTTGGCGCGGAACTCGAAGGCGACGCCCCGCAGGATCAATCCGATCAGCATCACGGCCACCGGCAGGTACAGCGCGGTCAGGATTGCGCCGTGCGCCACCGGGAAGGCCACCAGCAGCAGCCCGATGGCGAGCACGAGCCAGGTTTCGTTGGCGTCCCAGAACGGGCCGATGGAGGCGACCATGCGGTCCTTCTCGGCGGGCTCGGCGAAGGGAAAGAGCACGCCCACGCCCAGGTCGAAGCCGTCGAGCACCACGTAGATGAGAATCGACGCCCCCATGAGGCCGGCGAAGGCGAGGGGAAGCCACACCTCGGGCTCCCCGAAGAGATGCAGGAGCCCGTTCATTCGCCCGCCACCAGCGCAATGGTCGCTTCTTCCGAGCGCGGGCCGTCCTCGGTCTTCACGGTTTCACCGCGTGCGGCCCTCGTCGCCATGTAGAAGAGCACGCCCACATAGGCCGCGAGAAGAGCGGCGTAGACGGCGAGGTAGGCGATCAGCGTGGTCGCCACCATGGGCGCGGGCACATCGGCCACCGCCGCCTCGGTGGACAAAACGCCGGTGACGAGCCACGGCTGGCGCCCGATCTCGGTGGTGTACCATCCCGCCAGTGTCGCGACCCAGCCGGAGAAGGCCATGGGCACGAGCGCGTAATGCAGCACGCGGGGCAGGCCCCCCACGCCCCGCCGCCGCCATGCCATGGCAGCGAGCGCGGCCCAGCTCAGCGCCAGCATCGCGATGCCCGTTCCGACCATCACCCGAAAGCTCCAGAAGACCGGCGCGACGGGCGGATGGAGGATCGTGCCGTCGTCGGCCACGAAATCGTTCAGCCCCGGAACCTCGCCATCGAGCTTGTGCGTGAGGATCAGCGAGGCGAGCCCCGGTATCGCGACCTCGGCATGGTTCATGCGCGCTTCCTCGTCGGGCAGCGCGAAGAGCAGGAGCGGCACGTTGGTCGAGGTTTCCCAGTTGCCCTCCATTGCCGCGACCTTCGCTGGCTGGTGCTCGAGCGTGTTGAGCCCGTGCATGTCGCCTGCGAGGATCTGGAGCGGGATCAGTGCCGCGCCCATCACGAGGCCCGTGCGCAGGGTGGCCCGCACGCTCTCGGAGCGGTCGCCCAGAAGCCAGCGGAACGCCGAGAACCCGGCGATCAGGAACGCCACCGTCAAGCCGGAGGCAAGCAGCATGTGCACCAGCCTGTAGGGCATCGAGGGGTTGAAGATGATGGCGAGCCAGTCGGTCGCGTGGACCACGCCGTCGCGGATCTCGAAGCCGGCCGGAGTGTGCATCCAGGAGTTCAGCACCAGGATCCAGAACGCGCTCATCGTCGTGCCGAAGGCGACAAGGAACGTCGCCAGGGTGTGCAGCCAGCCCGGCACGCGGGAGAAGCCGAACAGCATTATGCCGAGGAAGACCGCCTCGAGGAAGAAAGCGGTCAGCACCTCGTAGGCCAGGAGGGGGCCTGCGATGTTCCCGACGTTCTCCATGAACCCGGGCCAGTTGGTGCCGAACTGGAACGACATCGTGATGCCCGAGACCACGCCCATGGCGAAGGACAGCGCGAACACCTTCACCCAGAACCGGTAGGCCTCCATCCATTTTCCGGCGCCGGTTGCCGCGAACCGCAGCTTGAAGAAGAGCAGCACCCAGCCGAGGGCGATGGTGATCGTGGGAAAGAGGATGTGGAACGAGATGTTCGCCGCGAATTGTATCCGCGAAAGCAGGAGCGTTTCCATTGGCGTGTCCGTTCGGGTTCGGGTTCGGGCGGCAGGCGGCCCGCGAATGCAATGATCGTGAAAGTTCAGTCGCCTGGCTTGATGCGGATATATGCCTGAAACTGCGCCCGTCGTGGCTCTGCGACACCCGACCGCAAGGAATTCTCGCTTGCTTTCGAGGCACGCGGCCGGTTGGACAGAGCATGGTCCGGGAGGGCCGCGCAGCCTCGAGGGCCGGTCAGAGTTCTTCCACCGTCACCACCCCGGGAAGGCTCTTGAGCGCGCCCTTGATCTCGGGCGTGACGGGAAAATCAGGCCCGAGATCCATCTCCACCTCGCCCGGCAGATCGGGCGCGAGCAGGCAGATGCGGATCGGGCCCCTCGCGGCCGTGCGGGCCGCGCGGCGCGCCCCCTCCAGCACCGCGGCGGCCGAGCCGATCGCCGCCGGCGCCTCCACGAAGACCCTGAGCCCGGCGCTGCCCCGCGCCGTCACCGCCGCATCGATGGGCTGCGCGCCCCGGGCCAGCAGCTTGAGCGTATCCCCCTCCATGGTCGCCTCTACCGTGAGCACCACCCGCGCGCCGGGCTCGAGGTGGTCGCGGGCGGCTTCCAGCGCCTCGGAGAACATCGTCGCCTCGTACTGGCCGGAGGGGTCCGAAAGGCGGATGAAGGCGTATCGGTTGCCGCGCGCCGACTTGCGCTCGTCGCGCGCCGCCACCACGCCCGCGATGCGGGCCACATGGGGCGCCTCGCGCGCCTTTGCCGCCACCGAGGCGAGGCTCATCACGCCTTCGCGGCGCAGGCTCGCGGTGTAGTCATCCAGCGGATGGCCGGAGAGGTAGAAACCGACGGCGGCGAATTCCTCGCCCAGCCGCTCGGCCGGCAGCCAGTCGTCCACCGGAGAAAGCCGCGGCTCGGGCAGATCCTCGCCCGCCTCACCGAAGAGCGAGACCTGCGCGGAGCCGCGCTGCTCGTGGATCGCCGCGGAGTAGCCCACCAACGCATCGAGGCTGTCGAGGACCCGGCGCCGGTTGCGGTCGAGCGCATCGAAGGCGCCGGCGCGTGCAAGCATCTCCAGCGGGCGTTTTCCGATGCGCTTGAGATCCACCCGCCGCGCGAAATCGAAGAGCGTGACGAAGGGTTTTCCCGGGGCGTCCGCTGGCCCGGAACGCCCGCCCCGGGCCTGGCCCGCGGCCTCGCGGGCTTCGCGAGGCGCATCGGCGCGGGGCCCCGGCTCGAGGCCGGGTTGGGGGGCGCCCGGCCCGGTCGATGCCGCGGCATGCCCGTCTCGGGCCTCCACGATCAACCGCATGGCCTCGACGCCCACGTTCTTGAGGGCGCCCAGCCCGTAGACGAGGCGGCCCTCGCTTACCGCGAACTCCGCCATGGACCGGTTCACGCACGGCGGTACGATCTCGATGCCGAGGCCGCGGCGGACCTCCTCGGCAAAGCCGGCGAGCTTGTCGGTCAGGTGGATGTCGCAGTTCATCACCCCGGCCATGAATTCCACAGGGTGGTTCGCCTTCAGCCACGCCGTCTGGTAGCTGACGACCGCGTAGGCAGCGGCGTGGGACTTGTTGAAGCCGTAGTTGGCGAACTTGTCGAGCAGGTCCCAAACCTCCTGGGCCTTGCCCTTCGGCACCCCCTTTTGCGCGGCGCCGGCGAGGAACTTCGGCCTCTCGGCGTCCATCGCCGCCTGGATCTTCTTGCCCATCGCCCTGCGCAGCAGGTCGGCGCCACCGAGGCTGTAGCCCGCCATTTCCTGCGCGATCTGCATCACCTGTTCCTGGTAGACGATGATCCCCTGGGTCTCGTCGAGGATGTGGTCGATCAGCGGGTGAATGCTTTCGCGGGCGCTCAACCCGTTCTTGACCTCGCAGTACTTGGGGATGTTCTCCATCGGGCCGGGGCGATAGAGGGCCACCAGCGCCACGATGTCCTCGATGCAGGTCGGCTTCATGCGCCTGAGCGCATCCATCATCCCCGCGCTTTCCACCTGGAACACAGCGACCGTGCGCGCCGAGGCGTAGAGCTCGTAGGTCTTTGCGTCGTCGAGGGGAATGGCGCCGATGTCGATCTCGACGCCGCGGTCTCGAAGCAACTTGAGCGCGTTCTCGATCACCGTCAGTGTCTTCAGCCCGAGGAAATCGAACTTCACAAGCCCGGCCTGTTCCACCCATTTCATGTTGAACTGCGTCGCCGGCATGTCGGAACGCGGAT
>CAYXOX010000163.1:0-6342 GCA_964466745.1 uncultured Rhodobacterales bacterium
CGTGACGGAACCCTCGGTGGAAGACACGGTGAAGATCCTCAAGGGCCTCAAGCCCTATTTCGAGGACCACCACCACATCAAGTACACGTCCGACGCCATCAAGACGGCGGTGGAGCTTTCGGCGCGCTACATCAACGACCGCAAGCTGCCCGACAAGGCGATCGACGTGATCGACGAGGCCGGCGCAGCGCAACACCTCGTGGCGGAATCGAAGCGCCGCAAGACGATCGGAGCGAAGGAGATCGAGGCGGTTGTCGCCAAGATCGCGCGAATCCCGCCGAAGAACGTCTCCAAGGACGATGCCGAGGTCCTCAAGGATCTCGAGGCCTCGCTCAAGCGGGTCGTGTTCGGCCAGGATCCGGCGATCGAGGCGCTGTCCTCGGCAATCAAGCTGGCGCGTGCCGGGCTTCGCGAACCCGAGAAGCCCATCGGCAACTACCTCTTCGCCGGGCCGACAGGCGTGGGCAAGACGGAAGTTGCCAAGCAGCTGGCCGATACCCTGGGGGTCGAACTCCTGCGCTTCGACATGTCGGAATACATGGAGAAGCACGCCGTCAGCCGGCTGATCGGGGCTCCCCCCGGTTACGTGGGCTTCGACCAGGGCGGCATGCTGACCGATGGCGTGGACCAGCACCCCCATTGCGTGCTGCTGCTCGACGAGATCGAGAAAGCGCATCCGGATGTCTACAACATCCTCCTGCAGGTGATGGACCACGGCAAACTGACCGACCACAACGGCCGGACCGTGGATTTCCGGAACGTGATCCTTATCATGACCTCCAACGCGGGTGCCGCGGAACAGGCGAAGGCCGCCATCGGCTTCGGTCGCGACCGCCGCGAGGGCGAGGACACGGCCGCCATCGAGCGCACGTTCACGCCCGAGTTCCGCAACCGGCTCGACGCCGTCATCAGCTTCGCGCCGCTGCCGAAAGAGGTGATCCTGCAGGTCGTGGAGAAGTTCGTGCTCCAGCTCGAAGCCCAGCTGATGGACCGCAACGTGACCATCGAGCTGTCGGACGCCGCCGCGGCCTGGCTGGCCGACAAGGGATACGACGACAAGATGGGGGCACGCCCGCTCGGCCGCGTGATCCAGGAGCACATCAAGAAGCCGCTGGCGGAAGAGCTTCTGTTCGGGAAGCTTGCCAAGGGCGGGCTGGTGAAGGTCACCGTCCGCGACGGTGCGCTCAAGCTGGAGCTCGAGGCGCCGGAGAATCCGCGCCTCTCGGGCAACAAGCCGCCACTGCTCACGGCCGACTGAGCCGCCCGTGCCCGGAGCACGTTTCACGGCCGCGTTCGCACTTTGTGCCTTCGCGGCCGTGCCCGTGGCGGGGCAGCCCGCACTCGGGCTGCCGCTCGAGTGCACGCTCGGCACCGATTGCCACATCCAGCAGTTCGTGGATCGCGACCCGGGCCCGGGCGCTGCCGACTTCGCCTGCGGCGGGCTCAGCTACGACGGGCACCGCGGAACGGATTTCGCGCTGCCGACCCTGGCGGACCTCGAACGCGATGTTCCCGTGATCGCCGCAGCGCCCGGCATCGTGGTGGGCCTGCGCGACGGGATGGACGATTTCCTCCAGGGCATCCCCGGCGCACCGGACATCGAGGGGCGCGAGTGCGGAAACGGGGTGCTGCTGGACCACGGCGACGGCTGGGTCACCCAGTACTGCCACCTCGCCCGCGGGAGCATCGCCGTTCGGCGTGGCGATGCGGTCGAGCGGGGCCAGCGCCTCGGTACGGTCGGTCTCTCGGGACTGACGGAATTCCCGCACGTCCACCTCGCCGTGCGCCGCGGCGACACTGTGATCGACCCGTTCGATCTCGACGGCGAGCGCGTTTGCGGCGCGCAGCCCGACCCGGCCGATACGCTCTGGATCAGCCCGCCGGCCTATGTCCCCGGCGGGCTGATCGCCGCGGGCTACTGGCCGGAAATACCGGAATACGCGAACGTCAAGGCCGGAAGCGCCGCCGCCACGCGGCTCGGAACCGACAGCGCCGGCATTGTTCTTTGGGGCTACGCCTTCGGCGGCCGCGCCGGTGACATCATGGAGATCACGATCCTCGCGCCCGACGGGCGAATTGTGATCCGCGCAGAGGCCGAGCTGGAGCGAGCCCAGGCGAAGTACTACCGCGCGCGCGGGCTGCGTCGGCCCGATACAGGCTGGCCACCGGGCCTCTACAACGGAACGGTGCGCCTTCTGCGTGGCGGCGCGGAAATCGACAGGCTCGAAGCGACGCTGACCGTCGAGTAGCGGCGCGTCGTGCATGCCGTGCCGCAGCTCGGCCCTCGACGTCTTCCGCCGCACGCATCGAATCCACTTTGCGCCGACCCTAGCGCTCGGTCAGCTTCAGCTCGATCCGCCGGTTCTGTGCGCGGGCCTCCGCGGTGTCTGCAGCGTTCACCGGCCGGTATTCGCCGAAGCCCGTGGCCGCGAGCCGCTGGGGCGGGAACCCGAGTTCGTTCACCATGAACTCCACCACCGAAAGAGCCCGGGCCTGGCTGAGCTCCCAGTTGTTGCGGTATTCGCCGAAGCCGGAGAGCGGGACATTGTCGGTGTGGCCATCGACTCGCAGCACCCAGTCCAACTCCTCGGGTATGTCGGACCGGATCTCGTTGATGATGTCCGTTACACCGGAGATCTGGGCCTGCCCGGCCGGAGAGAGATCCGCCTGCGCCGGCTGAAACAGAACCTCGGACGAAAACACGAAACGATCGCCCACGATCTGTACCCCCTCCCGGTTGCCCAGCAGCTCGCGAAGCTGGCCGAAGAACTCGGATTGATAGTTCTCGAGGCGCCGGGCCTCCTCCGCGAGCCGGCGCGCCTCTTCTTCCAGCCGCAGCCGCTCGGCCTCTTCCAGTTCGCGCCGGCGGCGCTCCTCAGCAGCCACCCGCGCAAGCGCGGCGTTCAGCTCCGAGCCGAGCGCCTGGATCTGGACCTGCGCAGCAGCATCATCGGCAGCCGCGGCATCGAGAAGGCCCTGGAGCGAGGCAAGCTGCGCGCGCAAGGCCGCCACCTGCTCGTTCAGCGCAGCGACCTCGCGGCGCGCCTCCGCCGAGACCTCGACCTCGTCGGAAAGCTCCGCTTCGGCCATCGTACGCAGTGCAGCGGCGCGTTCGGCCTCCGTCAGCCGCTCCTGCGCGAGCACCTCTGCCTCGGCCTGCGCCGCGCGCGCAGCCGCCAGGAGCGTGAGGGTCTCTTCCGCGCGGGCACGCTGCTCCTCGAGCGCCAGGGTCATTGCCGTGAGCTCCGCATCGGCCTCCGCCAGCCGCTGGCGCAGCGCTTCGGCAGCGGCGGCCTCAGCCAGCCGCGCCTCCTCCTCGGCGGTGAGCGCGGCGTCGATACTGGCGAAGCGCTCGCGAAGCACCTCGGCAGCCGCCATTTCAGCGAGTCTGGCCGCCTCCTCCTCCGAGAGCCGTTCGCTCACCGTCTCCAGCTCGGCGCGCAGGGCCTCCGCCGCCGCGGCGGCTTCAAGCCTTGCGGCTTCCTCGGCGGAAAGCTCCTCGCCAAGTGCGGCGAGGGCCGTCGTCGCGTCCTCGCGGGCCTGCTCCTCCTCCGCCAGCGCAGCGCGAAGGGCCAGCAAGCGGTCCGACAGGCTGGCGGCCTCGCCTTCAGCCGTTTCGAGCCGAGCGAGCGCATCGCTGAGGGACGCCGCCTGCGCGGCATTGTCACGTTCCAGATCGGCGATCAGCGCCTCGAGCGCCTCACTGCGCGCCGCGGCGAGGCGGGCGGCCTCGGCCTGGGCATCCACCTCCTGGCGGGCGGTGGCGAGTGCGAGCTCCAACGCCTCCTGCCGGGAAAGCAGCCGCGCCTGTTCGCCCTCGAGCGTTTCGCGCGCCACCTCTAGATCGGCCACCTGGCCGAGGGCGGCGTCACGCTCCGAAAGAAGCGCGGCAACCTGAGCCTCGAACCCGGTGATCGTCGCCTCGGCATCCGCGAGCGCGGCATCCTGCCGGTCACGCTCCGCGGTGAGCGCGGCAATCAGCGCGCGTTGCTGCTCGGCCTCGGTCTGCGCCGCCTCGACGGCCGAGGAAAGCTCGCCCACGCGGTTCTGCAGCCGGGTCGCGCGCGATTGCTCCAGCCCCAGCGCATCGGCGAGTGCCGCCACCTCGGCGTTGAGCTGGTCGAGCTCGCTCTCCTGGCCCGAGATCGTCTCCCTCAGCACGTACTGCACCACCATGAAGATCGTCAGCACGAACATGAGGACCAGCAGCAGCCCGGTCATCGCGTCGACGAACCCGGGCCAGATCGAGGCCTGGAAGCGCTGGCCTGTCCGGCGGGAAAGCGCCATGTATCAGCTCGACTTGCGGGTGGGCACCGGGGTGGGGCCGGCCCCGCTCTGGCGTTGGAGCGCGCGGGTCAGGGCGTGCAGATCGGTGCGCAGTTCGCTGACGCTTTCCTGCCGCCCGGCGGAAATCTCCTCGAGGATGCGCAGGAGCTGCACGTCGATCGAACGCAGGCGCATGCGGCTCTCGGCGTCTATGCCCTCACCGCCGTCGGCGGTGCCGAGCCGCTCGATCAACCGTTCCTGGGTGGCGGCGATGCGTTCGAGCGCGGCGACGGACCCCGATCCGTCCAGCCGTTCCGTCATGGTCTCGACAGCGTCCGCCAACCGGCCAAGCCGGTCGTCCATCATCGCGCGCCCGACGTCGTTCTGCGTCACGAGGCCCTGGAGCGCCTCAAGCTGCTCTGCAAGCTGTTCGAGAACATGGCCGAAGGCGTCGGCCGGCCCTCCCGCGTCGCTATCCCCCTCGCCCTCGCCGCTCGAATAGCTGACACGGGTGATACCGGAGAGCCATTCTTCCAGCTCCCGGTAGAAGCGGTTCTGCCCATGGCCGGCGAAAAGCTCGAGGAGCCCCACGACAAGCGACCCGGTGAGCCCCAGCAAAGAGCTGGCGAAGGCCACGCCCATCCCGCCGAGTTGCGCCTCGAGGCCGGTCATCAGCCTGTTGAAGACCTCGACGCCCCCCTCCCCCTCGCGCGGGGCGAGCGAACGGATCGTGTCCACCACCGCGGGAACGGTCGTTGCCAGCCCGTAGAAAGTCCCCAGAAGGCCGAGGAAAATCAGCATGTTGACGATGTAGCGCGTGATCTCCCGCGCTTCGTCGATTCGGGTGGCCACGGAATCGAGGATCGAACGGGACGAACTCGAGTTGAGTTGCATCCGCTTGGAGCGGGTCCGCAACAGGTTGGCAAGCGGCGCCAACAGTTGCGGCGCGCGGGTCAGCGACGCACCCGGAGTCTGGGCAGCGAAACGCTCGATCCAGTTGACCGAGAAGATCAACTGGCCGACCTGCCAGAAGCAGGAGAGCACGCCGATAACGAAGACGAAGCCGATGAAGCCGTTCAGGTAGGGGTTGGCCAGGAACACGGGCGCAACCGACGGAAAGGCAAGCCAAGCGCCCGCGGCAACGAGCGCCAGCACGATCAGCATAAGCACGATCTGTCGGACAGGTTGCGAGAATTGCGGCTGCGCCTCGCGATCCGGCGTGTCCATCTGGACGGGGCTCCATCGCCTGTTCTTCGACGTCACCATAGGCACTCACGGCGCGAAACCCAAACGCTTTTCCGGCGCCTGGGCCTGCCTGTGCCAACGTCTCACGGCACGCAAGAATGGCCCCGGGCAGCACTGCAACCGGCCCGGCCGGGAGATGCGCCACGGCCGCGACCGCTCAATCGGACGGGCCGATCGCTCCCGCCTCGATCGCCCGGACCCGCCGGTCCAGCCAGTCAAGATCGGGGTCGTTCACCCCCATTTCGGCCAGGTGGCGCACCGTGTTGTAGAGATACTCGGTGTTCGGGCCGCGCCCCCCGTGGGCCCGGGCGATGATCTGCGCCTGTTCCTCCAGGACGAGCTCACCGCAATACTGCCGGTGCGCCCGGTTGATCACGAAGGAAAGCGCCTCCACGACCCGGCCGTCGGAAAGCGTGACCCCGTGATGCTCTTCGCGGTATGCCGAGGAGATCATCTCGCGCTCGCGCAGATAGGCAAGCACCTCGGCCTCGCGGGAGCTTGCCGCCCGAAAGGCCACCCCCGCGCACACGTGCCCCGGCATCCTGTCCAGCGCGAGAACGAGGCCGGGGTTCGACTCGGTGCCGCGGTGGTGTACCGAGCGCATGCAGAAGGAGCGTGCGAATCCTTCGAGCCGCGCAACCTGACGCTCCTCGGCCTCGAAGCCGGGGTTCCAGATCAGCGAGCCGTATCCGAAAACCCAGAGAGCCACCGTCGCGCGCGTTTCCTGACGTCAGGTTCGGGCCGGGTCGGGCCAGGGGAAGGTGGTGGAGCCTAGGGGAGTCGAACCCCTGACCTCTTGCATGCCATGCAAGCGCTCTCCCAACTGAGCTA
>CAYXOX010000164.1:0-6259 GCA_964466745.1 uncultured Rhodobacterales bacterium
CTATGCCGCCACCGGGGACGACACGGAAGACGCCCGCGTGGCGTGCCTCGCCCGCGCCGACGGGGCGCTGGTGAACCTCGTGGACAATCTCGCTGCGAGCCAGTTCATCACCCCCGCCATCGTCGATCGCGACCCGGTGGTCGTTGCCATCGGCACAGAGGGGGCGGCACCTGTGCTCGCCCGGCAGGTCAAGCGGTGGACCGAGGGGCGGCTGGCCGCCGGCACCGGCGCGCTTGCCCGTGCGGGCCGGGCCTTTCGCGCGGCCGCCACCGCGCTGCCGCCCGGTGCGCCCCGGCGCGCCTTCTGGGAGGACTGGTACGCCGAAACCGGGCCTGCCGCGGTGGAGGCCGGGCGCGCGGATCTTCAAGGCGCGCTCGCCGCCTTGCTCTCCCGCCACCTGTCGAAGGAACCCGAGCCGGGCCGGGTGGTGTTCGTCGGCGCCGGGCCGGGAGATCCGGAGCTTCTGACCCTGCGCGCGCGCAAGGCGCTCGATGCCGCCGACGTGGTGGTGACCGATCGCCTGGTGCCCCCGGCGATCCTGGAGCTCGCGCGGCGGGAGGCCGAGATCGTCCATGCCGGCAAGCAGGGGTTCGGGCCGTCCATGCCCCAGGACGAAATCGACCGCATCGTCACCGAGCGTGCGCGCGGCGGCGCCCTCGTGGTGCGGCTGAAATCGGGCGATCCGGCCGTCTTCGGGCGGCTCGACGAGGAAATCGCCGCCTGCGAGGCCGCCGGGGTGAGCTGGCAGGTGGTGCCGGGCGTCACCTCCGCCTCGGCCGCCGCCGCCAGCCTGGGGCAAAGTCTTACCCGGCGTGGGCGCAACAGCGATGTCCGCTTCGTCACCGGGCACGACACCGCCGGCTTCGCCGAGCAGGACTGGCGCGCCCTCGCCCGCCCGGGCGCCATCGCCGCCGTCTACATGGCCAAGCGCGCGGCGCGCTTCCTGCAAGGGCGCCTGATGATGCACGGTGCCGCGGCCGACACGCCGGTGAGCGTCGTCGAGAACGCCTCGCGGCCGGGCGAGCGGGTGCTCGCCACGACGCTCTGCCGCCTCGCGGAGGATCTCGAGGCCAGCGCCATGGCCGGCCCCGCGCTGCTGATGCTCGGGCTGGAGCCCCGACACGCCGCGGCCCGGCAGGGCGCCGCGCAAGCAACGACCACCCCCCATGCCACCATTCTGCAGGAGCAAGCCTGAATGCCGCGCCCGTTCACCTCCCGTGTCGTTACCGCGAACGATCTGCGCCTCGGCGGGGTCGTCTACCTCACGGCGGATGACCGCTGGAGCCCCCGCCTTTCCGACGCGGAACTGCTCGAGGACGAGGCGCACGCCCAGTTGCGACTGCTTTACGCCGAAAGCCAGCCCGAGCGCGTGGTCGGCGCCTATCTCGCCGAGGCTCGTGCCGGGGCGGCAGGCCCCGAGCCCACGCATCTGCGCGAGCGGCTGCGCGCCGCCGGCCCCTCGGCTTACGCGTTCCCCCGCCCACCTGCTGCGCGCGCGCGGCGCGCCTGACCCCGGCCCGAGGAGAGCGCCATGTACCGACAGGACGATTTCGACGCCGCCTTCCTTGCCGAACGCATCGCCCAGTTCCGCGGACAGGTGGAACGGCGCCTTTCCGGCGCGCTCACCGAGGAGGAATTCAAGCCGCTCAGGCTGATGAACGGGCTCTATCTCCAGCTTCACGCCTACATGCTGCGGGTCGCGATCCCCTACGGAACGCTGGGACCGGCCCAGATGCGCCGGCTTGCCGATATCGCGGAACGCTGGGACCGCGGCTACGGTCATTTCACCACCCGGCAGAACATCCAGTTCAACTGGCCCCGGCTCGAGGACGTGCCGGACATGCTGGAGGCGCTTGCGGAGGTCGGGATGCACGCCATCCAGACCAGCGGCAACACCGTGCGAAACGTGACCACCGACCATTTCGCCGGCGCCGCGGACGACGAGATCGCCGACCCCCGACCCTACGCCGAGCTGCTGCGCCAGTGGTCCACCGACCATCCGGAGTTCCAGTTCCTTCCCCGCAAGTTCAAGATCGCGATCACCGGCAGCCCGAACGACCGCGCAGTGACCCGCGCCCATGACATCGGCCTGCGCCTTCTCCGCCGGGGCGGGCGCACCGGCTTCGAGGTGATCCTTGGCGGCGGGCTCGGCCGCACGCCGATGCTCGGCAAGGTGGTGCGCCGGTTCCTGCCCGAGGAGCAGCTTCTGCCCTATGTCGAGGCGATCCTGCGGGTCTACAACCTGCTCGGCCGGCGCGACAACAAGTACAAGGCCCGGGTGAAGATCACCGTCCACGAGCAAGGGATCGAACGGATCCGCGAGATGGTGGAGGCCGAGTTCGCCGCGATCGAGGCCGAGGGCATTCCGCTCTCGCGCAAGGCTCTGGCGACCATCGCCGAGGGATTCGCGACGCCGGCCTTCCGCCCGGCTCCCCTCGACGGCTACGAGGCGCGCCGCGCCGCCGATCCGGCCTTCGCGGCCTGGTGCACGGCCAACCTGCGCGGCCACCGCGCCGCCGGTTATGCCATCGCCACGATTTCGCTCAAGGCGCCGGGCGCGGTGCCGGGCGATGCGACCGCGGCGCAGATGCGGCTGATCGCCGATCTCGCGGAGACCCATGGCCATGGCGAGATCCGCATCAGCCACGAGCAGAACATCGTCCTGCCCCATGTGCACAAGGGCGCGCTGCCCGCGATATACGATGCGCTGGCGCCAGCCGGGCTCGCCACCGCCAATCTCGACAGGATCTCCGACATCATCGCCTGCCCCGGCATGGATTATTGCGCCCTGGCCACGGCACGTTCGATTCCCGTCGCGCAACAGATCGCGACGCATTTCGCCGCCCTCGGGCTGGAAGAGGAGATCGGCGCGATGAAGATCAAGATTTCCGGCTGCATCAACGCCTGCGGGCACCACCATCTGGGGCATATCGGTATCCTCGGGCTGGAACGCGGAGGCGAGGAAACCTACCAGATCACGCTGGGCGGGGATCACACCGAGACGGCCGAGCTCGGCCGGAGGACGGGCCCCGGATTCTCGGCGACGGAGATCGTGCCAGCCATCGAGCGGCTCCTGCGCGCCTATCTCGGCCTGCGGACCGATCGGGCGGAGAGCTTCCTCGCCGCCTTCCGCCGCCTCGGCGCGGAGCCCTTTCACGCCGCGCTCTATGGCACAGAGGAGGAGCGGACCAATGCCGCTTGAAGCCCCGCCCCCGCCGCCCGCACGGCGCGCGGCCGACCTCAACACGCGCTACCGCCACCACGGCGCGCTCGAGGTGCTCGCCCGGGCGCTCGGCGACCCGATGGTGGGGCCCATCGCGCTCGTTTCGTCCTTCGGGGCCGAGTCGGCGGTGCTGCTTCACATGGTTTCGGTGATCGACCGCGCGACGCCGGTGATCTTCCTCGACACGGGCATGCATTTCGCCGAAACGCTGCACTACCAGCGCGCGCTGGCCGAACGGCTTCGCCTCGCCGACATGAGGGTGATCCGCCCCGATCCCGAGGCGCTTTTCGCGCGGGACACCGAGGGCCTGCTCCACCGCACCGATGCCGACGCCTGCTGCGCCCTGCGCAAGGCCGAACCTCTGGAGCGCGCGCTGGAGGGCTTCGATGCCTGGATTAGCGGGCGCAAGCGCTTCCAGGGCGGGCAGCGGGCGGCGCTGGACTTCTTCGAGGCCGAGCCGGGCACCGGCCGGATCAAGGTGAACCCGCTCGCCCATTGGGCCCCCGCCGACGTGGCCGAGTACATGGACGAGAACCGGTTGCCCCGCCACCCGCTCGTGGCGGCAGGCTACCCCTCGATCGGCTGCCGCACGTGCACCAGCCGCGTGGCGGCTCACGAAGCGCCCCGCGCGGGCCGGTGGCGCGGGCAGGAAAAGGCCGAATGCGGCATCCATTTCGGCCCCGACGGCGCCACGCGGCGCGGAACCGGCGCCACGGAAACACCGCAAGGCGCCGCGCGTGCAGCCGAAAGGGCAGAAAGGGCATGACCGTGATCGTACAGGACACCGGCTTTCGCGAGGACGACTGGAAGCCCGGCTTTGCGCCGCCGGGCGACGCGGGAGCCGGCCAGGGCGTGGAGATATCGAGTGCGGACGATGCGCTCCTCGCCGATCTCCTCGGCGCCCCGGCCGTGCGCATCCGGTTCACCGGCTTCGCCGACGGGCGCGGGTTCAGCCTCGCCCGCCGCCTGCGCCGCATGGGATATGCGGGCAGGCTGCGGGCCGCGGGGCATGTGCTGGCCGACCAGTACGCCATGGCCCGGCGCGCGGGATTCGACGAGGTGGAGATCGATGCCGCCCTTGCCGGGCGCCAGCCCGAAGCGCACTGGCGCGCCCGCGCGAACTGGCGCGAGCACGACTATCGGTCGCGCCCCTGAGGCGCGCGGGGCCTGTCCCTGACCCAGATCAATGCTAGAAGGAAGGCCCGGCGCTAGCAGCGCTTCCATGACCATGACAGATCAGAGCCCCGTGACGCACCCCTCCGCCACCGCCGCATCGCAGCCGAAGGCCGCCGCCCTCCCCGACGCCCAGACGGTGACGGAGGTCGAGCACTTCACCGACCGGTTGTTCCGCTTCCGCTGCACGCGCCCGCCCTCGCTGCGCTTCCGCTCCGGCGAATTCGTGATGATCGGCCTCATGGGCGACCCCGACCCCCAGACCGGGCGCCAGAAGCCGCTCCTGCGCGCCTATTCCATCGCCTCCCCGTCCTGGGACGACGAGCTGGAGTTCTATTCCATCAAGGTGCAGGACGGGCCCCTCACCTCGAGGCTCCAGCACATCCGGCCGGGCGAGCAGATCATCCTGCGCCCCAAGCCCGTCGGCACGCTGGTGCACGACGCGCTCCTGCCCGGCAAGCGGCTCTGGCTCTTCGCCACGGGCACCGGCTTCGCTCCCTTCGCCTCGCTCCTGCGCGATCCGCAGACCTACGAGGATTACGAACAGGTGATCGTGACCCATACCTGCCGCGAGGTGGCCGAACTGGCCTACTCGAAGAACCTCGTGGCCTCGCTCCGCGAGGACCCGCTGATGCAGGAGCTTCTGGGGGAGGGGCTGGACAAGCTCACCTACTACCCGACCACCACCCGCGAGCCGAGCGCGAAGATGGGGCGCATCACCACCCTGCTCGAGGACGGCACGCTGTTTGCCGATCTCGGCCTCGAGGGCGGCCTTTCGGCGGCCACCGACCGCGCCATGGTGTGCGGCTCCATGGGGCTTAACCTCGATCTCAAGCGCATCCTCGAATCCCACGGCCTGCGCGAGGGCGCCAATTCGGAGCCCGCAGAATACGTCGTGGAGAAAGCCTTTGTGGGATGATGGTTGCATCTCTCTTCTGATGTAACGTCTCGGCATATCCCGCCAGAACCCTGATTAGGGGCATTTTCTCGAAGTTCACTCTCCCAGCTCGTCGTTCAGGCGCCGAGCGAGGGGCTCGAGCAGCTCCGGGCGGCCCTCCACCTCCCCGAGAGCGTCGCGCAGGGTGGCCTTTTGCGCCGGGTCGAGATCCGAGCTTTCGATGAGCGACAACAGCCTTTCGCGCTCGGCCTTCGCGGTCACCGGCGCCGCGGGCACTCCTGGCGTCGCTTCGGCGGGATCGCGGCCGGCCGCATCCTCCGCGGACTGCCGCTGGCCTGCCTCGCCGCCCGTCGCCGTGTCGCCTGCCGGCGCGGGTTCACCCTCGCCGCCCCCGTCGCGCGAGACGATCAGCAATGCCGCGCCGGCGACCAGCAGCACCGCAACCACCACAGCCAGAAGAACGCGCATCTCCGCCTCCCCGGGCCGCATCGGGCCGGCCCCGCGCGGAGAGACTGACAGGCCGGGCGCGGTCTCGCCAGCCCCGGCCGCCGGGCGGGCGCCCCGCCGGCGGCGTACCGCCTGTGGCGTCTTCGGCAGCCCCCCGGGCCCGATGCCCGCCGGCCCGGCCGAAAAACCGCCCGGACAGCCTCTCCGGCGCCGCTTGCAGCTTGAAAGGCGGCCCGCACGGCAGTACCGTGCGCTCCTGATTTCCGGCAACGACACGAGGATAACAGCCATCGCCCGCAGACCGCACAACGCACCCCCGGTGCGTGACACTGGACCCCGCGTGAACGACCGCGTTCGCGCTCCCGAGATCCGCCTCATCGGCCCCGACGGCGAGAATTTCGGCGTCGTGCCCCCCGCCAAGGCCCTGGCCCTGGCCGAGCAGGTCGGCCTCGACCTCGTGGAGATCAGCCCCAACGCCACTCCGCCGGTCTGCAAGATCATGGACTTCGGCAAGTTCA
>CAYXOX010000165.1:0-6168 GCA_964466745.1 uncultured Rhodobacterales bacterium
CGACAGCCTGCTGATCGGCGATACCTGCGGGGCGCACACCGTTCCCTACATCGAGGTGAAGAACAACTCCGCGCGCGTCGAGCACGAGGCGACGACATCGAAGGTGGACGACGACCAGCTCTTCTACTGCCGCAGCCGCGGCATGGACGAGGAAGAGGCCGTGGCCCTTGTCGTCAACGGGTTCTGCAAGGAGGTGCTGCAGGCGCTGCCGATGGAGTTCGCCATGGAGGCCCAGCAGCTCGTGGCGATTTCGCTGGAAGGCTCGGTGGGATAGGCGGCCGGTGCTGCGCTGGCTGACGACGCCGGCCGAGCCCCGGGACCGCTACCTGGTCTATACCGCGGCGCTCGGCGTTGCCTTCCTGTCGTTCTCCGGGGCGATCTGGCCGGACCGCGGCCCGGCGGGGTTGGCGGTGGCGGTGCTGCTGTGCGCGGCAGGGGGAAGCGCTGCCGCTAAGCTCATCCTCGGCGCCGGGCGGGCGCCCGGCGAGGCGGGTGCACGGACCGGCAAAGGGGCAGATGATCTGCCGGACGGGCCAGGCGAGAAGACCGGGGCGCCGGGCAAGGGAGACGAAGGATGATCGTGACGACCACCTCGAGCATCGAGGGCCGAACCATCACCGAGTACCGAGGCATCGTCGTGGGAGAGGCGATCCTGGGTGCCAACGTGTTCCGCGACATCTTCGCCGGCATCACCGGCATCATCGGGGGTCGTTCGGCAGCCTACGAGCAGAGCCTCGGCGAGGCCCGCGAGACGGCGCTGCGCGAGTTGCAGGAGCGGGCGGCCGCGCCGGGCGCCAACGCGCTGGTCGGTGTCGATCTCGACTACGAGGTGATCAACAACATGCTCATGGTCTCGGCCTCGGACACTGCGGTGCGGCTGGCATGAGCCTTGAGGCTTTCATGACGCGGCCTTGCTTTGGTCATTCTTCGCCGGTAGTCATCGGGCCAAACGAGGTTGGACGTCCTTGCGAGGGTGACGATGCAGGACCCGAGGGCCGCATTCTACGAACGGATTTCCCGGATCGAGAAGCCGCAGGACCGGCTCGCGCGCGATCCGATGACCGAACGTCTGCGCGCCCAGGCGCGCAGCGAGGAGGCCGCACTGGGCGCCTTCGCCGCGCCGATGTCGGCCCGGCTCTACCCGCTGTCGGTGCTCGGCTCCGTGGGGCTCGGGGCGATTGCCGCGCTGCTGAGCGCGGTGGCGAGCGTCTTCCTGCTCGGCACCTCGCTGCCCTTCGCCACGCCGGCGGCCTTCGCCCTGGCGGAGCTCGCGGCGGCGCTTCTGATCGGCTTCCTGTTGTGCTGGACCTTCGGGTTTCGGCGCACGGCGCACTACATCGCACTCTTCCTCGGCATCCTGATGGTGATGAGCGGCGCGCAGCCTTCTGCCGGGTTCGGCGCGGGTATGCTGGCGGCGGCCAGCGCCCAAGGCCTGCCGCCCTTCCTCGAGGCGTTCTTCACGACGGCCGGCGCGGCGATCCCCGAGGATCTCGTGACCCGTGCCGGAGCGCTGGTGGGGGCCGCGGAGCTGCCCGAGGCGAGCGAGCTGCGCTCGGCGGTGAACGCCGTTCTGCCCGAGGGCGCGCGGCTCGATTTCTGAGCTTTTCCCGAACCCATCCTTCAAATCCAGCCGGGAGCGTGCCCGTGCGCCGCCCCGGCGCAAACGTGGAAGTGTCCCATGCTTGACATCAAGAACCTGCATGTCTCCCTCGAAGAGGAAGACAAGGAAATCCTGCGCGGTGTCGATCTCGCCATCGAGCCGGGCAGCGTGCATGCCATCATGGGGCCGAACGGCTCCGGCAAGTCCACGCTGTCCTACGTGCTGTCCGGGCGCGAAGGCTACAGCGTGACCGAGGGTTCGGCCACGCTCGACGGGGAAGACATCCTCGAAATGGAGCCCGAGGAGCGCGCTGCCGCCGGCCTCTTCCTGGCGTTCCAGTACCCGGTGGAGATTCCCGGGGTGGGCAACATGACCTTCCTGCGCACCGCCCTCAACGCCCAGCGCAAGGCGCGCGGCGAAGAGGAGGTGAGCGCCGCGGACTTCCTCAAGCTGGTGCGCGCGAAGGCCGCCACCCTCAAGATCGACGCCGACATGCTCAAGCGCCCCGTCAACGTGGGCTTCTCGGGCGGCGAGAAGAAACGCAACGAGATTTTGCAGATGGCGATGCTGGAGCCGCGCATGTGCATCCTCGACGAAACGGACAGCGGCCTTGACGTGGACGCGATGAAGCTGGTGGCCGACGGGGTGAACGCGTTGCGCGATGCCGGGCGCGCCTTCCTTGTCATCACGCACTACCAGCGGCTGCTCGATCACATTCACCCCGACATCGTGCACATCATGGCGCAGGGGCGCATCGTGAAGAGCGGCGGGCCGGAGCTTGCGCTCGAGGTCGAGCGCAACGGCTACGCGGACATCCTGGAGGAGGTGGCCTGATGTCGGCACTCCGCAAACCCGTGGCCGAGGCGCTCGATGCCCGGCTCTCGTCGCTCGTCGTGCCGGAGAGCGGGGCATGGCTGGCTGCCGCGCGGGCCGAGGCGCTCGAGCGGCTGCGCGCCACCGGCCTGCCGCAGCCACGGGACGAGTACTGGAAGTTCACGCCGCCGGCGACGCTCAACGCGGCGCACCCCACGCCCGCGGCGCTGTTCCACCACGGCGAGGCGCCGATCTTCAGCGACATCGACCGTTTGCGCATCGTCTTCGCCGACGGCGTGTTCGACCCGGACGCTTCGGATGACCTCGCGATGGAGGGCGTCGAGATCGAACGCCTCGCCGGAGCCGGTGCGGCCGACATTCACTGGGCACGCGATCTTTACGGCGCGCTGGAGGCCCGCGGGCAATCCCCGGTGCCGCGGCCGCTCGCGGCGCTCAACACGGCATTCGCCACCGACGGCGTGCTCATCCGCGTGACGGGCCGTCCCTCGCGCCCGATCAGCCTCGTCTATCACCACCGCTCGGAAACCTCCGATGCGCTGCTGCACCACGTGATCCGGGTCGAGCCCGGGGCGGAGGTGACGATCCTCGAGAACGGTCCCGCCGCCGCCCGTTTCAACAAGTGCATCGAGATCGACGTGGCCGACAGCGGCACGCTGCACCATGTCCGCGCCCAGGGCAGGGACCACGAACGCCGCGCGGCGACGCACATGTTCACCCGTTTGGGCAAGGAAAGTACCTACAAGAGCTTCACGCTCACGGCCAACGGCGTGCTCACCCGCAACGAGCAGGTGGTGGAGTTCACGGGCGATGCGGCCGTTGCCCATGTGGCTGGCGCGGCGCTTGGAGACGGCGATTTCCACCACGACGACACCGTCTTCATCACCCACGACGCGGTCGGCTGCGAAAGCCGGCAGGTGTTCAAGAAGGTGCTGCGCAACGGGGCAACGGGCGTCTTTCAAGGCAAGATCCTCGTGCGCGCCGGCGCCCAGAAGACCGACGGTTACCAGATCAGCCAGTCGCTCCTTCTCGATGGCGACAGCCGTTTCCTCGCCAAGCCCGAGCTCGAGATCTATGCCGACGACGTGGCCTGCTCCCACGGCAGCACCACCGGGGCGATCGACGAGGACGCGTTGTTCTACCTGCGCTCGCGGGGCGTGCCCGAGCAGGAGGCCACCGATCTGCTGGTCCTTGCCTTCCTCGCCGAGGCGATCGACGAGGTGGAGGATGCCGCGCTGGCGCAGAACATCCGCGAACGCCTCGAGGCCTGGCTCGCCCGGCGCCGGCAAGGCTGATGCCGGTCAGCCGCGACATCGCGCGAAGCTACCGCGCCCCGCGCAGGGTGATGCGCGAGATGCTCGCGGCCGGGCCGAGGGAGGACCGCGCGATCGCGATCCTGATGGCGGCCTGCGGGCTGGTGTTCGTTTCGCAATGGCCATCCATGGCGCGCGCCGAGTACCTCGGGGGCGCGCCGCTCGACCGGGCTCTCGCCTACGGTTTCTTCGCCTGGCTGATGATCATGCCGCTGGCGCTTTATGGGCTGGCCGCCGTCGCGCACCTCCTGGCCCGCGTCTTCGGGGGGCGGGGCAGCTTCTTCGGCGCGCGCCTCGCGCTCTTCTGGGCGCTTCTGGCAAGCGCGCCGCTCATCCTGCTCTACGGCCTCACCGTGGGGCTCATCGGACCCGGGATAGAAGCCGATATCGTGGGCGGCGCCTGGCTTGTTGCCTTTCTTGCCTTCTGGAGCGCCGGGATGCTCGAGGCGGAACGCCCGCCGGAAGGCCCGCGCTCCGGCGCGGTGGGCGCCTCGGGGCAGGAGGGGTAGCGTGCAGGTGTTGAGCATCCCTGTTCTTGCCGCGCTTCTGGCGGAGAGCCTTCGCGACCCCGCGGCAGCGGCGGCCCGGATCACCCGTATCGAGCTTCCACGCGAGGCGCTCTGGACGGCGCTGGCGCTCGTGTGCGCCCTCAGCGTTCTGCTGGTGGGGCTGTTGCGGTTCGGAGCCCCCGAAGGCGCTGGCGGGCCGGTGTTCGATCTCGCGCCACTCACCTACGCGGCGCTTCTTGTCGCCAACCTCGTGGTCTTCGCCTTCGCGATCCATCTCACCGGGAGGGCTATGGGCGGCACCGGCAGTTTCGATGGCGCCTTGATCACCGTGATCTGGATGCAGTTCGTGCTCCTGTGCATGCAGATGGTTCACGCGGTGCTGGCGCTCGTCCTGCCTCTGCTGGCGGGGCTGTTCGCACTCGGGGCCACGCTCTATGCGCTTTGGGTGCTCCTGCACTTCGTGCGCGAACTGCACGGTTTCGCCAGCCTCGGGCGGGCGGGGTTCCTGGTTCTCATGGCGTTTCTGGGGATCGCGGTGGGCCTGACCTTCATTCTCACGCTCATCGGCGTGGGCGTTCCGGGAGACATGCAGAATGTTTGACGTCGAGAAGATCCGGGCCGATTTCCCGATCCTGTCGCGCGAGATCAACGGCCGGCCGCTCGTCTACCTCGACAACGGCGCCTCGGCGCAGAAGCCGCGCGCCGTGATCGACGCCGTCACAACGGCCTACTCGATGGAATACTCCAACGTGCACCGGGGCCTGCACACCCTTTCCACCATCGCCACGGAGAAATACGAGGCCGTGCGCGGCACCGTCGCGCGGTTTCTCGGCGCGGGTTCGGAAGACGAGATCATCCTCAATTCCGGCACGACCGAGGGGATCAACACGGTCGCCTACGGCTGGGCCATGCCGCGTTTCGAGCCCGGTGACGAGATCGTGCTTTCGGTCATGGAGCACCATGCCAACATCGTGCCCTGGCACTTCCTGCGCGAGCGGCAGGGTGCCGTGATCCGCTGGGTCGAGGTGGACGCCAACGGCGATCTCGATCCCGAGCGGGTGCTCGCCGCGATCACCCCGCGCACCAAGCTGGTGGCGGTCACGCAGCTCTCCAACGTGCTGGGCACCGTCGTAGATGTTCGGGCGATCACCGAGGGGGCCCATGCGCGCGGTGTGCCGGTGCTGGTGGACGGCAGCCAGGCCGCCGTTCACATGCCGGTGAACGTCGCCGAGATCGGCTGCGACTTCTACGCGGTGACGGGCCACAAGCTCTACGGGCCGTCCGGCTCCGGGGCGCTCTATGTCCGCGCGGACCGGCTTGCCGAGATGCGCCCTTTCCTCGGCGGCGGCGACATGATCCGCGACGTGACGCGCGACACGGTCACCTATGCCGACGGGCCGATGCGCTTCGAGGCGGGAACGCCGGGTATCGTCCAGACCATCGGGCTCGGGGTGGCGCTCGATTACCTCATGGGGCTCGGCATGGACAACATCGCGGGCCACGAGCGTCGCCTGCGCGACTATGCACGCGCCCGGCTCGACGGGCTCAACTGGCTCAATGTGCAGGGGCAAAGCGCGGGCAAGGCCGCGATCTTCTCGTTCACCATCGACGGCGCTGCCCACGCTCACGACATTTCGACCGTGCTCGACAAGCGCGGCGTCGCGGTGCGCGCGGGCCAGCACTGCGCCCATCCGCTGATGCAGCACCTCGGGATCGAGGCCAGCTGCCGTGCCTCCTTCGGCCTCTACAACACGGTGGAGGAGGTGGACGTGCTGGTGGATGCGCTGGAGCTGTGCCACGAGCTGTTCGCCTGAGCGCTCCCCCATTGCCACCCGCGCCCGCGGGCGCTAAACGGCGGTGAGGCACCCGTAGCTCAGCTGGATAGAGCGCTGCCCTCCGAAGGCAGAGGTCACAG
>CAYXOX010000166.1:0-6080 GCA_964466745.1 uncultured Rhodobacterales bacterium
GGCGTCGAGCTGGGCACGCTCGCGGGCAGCGGGCGGCGCGGGCGGATCGAGCGCGCCGATGTCGAGGCCGCGGCGGCCGGGCAGGGCGAGGCCCGCATGGTGGCCGGCGTCACCTGCCTCGAGGCGGGGCCGGCCTCGGGCGCGCCGGTGGTGCTCCTCCACGGCTTCGGCGCGGATCACGCGTCCTGGGGCGGGCTCCAGGCCCGGCTCGCCGGGGCCGGGCGGCGCACGCTCGGCTTCGATCTGCCCGGGCACGGCACCACCGAGCACGAGGCGCGCGGGCCGGGCGATCTGGCCGGCCCGCTCGACGTGGCGATGAGCGAGCTCGGGCTCGGCCCGGTGCATCTCGTGGCGCACTCCATGGGGGCCATCGCCGCCGTCGCGCTCGCCCGGTCGCGGGATGTCGGCTCGCTCACGCTGATCTCGCCCGCGGGCCTCGGCCACGCCATCGACGCGGAGTTCCTGCGGGGGCTCGCGCGGGCCGAAAGCCCCGGCGAGATCTCCCATCTCCTGCTCCGCGTCACCGACGGGCCCCACGGCCTTTCCCCGGCGATGCTGGAACGGATCCATGCCGATCTCGGGCGCCGCCGGCTGACGGGGCTCGCCGAGGCGCTTCTCGGGGGCAGCGGGCAGGCGGTGAGCATCCGCGCCGAGCTGGCCCGGCTCGCCGAGCGCATCCCCGTTCGCCTGATCCTCGGCGGACGCGACCGCATCCTCGATTGGCGCGACGCGCTGGACGTCTCGCCGCGGATCGCGATCCATCACCTGCCGCGCGCGGGGCACTCTCCCCACTGGGAGGCCCTCCCCGACGTGGCCGCAATCATCACGGACGTCACATCATGAGCACGAAAGACGGCCTGACCGCCGCCAAGGCCCGCATGGGCGCCTTCGCCAAGACCAGCCCGGAGCTCTTCGACGGGTTCACGAAGGTCTCCCGCGCCGCCACCCGGAGCGGCAGCTTCTCCACGGCGCAGCGCGAGCTGATCGCCACGGCGATCGCCGTCGTGGAGGGGTGCGACGACTGCATACTCTACCACGTCGACGCCGCCCGCCGCCACGGGGCGGACGAGGCGGCCCTCGTGGAAGCGCTGGAAATCGCGGTGGAAATGGGCGGCGGACCGGCCGTCATGTACGCCGGCAAGGCACTGGAGGCATTCCGGACGCTCTGAAGCCTGTTCTTTTTGGGAGGAGAGACTTGGCATATTTCCTGACCGCCGATGGCGGAACCGAGAGCCTGCGCGCCCGCGTGCACGATCTGACCGGCCGGGAGCTGGGCAGCGTCGCGGTCCCCTACGAAACGAAGTTCTCCGCCGGCGCGCGTGCCGAACAGGATCCGGCAGACTGGTGGGCCAACCTCGTCAAGGCGGTGCGCGGCGCCATCGCCGAGGCCGGCATCGATCCGGCCGGGATCGCGGCGATGGCCTACGCCACCACCTGCTGCTCGGTCGTCGCGCTCGACGAGAACGGCACCGCCCTGCGCCCCGCGCTGATCTGGATGGATGTGCGCGCCAACGAGGAGGCCGATGCCGTGCTGGCCACCGGCGATCCGGCGCTGTGCCTGAACGGGGGCGGGCAGGGGCCGGTTTCGGCGGAATGGATGATCCCCAAGGCGCTCTGGCTGAAGCGCAACGAACCCGAGGTCTTCGAAAAGGCCTACCGCATATGCGAGTACCAGGATTTCCTCACCTATCACCTGACCGGCGAATGGGCCGCGAGCCTCGATAACGTCGGGCTGCGCTGGCACTACCGCAACGACGCCGGGGGCTGGCCGGTTTCGCTCGTCCGGTCGCTCGGCCTCGGGGAGCTGCTGGAGAAATGGCCGCCCCGCGTCGTCGCGCCGGGCGAGGTGGTCGGCACGCTCACCGCGCGCGCGGCCGCCGAGCTCGGCCTGAGCCGATCGGTGAAGGTCGTCCAGGGCGGGGCCGATGCGCTCATCGGCATGATCGGGCTCGGCGTCGCCCAGCCGGGGCAACTGGCGCTGATCACCGGCTCGAGCCACCTGCAGTTCGGGGTGACGCGGGCGCCGCTGAACGCGCCCGGGGTCTGGGGCTCCTATGCCGACATCATCATTCCGGGCCGCTACGTCGTCGAGGGCGGGCAGACCTCCACCGGTTCCATCATCAACTGGCTCGGCCGGCTCACCGGCGGGCTCGACTACGAGGAGCTCAACGCCCGCGCCGCGGCGCTCGAGCCGGGGGCGGACGGGCTGATCGTGCAGGATCACTTCCAGGGCAACCGCACGCCCTACACCGATCCGCTCTCGCGCGGCGCCATCGTGGGGCTCACACTCGCCCACGAGAAGCACCACCTGTTCCGCGCGATCATGGAGAGCATCGGTTTCGGCACCCGCGCGATCCTCGATTCCTTCGCGCGGGCGGGCTACACCAGCTCCGAGATGACGGTGGGCGGCGGTGCCGCGGCCTCCGATCTGTGGCTGCAGATCCATGCCGATACCGCGGGGCTCCCGGTGCGCGTGCCGGCCTCCCGCGATGCGCCCTCCATCGGCTCGGCGGTGCTCGCCGCCCATGGCGCGGGCCATTTCGAGACCATCGACGACGGCATCGCCGCCATGGTGCATCCCGGCCGAGTCGTCGAGCCGATCGCGGCGAACGTGGCCCGCTACGAGGAGATCTACCGGCGCTACCTGGCGCTCTACCCGGCGAGCAAGCAGGTCCTGAATGGTTGAGGGCATCGGGCGCTTCTCGCTGGAGGGCAAGCGCGCGCTGGTGACGGGCGGCGCCCGCGGGATCGGCCGGGCCATCGGCGCCGCCCTGCGCGCGTCGGGGGCCGAGCTGATCGTCGCCGATATCGATGCCGCCGCGGCGCGGGAAACGGCCGAGGCGCTGGGCGGCACCGCCCTTCCGCTCGACGTGACCGATGCGCGGGCGGTGGAGGCGGCGGCGGCCCGCCTCGGCGCCCTCGATATCCTCGTCAACAACGCCGGCATCGTTCAGAACGCGCCGGCCACCGAGGTGGCGCTGGAAGACTGGCAGCGCGTCATCGACATCAACCTCACCGGCGTGTTCACCACCGCCCGCGGTTTCGGCCGCGCCATGGTGGCGGCGGGGCGCGGCTCGGTCGTGTCGATCTCGTCGATCTGCGGCGAGGTGCCGGTCTGGCCGCAGCCGCAGGCGGCCTACAACGCGGCGAAGGCGGGGGTGAACCTGGTCACCCGCTCGCTGGCGGCCGAATGGGCGGCCTCCGGGGTCCGCGTCAACGCCGTGGCCCCCGGTTACACTGCCACCGAGCTGACGCTCGCCGGGCGTTCGCGCCCGGAGTGGTACGACACCTGGCTCGACCGCACGCCCCTCGGGCGCCTCGCCGAGCCCGACGAGATCGCAAGCGCCGTGCTCTTTCTCGCGTCCGACGCGGCAAGCTACGTTACCGGCACCGTTCTGACCGTCGACGGCGGCTACACGGCGCTCTGAACCTCGCAAGGAAGCAAGGGAGATCGAGATGAGCGATCCAAGAACAGTCTTCGTCACGGGCGCCAGCCGCGGCATCGGGGCCGCCATCGCCCGCGACCTCGGCCGGCGCGGCTACGCCGTGGGCCTGAACGACATTCCCGCCCAGGAGGCGGCCCTGTCCGCGGTCGCCGCCGAGATCCGCGCCATGGGCAGTGAGGCCGAGCTCTTCCTCGGCGATGTCAGCGAAAGGGCCGGGTGCGCGGCCATGGCCGAGGCGTTCCTCTCCCGCTTCGGCCATGCCGACGCCATCGTGAACAACGCCGGCATCCTGATCGCGGGCGCGGTGGACGGCCTGCCCGAGGAGCATTGGGACAGGGTGATGGACGTCAACGCCAAGGGCTCGTTCATGGTGATCCAGGCCTTCCTGCCGGCGATGAAGGCGCGCGGCTATGGCCGGATCGTCAACATCGCCTCCATCGGCGGCAAGCACGGCGCGCCCGAACAGGCGCACTACTCGGCCTCGAAGGCCGCCGTGATGGGCTTCAGCCGGGTGCTCGCGCAGGAGGTCGGCCCGCTGGGGATCACGGTCAACTGCATCTGCCCCGGGATCATCCTGACCGACATGGGCCGCGTGAACCTCGAGGATCCCGCGGTGCGGGAGGCCTGGCAGGCCAAGACGGCCCTCGCGCGGATCGGCGCCCCCGAGGACGTGGCCGGCCCGGTGGCGTTCTTCTGTTCGGACGACAGCCATTTCGTCACCGGCCAGACCCTGAACGTGGACGGCGGCATCGTCTTCAGCTGACGGCAGGGGGGGGGGCGGCGCGCCCTTGTGCGGGGCGGGCCGGCCCGGCGCCCGTGCCGCTGGCCGTGGTTGCCTTGCCGTGTCTGCACGGCCTTTCCTTGGGCGGGTGCAGTTCCGCTCCCGTGCGCAGATGGCTGTTCCGCGTGTGCGGGCGGTGTGAGTGTGTTTATGGCGTCGGGCGCAGCCGCGAGTGCCCGCCCGGGCCCTTCCGCGGCCGCGCGGTGGCCTCCATGCGGCACGGCCGGATGCACCGGCCGCGCCGCGGGAGAGGCTCAGCGGAAGGATCCCTCGATGCCCAGGTAGTAGGAGGTGGAGTCGCCGTTCAGCGAGCGGGAGATCTTGGCGCTGAAGCCGAGATCGTCCGTGATGCCGTAGTGCAGGCCGAACGCGACGGCATTGGCGCTGTCGCCCTCGCTCACCATCCCGCCCAGGCCGGCCGACCACGACCATTCCCCCTCGCTGCCGGTACGGAGTTGCAGGCCGCCAAGGGCGGTGATGGTGCTGAGATCGGCGAGGTAACGGTCGTAATCCACGTCCTCCCCGTCCTCGCCGTCGCGGCCGGTTTGACCCGTATTGCCCTTCTCTCCCTTGTCGCCCTTCGGTCCTCTCGGGCCTTGCGGCCCGGTGGGCCCCGACGGCCCTTGCGCACCGGACGGGCCCTGCGCACCCTGGCTGCCGGGCGCGCCGTTCTGGCCGGGCACACCGGCGGGGCCGGCGATTGCCGGGCCTTGAGGGCCGGCGGGGCCTTGTGGCCCCTGTATCCCTTGCTCTCCCTGTGGGCCCTGCGGCCCGGGCGCACCGTCCTGGCCCGGCGGCCCCTGTTCGCCTTGCGGCCCCGGCGGCCCCTCAAGCCCCTGTGGTCCCTGTTCGCCTTGCGGTCCTATCGGCCCCTGTTCGCCTTGCGGCCCCGGCGCCCCCATCGGCCCTTGCTCTCCCATCGGCCCCAGTTCGCCTTGCGGTCCTGGCTCTCCTTGCGGCCCCATCGGCCCCACGTCGCCCTGCGGCCCCTGATCGCCCTGCGGCCCCTGATCGCCCTGTGGCCCCTGATCGCCCTGTGGCCCTTGGAAGCATTGAGACGGCGGGTTCGGACCGTTGCAGGCTTGTTGCGACTGCGCAAGGCCTGTGCTCGCAACGCCGAGTGACAGCGCTGCGGCGGTGGCGGCAGTCTTCAGAATTCGCATCGTTGTTCTCCCGTCAGCATTCCACCAACGGAATGCTTCGACGGGAAACTGTGCGCTTGAGTTGGTTACTAATCAAAAGTTTATATCAATTTTCGCGCCAGCTGCCATTGGGTGTGCTCTGGCGGCCATCATGCCGCGCTTACCGTGCCCGTGCCCGTGCTCGAGCCTCGGGCAACGGCCAGGGTCCGCGGGGGGCTGACGCTCCGGCGCGTGCGGTCCCCTGTCTCCACCGGGCCGAGCCGCGCGATAGCCTGCATCGTGCCGTTGCCGTCGCGCCCGTGGGCGCGCCTCGCGCGATTGCGAGCACCTCCCCGCGCCCCGGCAAGGCTCCTCCCCGCGCCTTGCCCGGCCACGCGGCGCAGGGGCCCGCGCTAGACGCTGCCCCGGCGGCCCTCGGGCGCGGCGTAGACCGGCGTGGGGATGCCCTCCGCGCGGGCCTTCAGCTGCAGCGCGACGAAGCGCGAGTAGAAGCGCGAGAGCGCGAGATTGCCGCCGTGGAACCACAGCGCCTCGTGGGCGGTGGGCTTCCACATGTTGCGCAGCTCCCCGAGCCACGGCCCCGGATCGCCCGCGATGCCCGAGCCGAGCCCCCAGCACGGGCCGACGGCATCGGCGGTTTCGCGGTCCACGATCCCGGCCACGGCCTCGTTCATGGACTGGTAGCCGATGCAGGCCACCACCACGTCTGCG
>CAYXOX010000167.1:0-5966 GCA_964466745.1 uncultured Rhodobacterales bacterium
CCGCGCAAGGCCGCCGCCTAGATGCCCTCGGTTGAGCCGTCGCCCAGCACGCGCCCCGCCACGGCATCGAGGCGCGCCAGAAGCCGTGGGTCGCGCGCCTCAGGTGCCGTCAGGATTGCGTGATCGAGCGCGCGGTCGCAGCCTTCGCCGCAATCGGTGCGGGAGCGGCCGAGCAACGCCGGCAGGCCGGAGATCATCTCGCGCGCCCGCGCCGCGTTCGCCGAGAGGGTCGCGATGATGTCCGCGATGTCCACCTCGCCGTGATCGGGGTGCCAGCTGTCGTAGTCCGTGATCATGGCAACGGAGGCGTAGCAGAGCTCCGCCTCGCGGGCGAGCTTGGCCTCGGGCATGTTCGTCATGCCGATCACGTCGCAGCCCCACACCTCGCGGTAGAGCCGCGATTCGGCCAGCGAGGAAAACTGCGGGCCCTCCATCGCCAGGTAGGTGCCCCCTTCGTGCACGGTGGCCCCCGCCGCGCGGGCCGCACTCGCGCAGGCCGCCCCGAGACGGCCGCAGACCGGGTGCGCGAGGCTCACATGCGCCACGCAGCCCTCGCCGAAGAAGCTCTTCTCGCGGGCGAACGTCCTGTCGATGAACTGGTCCACGATCACGAAGTGTCCCGGGGCGAGTTCTTCGCGGAACGAGCCGCAGGCGGATACCGAGATCACGTCGGTCACGCCGATACGCTTGAGCGCGTCGATGTTCGCGCGGTAGGGCACCGAGGAGGGGGCGTGGCGGTGCCCCCGGCCGTGGCGCGGCAGGAAGGAGATGGACATGCCGCCGAGCTGGCCCGTGAAGATCTGGTCCGAAGGGGCGCCCCAGGGGGACTCGACAGTGTGCCAGCGCGCGTCCTCGAGGCCGTCGATGGCGTAGAGCCCCGATCCGCCGATCACTCCGAGATGCATGTTCATCAGGGCCGTCTCCGCCTGCCGCCTTCCCGAGGCAGCCTAGGCGACGCAGCGCCAAGGGCAAGCCGCCGCGGCGCAGCCGGGCGCTGCTTTCGCCGCTGGGTCATTGCCGGCCGTGCGTGCGGGCCGGAAGCGCGCCCGGGGCCTAGTCGCCGGGGCGCGCGAGCGGGAACGGCTTTTCCACGACGGCGTAGTCGCGGTAGCCGAGGCGGGAGAGGGGCCGCACCTTGCGCAGATCGAAGAAGCCATCGGTGAGGTACTCGTCGCGAATGTGCACGCCCACGACCTGGCCGAACGCCACGAGGTTGGCCGCGCCGGGCAGCTCCACGATCTGCACGACCTCGCATTCGAGGCTTGCCGGCGCCATTTCCACCCGCGAGCAGGCGATGCGTTCGCAGGGCAACCGTGCGAGCCCCGCGTCGGCGAACTCGTCGGTTTCCCTGGGCCACGGACCGGAGGTCCGGTTCATCGCGTCCATGAGCGCCTCGGCAACGACGTTGACGCAGAACACCCCCGTTTCCCGGAGGTTGGCCATGCTGTCTTTCGTGCCGTCGCGGTCGGGTTTGGCCGAGGTGGAGGCGAACATCACCATTGGAGGAACGTAGGCAACCGCGTTGAAGAACGAGTACGGGGCGAGGTTCTCGCGCCCGTCGGTGCCGCGGGTCGAGATCCACCCGATGGGGCGTGGCGCGACGATGGCGTTGAACGGGTTGTGCGGCAGGCCGTGGCCGTCCTCTGGGCGGTAGAACATCGGGTCTGATCCTTCGGCAGGGCGTTTGCCGACGGGGTAGCGCCGTGCTACGGCGCGCACCACCCGGAAATGCGAGCGCGCCCGTGTCTGCCCCAAGCTTCACTCTTCTGCCGGAGACACGCGACGACTGGTGGGAGGTCGAGGCGCTTTTCGATCTGTGCTTCGCACCGGGTCGCGAGGCGCTTTCCTCCTATCGCCTGCGCGACGGGACCGCGCCGCTCGCCGATCTGGGGCGGGTCGCACGCGACCGCGACGGCATCCTCGCCGGGGCGCTGCGGTTCTGGCCGGTGCGCGTGGACGGCAAGGAGGCGCTGCTCCTCGGCCCCATCGCGGTGCACCCCACGCGGCAGGGCGAGGGGCTCGGAGGCCTGCTGATGCGCGAGGGGCTGGGCGCCGCACGCGCCGGCGGATGGTCGCGCGTGCTGCTGGTGGGCGATGCGCCCTACTACGGCCGGTTCGGCTTCGCCCGGTTGCCGCAGGTGGAGATGCCCCCGCCCACGAACCCCGAGCGGGTGCTCGGCATCGCCCTCGTTCCCGGCGCCTGGGACGGCGTTACCGGCCCCGTCACCCGCGCCGACGGCGGCATCGATGCCGCAGCGGCCGGCGGAAAAAGCGACGGGGTTTGAAATCGAGCCTTTCCGTGCCGACATGTGCGATGCCCCGAGGAGAGACCCGCCCATGACCGTTCCCGTCGCACTGGCATCGTCGATCGACGAGGAGATCGCGCTGCTCGCCCGCCGCTACGGTCGGGCCAACGGCGTGGGCATGCAGATCCTGAACCTCGTGGGCGGGCAGGCCGAGAACCTGCTCGAGCGCCTGCCCGACAGCGCCAAGGGGCAGCTCGAGAGCGCCACCTCCGCGGCGCTGGCCCGCTCGGCCCGGCTTGCCGCCGAAAGCCGCGGTGTGGTGGCCGACCAGGCGCCCTGGCTCAACCGGGTGCTGACCGCGGCGATGGGGGCCGCGGGCGGGGCCGGGGGCCTGCCCACCGCGCTGGCCGAGCTGCCGGTGACAACGACGGTGCTGATGCGCGTCATCCAGGGCGTCGCGGCCGAGCACGGGTTCGATCCGGGCGACGAGGCGGTGCAAGCCGATTGCGTGCGCGTGTTCGCCGCCGCAGGCCCGCTCGCGGAAGACGACGGCGCGGAGACGGGTTTCCTGGCCGCTCGGGTGACGCTGACGGGCGCCACGCTTCATGGCCTCATCGCCCGTGTGGCGCCCCGCTTCGCTGCGGTGCTGGGCCAGAAGCTTGCCGCGCAGATGGTTCCGGTGCTCGGTGCCGCGGCCGGGGCGGCGATCAACTATGCCTACACCAGCTACTACCAGGAGATCGCCCATGTGCATTTCGGCCTCCGCCGGCTGGCACGCGAGCGTGCCGTTTCCGAAACCGAACTGACCGAACGTCTGCGCATCGCGATGGCGGCGGCCCGCGCGGCCCGTGCGCCGCGGCGTGCCGTGTGAGATTCAGGCCGGCAGGCGGCGCAGCGCTTCCATCACCGAGGGCCGCACGGATTGCTCGCCCCGGGCCCGTGCCTCCCGGATGACGGTGCCGATCTCCTCGAGATCCACCCGGCGCAGCAGGTGCTTGACGGGGCCGATGGAGGCCGGTCGCATGGATAGCTCCCGAAGCCCCATCGCCGCGAGGCAGACCGCCTCCACCGGGCGGCCGGCATCCTCGCCGCAGAAGGAAACCGGCGTGCTGGTTTCCTCGCATCTGCCGACGATTTGCTCGATGAAGCTGAGGAAGCTCACGTTGAGCGTGTCGTAACGGCGGCGGACCAGCTCGTTCTCGCGGTCCGCCGCGAAGAAGAACTGCTTGAGATCGTTGCCCCCGATGGAAAGGAAATCGACCTCCTCGAAGAACTTCCGTGGTGCGAAGCCGAGGCTGGGCGTCTCGAGCATCGCGCCGACGCGAAGTTTCGAGGGCAGCGCATGGCCGAGGATCTGTTCGCGCTCGAGCGCCTTGTCCATCTCCGCCCGTGCGGCCCGGTACTCGTCGAACTGCGCGATGAAGGGAAACATCACGCTCAGCGGGCGCCCGTCGGCGGCGCGCAGGAGCGCCTGCAGCTGCATCCGCAGGACGCCCGGACGGTCCAGCCCGACGCGGATCGCCCGCCATCCCAGCGCGGGGTTCGGCTCGTCCTGCCGTGCCATGTAGGGCAGCACCTTGTCGGAGCCGATGTCGAGCGTGCGGAACACGACCCGCTTGCCCTGCGCGGCATCCAGCACGCGCGCGTAGAGCGCGGAAAGCTCGGCCCGCTTCGGCATCTGGTTGCGGATGAGAAACTGCAGCTCGGTGCGGAAGAGCCCCACACCCTCGGCTCCGGAGCTTTCCAGAGAGGGCAGGTCGGCCATCAGACCGGCGTTCATCAAGAGCGCCACCGTGTTTCCGCAGCGGGCGCGGGCGGGCTCGCCCCGGATCGAGGCATACCGTTCCTGCGCCTCGGCCTGCATCGCCATCTTGTCCCGGAAGGAGGCGGCCACGGTATCGTCGGGGCGCAGGTGCACGATGCCCTGGTCGCCGTCGACCATCACGAGATCACCGTTGAGCGCCTCCGTCGTCACCGGGCCCGCCTGGATGACGAGCGGGATCGCCCATGCACGCGCCACGATCGCCGCATGGCTGCCAACCGAGCCGTCTTCGAGCACGATGCCCTTCAGGGTGCGCCCGTATTCCAGAAGCTCCCCCGGACCGATGTTGCGCGCGACGAGAATCGGGTTCTCGGGCATCTCCGCGCCCGTCTCGCGGCCCTGGCCGGTGAGCAGGCGCAGCAGCCGGTTGGAAAGATCGTCGAGGTCGTTCAGCCGCTCGCGCAGGTAGGTGTCGGGGACCTGGGCCATCCGCGCGCGCGCCGAGGATTGCTCCTTCTCGACCGCAGCCTCAGCCGAAAGACCGCGTGCGATGTCTTCCTCCATCCGCCGCATCCATCCGCGCGAGTTGGCGAACATGCGGTAGGCCTCGAGCACGTCCGCCTGCTCGCCGACGGCTCCGGGCGTGGCGCTCAGCATCTCGTCCACGCTCATGCGCAGCTCTTCCACGGCGTCGCGCAGGCGCTTGAGCTCGCGATCGGGGTCGTCGGCGAAGGGATTGGTCACCACCACGCGCGGTTCGTGGAGGAACACGCGGCCCTCGGCGGTGCCCTCCTGGCCGACGGTGCCGCGGAACATCACCGGTTGCTTGTGCCGGGCCGAAAGCGCGGCGCCCTCGCCGAGGAAGGCGCCCAGCTCGGCCATTTCCGCCAGGACCATGGCGACCACTTCGAGCGCGTAGATCTCGTCGTCGGAATAACTGCGCGCCTCGCGCGATTGGACCACGAGCACGCCAAGGCTCTGGCCCAGCCGCTGGATCGGAACGCCGAGAAAGCTGGAATAGATCTCCTCGCCCGTCTCGGGCATGTAGCGAAACCCCTTGGCGCTGGGCGCGTCGGGGGTGTTGATGACCCGCCCGCGCCTTGCCACGCGGCCCACGAGGCCCTCGCCGAGGCGCATCCGGGTGTTGTGGACGGCTCCCGGGTTCAGCCCTTCGGTGGCGCACAGCTCCAGCGTTTCGGGGTCGCGGAACAGGTAGATCGAGCAGACTTCCGTATGCATCGAGGAAGCGATGAGCTGGGTGATCCGGTCGAGCCGGGCCTGGCCGGTATCGTCCTCGGCCAGGGCGGCGCGCAGACGGCCGAGCAGCTTGCGGCTCTCCGATTCCGTGCGCTCTGGCATTTCTACCACCTCTCCGGCTCCGCCCGCGGGCGCGCATTCCACCGCGCTGTGATGCACGCCCCCGGCGGAGATCGGCCGTCCTGCACCGGGTTGTCCGAAGGCGGGTTAGATCACAGGACCCGCCGGAACGGAACTGGATTGTCGCCCGGGGCCGGATCCGTGCGCCTGGCCGCCGATGCGGCTGCCCGCCCAGGGCGGGGTGGGCCGCGGAGCGCCCTGCGCCTGCGGATCCGGGTTTCCGCCCGCGGCGGCGTCACGTCGGGCTTCCGGGCGCGGCGCGGGGCAGGGATGCCGCCGTTCCGGCGCCACCCGTCCCGGCGAGGGAGCTCGCGCTTTTGGGAGTTCGCACGCCGATCCGACGTGGACGCGGCCACGCGTCTCAGGCAGTCGCGGACGTGCCCTCGCCGAAGCGGCCGTAGAAGCCGTCGCCCTCGACCGCCAGCGTGCGCAGCAGCGCCGGCGGCTCGAACCGCGGGCCTTGCGCGATGGTCAGCGCCTCGGCGCGCGCCACGGCCCAGTCCGGGCCCATGCGGTCGATCCAGGCGAACGGCCCGCCCGACCACGGCGCGAAGCCCCAGCCGAGGATCGCGCCCACGTCG
>CAYXOX010000168.1:0-2093 GCA_964466745.1 uncultured Rhodobacterales bacterium
CACCATCGCCACCAGCATCAGCACCGAGCCGAGGAAGGTGTAGAGGAAGAACTTGAAGCTCGCGTAGATCCGCTCCTTGCCGCCCCATATCCCGATGATGAGAAACATCGGGATCAGCCCGGCCTCGAAGAAGAGGTAGAACAGGACCAGATCGAGCGCGACGAAGACGCCGATCATCAGCGTCTCGAGCACCAGGAAGGCGATCATGTATTCCTTCACCCGGTGCGTCACGTCCCAGCAGGCCGCGATGACGAGGGGCATCAGCACCGTGGTGAGCATCACGAAGAGCACCGAGATGCCGTCGACCCCGACCTTGTACTGAAGCCCGAGCAGCCAGGGCCGCTCCTCCACGAACTGGAAGCCCGTGTTCGACGGATCGAAGCCGAAGAGCAGGAAGAGCGAGACACCGAAGGTGGCCAGCGTGGTATAGAGCGCGATGCGCTTGGCGTTGAGTTGCGCCGCGGCATCCTCCCCGCGCAGGAACAGTGCCATGATCGCCGCCCCGATGAGCGGCAGGAAGGTGATGATGGAAAGCAGGTTGTCCATCATTCGCCCCCCCCGGTGAGGGTGAACCAGGTGATCAGGATCGCGATGCCCAGCACCATGGCGAAGGCGTAGTGGAACACGTAGCCCGACTGCGCCCTCCCCGCGAGGCGGGTGAAGAACGGGATGATCCCCATGGCCAGCCCGTTGATGCCGCCATCGATGATGCTGCCGTCGCCGCGCTTCCACAAAAGCCCGCCCAGCCCCTTGGCGGGCCGCACGAAGATCGCGTCGTAGATCTCGTCGAAATACCACTTGTTGAGCAGGAACTCGTAGAGCGGGCGCTGGTTCTCGGCGAGCTTGCGCGGCCAGTCCGGGCGGCGGATGTACATCTGGAAGGCCACGAGCAGGCCCGCGAGCATGGCGATGAACGGCGCCAGCTTCACCCAGTCGGGCACGTAGTGGGCCTCGTGCAGCACGGTGTTTTCCGGCGCGATGTAGATCGCCGCCTCACCCGGCGCGCTCTCCATCACGTAGTGCAGTTCGGACGCCTTCGGGCTGCGCTCGGCCACCGCGGCGGCAAGCTCTACGGAGGGGGCGGTGTATTCGCCGCCGAAGAACCTGACGACCTCGTTCGTCTTGCCGAAGAAGCTGCCGTACCAGACAGCCCCCGCGAAGACCGCCCCGACGGCGAGCACGCCGAGCGGGATCAGCATCACCTTCGGGCTTTCATGGGCATGCTCGTGGGTGTGCTTGTTGCCGCGCGGGCGCCCGAAGAAGGTCAGGAACATCAGCCGCCAGGAGTAGAAGCTCGTGAACAGCGCCGAGATCACCAGCAGCCAGAAGGCGTATTCGGCCCCGACATATGCGCTTTCGATCACCGCATCCTTCGAGGCGAAGCCGGCGAAGCCGATCCAGCCGGTCAGGGGGATGCCCACGCCGGTGATCGCGAGCGTGCCGATCATCATGGCCCAGAAGGTGTAGGGGATCTTCTTGCGAAGCCCGCCGTAGTTCATCATGTCCTGCTCGTGGTGCATCGCGTGGATCACCGAGCCCGCTCCGAGAAAGAGCATCGCCTTGAAGAAGGCGTGGGTGAAGAGGTGGAACATCGCCACCGAGTAGACGCCGACGCCCGCGGCCACGAACATGTAGCCAAGCTGCGAACAGGTGGAGTAGGCGATCACGCGCTTGATGTCGGTCTGCACCAGCCCGACGGTGGCGGCGAAGAAGGCGGTGGCCGCCCCCACCGCGGTGACGATCGCCATGGCCTCGGGCGCGAACTCCATGATCGGCGACATGCGGCACACGAGGAAGACTCCCGCCGTCACCATGGTGGCCGCGTGGATCAGCGCCGACACGGGCGTGGGGCCCTCCATCGCGTCGGGAAGCCAGGTGTGCAGGAACAGCTGCGCCGATTTTCCCATCGCGCCCACGAAGAGCAGGAAGGCGATGAGATTGGCCGCGTTCCATTCCGCCCAGAGGAACGTGACCCGGGTTTCCGCGAGGGCCGGCGCGGCGGCGAAGATATCGTCGAAGCGCACCGAATCCACGAGGAAGAAGATGGTCGCGATGCCCAGCAGGAAGGCGAAGTCGCCCACCCGGTTCACGAT
>CAYXOX010000168.1:2103-5875 GCA_964466745.1 uncultured Rhodobacterales bacterium
TCATCGCGGCCGCGTTGGCCGAGGGTTTGCGGAAGTAGAAATTGATCAGCAGGTAGGAGGCGAGGCCCACGCCCTCCCAGCCGAAGAAGAGCTGCACGAGGTTGTCGGCCGTCACCAGCATGAGCATCGCGAAGGTGAAGAACGAAAGATAGGCGAAGAAGCGCGCCTTGTAGTGCTCGCCCTCGCGGAAGTTCTCGTCGTGGGCCATGTAGCCGACGGAGTAGAGATGCACGAGCGCCGAGACGGTGTTGATCACCACCAGCATGATCGCGGTTAGCCTGTCGAGCCGGATCGCCCAGTCGGTGCTGAGGCTCCCGCTTTCGATCCAGCGCAGGATCGTGACCTGCTCGGTCGTGCCGTCGAGGGTGAGAAACACCACCCAGGACAGCAGCGCGCAGAGGATGAGAAGGCCGGTGGTCACCCACATGGCCGCCCGTTCGCCGATCAGCTTCCAGCCGAAGCCCGCGATCAGAGCGCCGACCAGCGGCGCGAAGAGAATGACGCTCGCCATGGGTTCAGCCTTTCATCACGTTGACGTCTTCCACCGCGATCGTGCCGCGGTTGCGGAAGAAGCACACGAGGATCGCAAGCCCGATGGCGGCCTCGGCCGCGGCCACCGTGAGCACGAAGAGCGTGAAGACCTGGCCCACCAGATCGCCCAGGAAGTGCGAGAAGGCCACGAGGTTGATGTTGACCGCGAGCAGCATCAGCTCGATCGACATCAGGATGATGATCACGTTCTTGCGGTTGAGGAACAATCCGAAGATGCCGATCACGAAGAGCGTCGCGGCCACGGTGAGGTAATGCTCGAGTCCGATCATTGGCGGTGTCTTTCGGTAGCTTCGGGCGCGCGGCGAGCGAGCGGCGGCAGCGCGGGGTCGGGCGGCGCCCAGGGCAGCCGGGCGCCGCGCATCTCCGGGTAGTGCAGCGCGCAGGCGCAGGGCTCGCGCTCATGAACGATGGGCCGGCTCGGAACCCTCTCGGCCTCCAGGGCCGCCGCCAGGCGTGGGAAGGTGAAGAAGGCCGGCGCCGCGGCCGCCTCGCGCGCGACCACCCGCGCGGCATCCTCGCGGCGGTCGTAGG
Source organism: uncultured Rhodobacterales bacterium (assembly GCA_964466745.1). Lineage (GTDB taxonomy): Bacteria > Pseudomonadota > Alphaproteobacteria > Rhodobacterales > Rhodobacteraceae > CAYXOX01. The sequence continues at coordinate 3,187 of CAYXOX010000168.1, forward strand.
GGATGTCCTCGCTCATGCCATGGGCACGCGCGCGGGCCACGAGCCCTTCGCCGCTGGCGCAGTCGGCCACGTGCAGATCGTCGGCCACGCCCTCCAGCGACCAGCTCCACACCCATGCCACCCGGCCATGGCCGAGATCGCGCGCGCTGTGCTCCACCGCGTTCCAGTGCACCCGGGCGGTGCAGCTCTCGGGCGCGGCAAGCGCCGGCATCGCGGCGGCTGCGGCGGTTGCGGCGACAAGGGCCGCGGCGGGAACGGAGGGCGCGGCCGCCATCAGCGCAGCCCCTGCCCCGGCTTCACGTCCTTCAGCTCCATCGCCTTGGCGGGATCGCGGTACATCTGGGCGAGAATGTCCTGGCGCTTGACGTCGGTGCGGTGGCGCAGGGTGAGCACGATGGCCCCGATCATCGCCACGAGCAGGATCAGCCCCGCTCCCTGGAAGAGGAAGATGTAGTCGTCATAGATCAGCAGGCCGAGGGCCTCGGTGTTCGACATCCCCGGCGGGGTGGCCGCGGCGACGCGCGCCTCGTGCCCCTCCGAGAACCCCCAGGCACCGAAAGCGAGCGCGAGCTGCATCAGCAACACGATTCCGATCAGGAGCGCCAGAGGCACGTACCGCGCCATCTCGGCCTTCAGCGCGGCGAAATCGACATCGAGCATCATCACCACGAAGAGGAACAGCACCGCGACGGCGCCGACGTAGACGATCACGAGAAGCATCGCCACGAACTCGGCCCCGAGCAGCACGAAGAGCCCGGCGGAACTCAGGAACGCGAGGATCAGCCACAGCACCGAGTGCACCGGGTTGCGCGAGATGACGGTGAAGAGCCCGCCCGCAACGGTCGCGAGCGCGAAGGCGTAGAAGGCGATCGCGGCCGGTGTCATGTCCTGGTCTCCTCGTCTTCGGATGCCGCCTCGAAGACCTCGCGGGCGAGGTCCATCGCTTTCGACATGGCGGGAATGCCCGCGAAGGTGCCCATCTGCGCGATGGTTTCGGCCACCTCCTGCCGCGTGGCGCCCGCCTCGAGCGCGTGGCGCACGGTAAGGCGGATCTGCGGTTCTGCCTGGGCGCCCACCACGGTGAGCCCTCCGAGGGTGAGCAGCAGCCGGGTCTTTGCGTCGAGCCCCTCGGGGTTGAAGGTCTTGCCCATGAAGGCGTCGAGCATCTCGCGCGGCACCGTGGGCCAGAGCGCCTCGAACGCCTTGGGCGAAAAGGTCTCCAGCGCGGGGTTGAAGGCGCGTGCCCACTCCGCTCCCATGGCCATCATCGCATCGAAGGGGTTCTGCGGCTGGCTCATGCCCGGGGGCTCCGCTGGCTGTTAGGGCGGACGGAGCTCATCGGTAGTGCGCGTCCAGTTGCAGGTTGCGCGCGATCTCGGCCTCCCAGCGGTCACCGTTCTCAAGGAGCTTCTGCTTGTCGTAGTAGAGTTCCTCGCGCGTCTCGGTGGCGAACTCGAAATTGGGCCCCTCGACGATGGCATCCACCGGGCAGGCTTCCTGGCAGAAACCGCAGTAGATGCACTTGGTCATGTCGATGTCGTAGCGGGTGGTGCGGCGCGAGCCGTCGTCGCGCGGTTCGGCATCGATGGTGATGGCCTGCGCCGGGCAGATCGCCTCGCAGAGCTTGCACGCGATGCAGCGTTCCTCGCCGTTCGGGTAGCGGCGCAGCGCGTGCTCGCCCCGGAAACGCGGGCTGAGCGGGCCTTTCTCGTGCGGATAGTTCAGCGTCGCCTTGGGGGAGAAGAAGTAGCGCAGGCCAAGGCCAAAGCCCTTCAGGAAGTCGGCGAGCAGAAAGTATCGCCGGGCACGGGTCCAGTCCATCGTGGTCATGTCATGCTCCTGCGGGAAGCTGCGTTCGGCAACGCCCCTGCGTTGCCGCGGTCCGCCCTGCTCGCCGTGCGAGCGCTTCGGCGGGCGGCACCGGTTTTCTCGGCAAAGCCCTCCTGTTCGGAGGCTTCGCCGGCGAGGCCGCCCAGCGGCGGCCGGGCTGCGCGGAGGTCAACGCCCCGAACGGCCCTGTGCGGCGGTCGCAGAGAGCGCCTCGCTGGCCGTTCGCAAGACAGTTGGTCGGATGCCATGCGCTCAGCCCCCCACCATGTCCCAGCGCGCGTAGAGCCCGCCGAAGAGATCGAACTGGGCGAAGAATGCCACCAGCACCACCCAGCCCAGCGACATCGGCAGGAATACCTTCCAGCCAAGCCGCATCAGCTGGTCGTAGCGGTAGCGCGGGACGATGGCCTTCACCATCGCGAAGAGGAAGAAGAACACCGCCATCTTGCCGACCATCCAGCCGGCGCCGTCGGGGATGCCGGGGATGGGCGAAAGCCAGCCGCCGAAGAACAGCAGCGTCATCAGCGCGCACATCAGGAAGATCGCGATGTACTCGCCGGCCATGAACAGCAGGAACGGCGTGGAGGAATATTCCACCTGGTAGCCCGCCACCAGCTCGGATTCCGCCTCGGGCAGGTCGAACGGCGGCCGGTTCGTCTCGGCCAGCGCCGACACGAAGAAGAGCACCACCATGGGCAGATGCGGCAGCCAGTACCAGCCGAAGAAGTGCCAGTCGGTATCCTGCGCCCCGACGATGGCCGAGAAGTTCATCGAGCCGGTGGAGAGGATCACGCCGATGATGATGAGGCCGATCGAGACCTCGTAGGAAATCATCTGCGCGGCCGAGCGCAGCGAACCA
>CAYXOX010000169.1:0-5809 GCA_964466745.1 uncultured Rhodobacterales bacterium
CGACAGCGCGATCCTCATGCGCAACGCGTCGACCCAGTTCGCCGATGGGGGCGAGTTCGGCATGGGGGCGGAAATCGGCATTGCCACCGGCAAGCTGCACGCCCGCGGGCCGGTGGGGGCCGAGCAGCTCACGAGCTTCAAGTACCTCGTCGAGGGCGACGGAACGGTGCGGCCCTGACACGGCCTCCTCGCGCTCCGGCCGGCCCGTGCCGAGCGGCTTCAGAGGCGGGCCGCGAGGGCGGTGTCCGAGAGGCTGATCTCGGCGCGGCGCCCGGCCGCGGCGAGGCACCCGGCGAGAAGGGCGAACTGCACCGTCGCCGGCTCCGCCTCGGCCTCGGGGGGGGCTGCGCCGGCATCGGGTCCGGCCTCGCTGCCGTCGGCTGGTGCCGTGAGCGCGCCCCAGGGAAGGCCCTGGCGCAGGCGCGGGGCCGTCGCCTCGAGCCGCCATGCCGCACCGTCGAACCCCAGCCGCAGGCCGCCGCCCTGGATCAGCGCCGCATCGGCGCAGAGCGCCGCGAGGCAGCCGATGCGGGCTTCCGTGCGGACGAGATCGGCGGGCATCTCGGCATGGAGGCTGCGCCGCGGCTGCTCCAGCGCAGCGCGCAGCGTGGCCTCGACCTCGCCGCCCGCCACGCGCTGGCCCGGCCGGGCGTCGCCGAAGGCGAGGCGGAAGAGCCGGATACGGGCCATCGCGTTGCCGGCGCTCTCGCGCACCAGCGCAAGCTCGGGCCCGTCCGCCGCGCCGGCCAGCGCCAGCAGTTCCAGCCCGTTGCCGATGGCGCCCAGCGGGCTGACGACATCGTGGCAGATCCGCGCGGCCACCAGCGCCGCGAGATCCCGGTGCCGCGTCTCCTCCGTGGGGGTTCCGCTCATGCCGGGCTCCGCTGCGCCCCGCGGCCGGTGCGGGCAGGGGCCCGATGACGGCGGCGCCCGATCTCAACCCGTTTCTCGAGCCGGGAATGCTTGTGGAGCATCCCGGCCAGCCGGCCTGGGGGCGCGGGCAGGTCCAGTCCAAGATCGGCACGCGGCTGACCGTGACCTTTCCCGAGGAGGGCAAGGTCGTGATCGACAGCAACCGGGTTGCCTTGCGGATCGTGTACGAGTGAGGTGCGGCGCGCGCCGAGCGAAGAAGCGAACATACAACCCAAGGTAGCAACGCGCTGCCGCCTGTCAATCGTCCGGCCGGAGTGCGCGCTTGCATGGAGCCGGGCGGACGCCTAGAGACGGGCGCGGTAACCGCCGGGGGGGCGCAATGGCCGGAGAGCGGCGAGCCAGGATACCGCAGGACGCCCATTTCGAGGTGCGCTGCGCCGAGAGCGAGGAGGAACGCCGCGCCGCTCAGCGGCTGCGCTACGAGGTTTTCGTGGCGGAACTCGGCGGTGACGGCGAGATGGTGGACCATGCCGAACGGCTGGAGCGCGACCGCTTCGATCCCTACTTCGACCATCTCCTGCTCATCGACAGGCGCCGGTCCGGGCCCGAGCGCGTTGTCGGCGTCTACCGGCTGATGCGCGAGAGTTCCGCCGAGGCCGCCGGGCAGTTCTACTCCGAAGACGAGTACGACCTTGCGGTCCTGCGCCGTTCGGGCCGGCGCCTGCTGGAGCTGGGCCGCTCCTGTGTGCACCGCGACTACCGGGGGGGGGCGGCGCTCGGCCTGCTTTGGAAGGGCGTGGCCGACTACGTCTCCCGCCACCGGATCGAGGTGCTCTTCGGGGTGGCGAGCTTCCACGGCACCGACGTGGCGGCGCTCGCCCAGCCGCTGAGTTTCCTGCACTACCGCCACCTCGCCCCGCCGGAGCTTCGGGTGCGCGCCGTTGAGGCTCATTTCCAGCGCATGGATCTCGTGCCCGCCGAAGCGCTCGACCGCGTCGCCGCGATGCGCGGCACGCCCCAGCTCATCAAGGCCTACCTTCGGCTCGGCGGCTTCGTCGGGGAGGGCGCCTTCGTCGACCGTCCGTTCAACACCACCGATGTCTGCCTCGTGCTCGACACGCTCCAGCTCAACGAGCGCCAGAGTCGGCTCTATACCGGCGATGCCACCTTCCCCTGACGGCGGCCTGCCGCGCGGTGCCGGAGCCATCCCATGAAGATCACCTGGTACTCGACGGATCCGGAACCCGATATGCCCGCGCCCCGGGGCGTGGCATGGCTGCGGGTGGCGCGGCGAGGGCTGGGAATGGTGCTCCTGACCCTGCTGCTCCTGCCGGCGCTCTTCGCGGCGCGGGGCGTCGACGCCGTGCGCCCTGGCCGGCGCCTGCTCGCCCCGCGGGTGGTGCAGGCCTTCGGAGCGGCGAGCCTGCGGGTCATCGGCCTGCCACTGACGGTGAAGGGGCGGGCCGACGGGGCGGCAGGGGCGGTGGTGTCCAACCATACCGGCTGGCTCGACATCCTCTTTCTCTCCGCCGCCCTGCCTGTGACATTTGTTTCCAAGGATGCCGTGGCCGACTGGCCGGTGATCGGCCCACTGGCCCGGTGGACAGGCACGCTGTTCATCGCGCGCGACCGGAGGCAGGCGCCGCAACAGGCGGAACGGTTGGCCGAGAGGCTGCGCGCGGGGGGAAGGATGCTGTTCTTCCCCGAGGGCACCTCGACGGACGGCCGTCGGGTCTTGCGGTTTCACGCCCCGCTCTTTGGCGGGCTGCTCGCGGCGGCGGGCGACACGCCGTTCCGCGTGCAGCCGGTGAGCGTCGTGCTGCATGGGCCCGAGGGGGCCGATCCGCGCTTCTACGCCTGGTGGGGCGATGCGGAACTCGCGCCGCATCTCTTGGCCGTGCTCGCGCGGCGGCGCCACGGACGGGCCACCGTGGTGCTCCATCCCCCGGTCGAGACGGTTCCGGGCGAGGATCGCAAGGCGCTCGCGTCGCGGCTCGAAACGATCGTGCGCGCAGGCGTGGCGGCGGAACTCGGACTGCCGCCGGCGGATCAATGAGGTTCGTCCTGATCCGAAACTTTCTGGCTTAAACCATCAGGAAGATTGCGGAACGGGCCCCTCTTCAAGCATCGCCGCAAGTGATGCCAGCGCTTCGGCGGGATCGTTCGCGCTCCAGATCTCGGCACCGAAGGCGACCCAGTCCGCCACCGGGGCGAGGCGGGCCACGAGCTCTGCATCGAGCCCGCCCTCGGCAACCACGGGCAGTTCGATCATCTCCGACCACCATTCGAAGAGCGCCAGGTCGGCGCGGGTGCCGTCACCGAGAAGCGTCTCGCCGACGGGCCCGAAGGAGACGTAATCGGCGCCCGCTTCGCCCGCCGTCATCCCCTCGTGCCGCGACGCGCCGCAATGGGCGCCGACGATGGCATCGGGGCCCAGCGCGGCACGCGCCTTGCGCACCGAGCGCGCCCCGTCGGGCAGATGGACGCCGTCGAGCCCCAGCCGCTCGACCAGTGCCAGGTGCCGCTCGATCACGATGGCCACGTCGCGGCCGTGGGCGATCTCGCGCAGCGCATCGGCGGTGCGGCCGATCTGCCCCTCGTCGGCAGAGGAAAGCGCAAGGCGGATGCAGGCCACGTCCACCCTTTCGAGGCAGGCCGTCAACAGTGGCGGAAACTGCGAAAGCGAAACCTCGGGGGGCGTGACGAGGTAGATCTGCGGCCGTTCGGGCGCGTCGGGGGCGGGCATGACGGGCTCCTTTCTCCGGTGCGCGGTGGTAGCCGAGCGGCAGGGTTGCGGCAAGGCCCTGCCGGAGCGGCCAGGCTGCGCGCGCTTGCCTCGCCGGGCGCCGCGCCGTATTCCCGCCCCGATGACACGCCGCCCGCAACCTGCTTTCGTCCTCGTGCGCCCCCAGATGGGCGAGAACATCGGTGCCGCGGCGCGCGCGATGTGGAATTTCGGGCTCGACGCCATGCGCATCACCGGCCCGCGGGACGGCTGGCCCAACCCGCGCGCCGTCGCCATGGCGAGCGGTGCCGGCCGGCTGCTCGACGGTGCCATGCTGACCGCCACGACCGCCGAGGCGGTGGCCGATTGCGCCTATGTCTACGCCACCACGGCACGCCAGCGCGGGATGACCAAACCCGTCCTGACCCCGGAGCGGGCCATGCAGGACGCCGCCGAACGCCTCGCCGCGGGCCAGAGGGTCGCCGTGCTCTTCGGGCCGGAGCGCGCGGGCCTCGAGAACGACGATATCGCCCGCGCCAACGCGATCGTCAGCGTACCCGTGAACCCGGAGTTTCCCTCCCTCAACCTCGCGCAATGCGTGCTGCTGGTGGCCTATGAGTGGCGGCGGGCGAGCGAGGAAGTCGTTCACGAATCCATGGAGATGGCCCGCACCGACTGGGCCACCGGCGCCGAGATGGAGGCGCTGGCCGCCCATTACGAGGAGCGCCTCGGCGCGGCGGGCTTCTTCTTTCCGCCCGAGAAGGCCGAGGGCATGAAGCGCAACCTGCGCAACCTGTGGAGCCGGATGCCGCTGACCCGGGCCGACGTGCAGGTGCTCCACGGTATCCTGCGTCAGTTGGTGCGCCGCGGAACGGGCGGCTGAGCTTGCCGCGGCCCCGCGCCGCGCCTAGGTTTGCCCGCCAGAAAGGGAGGCTCGATGGCCAAGGAACGCAAACTCTTCGAGGAGGTCGCGGCACCCTCGCGCGCCCCCGCGGAAGCGCCGGCGGGCGGCCTGATCGACGGCCAGCGCGGCGGAGCCCGACGGGCCGTGCGGGCCTGGCTGATCGCCCTCTTCGCCCTCGTGGCGATCATGATCGCCGTGGGCGGCCTCACCCGGCTCACCGACAGCGGGCTCTCGATCACCGAGTGGAATCCGGTGATGGGCGCCGTGCCGCCGCTCTCCGCCGAGGATTGGGCCTCCGAGTTCGAAAAGTACAAGGAAATACCCGAATACCAGCTCCAGAACCGGGGCATGAGTTTGGAAGAGTTCAAGGTGATCTACTGGTGGGAGTGGGGTCACCGGCAGCTCGGGAGGGTGATCGGGCTGGTCTGGGCGGTCGGGTTCGTGGCGCTTCTCGCCACGCGCTCGATCCCCAGGGGCTGGACGCCGCGGCTGCTCGGCCTCGGCGCGTTCGGCGGGCTGCAGGGGGCGATCGGCTGGTGGATGGTCTCCTCGGGGCTGCGCGAGGGCATGCTCGATGTCGCCTCCTACCGTCTCGCGATCCACCTCGGGCTCGCCTTCGTGATCCTCGGGCTCATCGCCTGGTACGTGTTCCTGCTCGGGCGACGCGAGGCCGAGCTCCTGCAGGCCCGCCGCGCACGCGAGCCGAGGCTGTTCTCGGTCAGCACCGGGCTGATGCATTTCGCCTTCCTGCAGATCCTGCTCGGCGCGCTGGTGGCGGGAATCGATGCCGGGCGCAACTTCACCGACTGGCCGCTGATGTCGGGGGGCATCCTGCCGCCCGACATCTTCGCGCTGGAGCCGCTGTGGCGGAACTTCTTCGAGGACGACGGGCTCGTGCAGTTCATGCACCGGACCGCGGGGTATCTTCTTTTCGCCTTCGGCATCGCGGTCTGGCTGCGCGGGCGCCGCTCGCCCAACCGCGCGACGGTGGCTGCCTTCAACGCGGTGATGGCGGTGATCGTGCTGCAGGTCGTGCTCGGGATCGTGACGGTGATCTACTCGGCGCCCTGGCATCTCGCGATCCTTCACCAGGCTGGCGCCGTTCTTCTCTGGGTGCTCATCCTGCGTGCCCGCTTCCTCGCGCAATACCCGCGCGCCCAATCGGTAAGGGGCTGAGATGACCGCCTTTCATGAGCTCATGTCCCACGCCCGGGAAACGGCGGCGCTCGAGGCCGTGGCGGGCCGCACGAGTTGGGACCAGGAAACGGTGATGCCGCGGGGCGCGGCCGCCCAGCGGGCGGAGGAGA
>CAYXOX010000170.1:0-5775 GCA_964466745.1 uncultured Rhodobacterales bacterium
CGCCGTGGTCGGGCATGGGCACCGCGCGAGGCGGCAGTGCCGCGGGCGGCCCTATTCGAGGCCCATGCAGTTGGCGTAGTAGGTCACCGTGGCGGGCCAGTCGGAGAAGATGCCGACAACGCCCACGTCCTGGGCCAGCGCGTCGATCAGCTCGTACATGACGCCGTCGTTGTCGGTCACCTCGGCGATGGACTGGTAGTACCAGCCGCCGCCCGTGGCCAGCGGGCCGGAGCGCTCCACCGTCCAGGTGATGATCTCGAGGCCGGCGGCGGCGGCTTCCTCGGCCAGCACGGAGGGCACGATCTCGCCGTTCTCCACCGTCACCAGCATCCACGTCGGGGGCGCGATGTAGTTCACGCCCATGGCCTTGAGTTCGGCCATGGTGTTCGGCCAGGTCGCCGGGTCCATCGGCGAGTAGCCATCGAGATCGTACTCGTCCATCAGGTACACCGCCTGGGCGCCGAACTCGGGCTCGTTCTCGATCCAGTAGAGCACGTCCTCGAGGTTGAACGACTGGGGCCAGACGCGCGAGGGCGCGATGCCGGCGGCCTTGTACTCGTCGATCAGCTTCTGGGCGTAGTCCTGCTGCGAGAAACCGTTGAACGGCATCTCGACCGAGGGGGTCTTCAGCTCCGGGGTGAAATCCGCGCCGAGCGCATCGAAGAGCGCGATGGATTCGGCATGGGTCATCAGCTCGGCGCCGTCGGTGAAGGATTCCGTGCGCCAGTCGGCGGTGCCGCCGAGATAGGCCTCGGGCGTGGTGGCCGTGGAGGCGAAGGCGTCCATCTTCGGGGTGAGCGTGCGGTACTCGGCAAGCGAGATTTCCGAGGTCCGGCACTCGGCGGTGGCACGGGTTTCGCCGCTGGCGGGGGTGAAGGGCGTCACGCAGGTGTCGGCGAGATCGGACACCAGGATGTCGGTGGTGGTGTGCAGGTCGTTCTGGGCGTGGCGGCAGACCAGTTCGAGATCCTCGGTGAAGGTCACGTCGCACTCGAGGATGCCGGCCCCCTGGCGGGCGGCGGCGCGGTTGGACTGGACCGTGTGCTCGGGGAAGAAGAGCGGCGCGCCGCGGTGGCCGATGGAGAATTTCGAGACAGCGGGGGTCTGCCCCTCGCAGGCGAGCAGGCGCTCCTTGAGCGGGCCGTCGTCCATGGCCTCGACGAGGAACAGCGGGCGCGGGCCGTAGTCGACCTGAAGCGTGGTTTCGGCGAGCGCCGGCGCGGCGAGGCCGGCAAGCGCGGTCGTGAGGCAAAGGCGGTGGAAGGGGGCCATCGGGGCATCTCCGGGCTGAATGCGTGTGGTGAAACCGATGCCCCGCCGGGGCGACAGGCGGCTCACAGCCCGGTGAAGATTTCGTGACGGCGCGCCCCGTGCGCCCCTCTGGGCGCGCCGGCCCGCGGCGCGGCGCCGGGGCAGCGCGAGCGCGCCGCGGGCCGGAGGGGCCGGAGGAGCGGACTTGAGCGGGCAGGCCGGGGCGCGGGAAGAGGGCGGCGCGTCACGGAGCGCGCCGGCGGGCCGCCGGGGCGGGCGCCCCGCGCCGCTCGCCGCACGCCGCGCCGGCAGCGGCGTGCCGCTGCTGCCCGTGCGGCCCTCTCCAGGGAACCCGCGGCGTGCGGTGTGTTGTGGCGTGCGGGTATCGGGTCCGCGCAACTTGACCCCGGCCCTCGGCGCCGCGTCATCGGCCGAACGGGGGGTTACATGAACCCGAGTTCGAGCTTCGCCTCGTCGCTCATCATGTCCATCCCCCAGGGGGGATCCCAGGTGAGGGCGACGTCCACCTGCTTCACGCCGGGCAGCGGCTCGATGGCATCCGCCACCCAGCCGGGCATCTCGCCGGCCACGGGGCAGCCCGGGGCGGTGAGCGTCATGGTCACGCCCACCTCGTTTTCGTCGTTGATGGCGATCGTGTAGACGAGGCCGAGATCGAAGATGTTCACCGGGATCTCGGGGTCGTAGACGGAGCGGCACGCCTCGACCACGCTGTCGTAGAGCGGATGCTCCGTGTTCGATGGCGCGATCATCGGCGTGCCCTGCAGTGTATTGGCGTCCTGGGCAGACATCGAAGCCCCCGTGCGCTGGAAACTGAACGGCCTGCCCGAGCCGGGCGGAAGCCTGACCGAACACATAAGGAATGCCGCGCCCGAGGTCCACCCCAAGGAGCGGCGAGGGGGCGCGACCCATGCGCCGGGGGCGCGGGCCGAGGGTTGGCCAGGGGCGCCCGTGAGGCGAAGCGGGGCGCAGAGCGCGAAAGAGGACTCTCCCGGGGGCACCCGCATCTCGCGCCTTGCAAACAGGTGGTGTCCGGGCCTACGGCATGACGCCGGGGCGGGCCGGCGGCGGGGAGGCTCTGTGAATGGACTGGTCGGAACTGGCGCTCCCGTGGCTGTCGGTGGAGGCGGAACTCGAGGCCGCGATGGCGCCGGCACTGGAGCTGTTGATGGGCGCGGCGGCCCTCCGCCGCGGCCAGTCGGTGCTCGACATCGGCTGCGGGACGGGGGCGAGCCTGCTCGCCGCGGCCCGGGCGGTGGGCCCGGACGGGCAGGTGACCGCGATCGACATCGCCCCGCCCATGGTGGCGCGGGCCCGCGCGCGCGCCCCGGCCAACGCCCGCGTGCTGGAGGGCGATGCCGAACGGTATCCCCTCGGCGCGGCGCGCTTCGATGCCGCCGTCTCGCTCTTCGGAACGATGTTCTTCGCCGATGTGGCGGCCGCCTTCGCCAATCTCCGCGCCGCGATGCGGCCCGGCGGACGTTTCTGCCTCCTGGCCTGGGGCGCGCGCGCGGCCAACCCGTGGTTCGGCGTCGGACAGGCGGCCGTGGAGGCGGTCTGCGGCGCGCAGCCGGCGCCCGATCCGAGGGCTCCCGGCCCGTTCCGCTACGCCGATCCGGCCGCCGCGCTCGGCTCGCTGCGATCCTCGGGTTGGGCTGCGGAGGCCGAGACCCGCTCCGTGATGCTGAGCCCCGCCGGCAGCGTGGAAGAGGTGGCCCGGGTTCTCATGACGGTGGGCTCGGCGCCCTCCGCCTTGCGCGCCATCGGCGCGGGCGATGCCGAGCGCGCCGCGGTCCGGGCCGCGCTGGTGGAGCGCCTGCGCCCCTTCGAGGGCCCGCGCGGGCTGCGGGTGCCCGCGGAGCTTCACGTGATCACCGCGGAGGCACCGGGAAGGGCCGCCGGCTGAACGCCGCGGAGGGGCACAGGCCCCGGCCGGCGCAAGCGCCCGCATCCGCGCCGGGTCGGCAGCGGTCCGAGGCCGGCACGGAGGGCCGACCGGAAGGGCCGACCGGTCGAGGCCGGCCGGGGCAGCCCCGGTCGCAGGCAGCCTTTGCCAATCCCGCCGGCGGGCAGTATTCGGATGCAATGGGCGCGCGCTTTTCCTTTTCCCTCGGGGCCACTTCAGGCAAGGCCCGCACCGGCACGATCTCGACGCCGCGCGGCGAGATCCGCACCCCGGCCTTCATGCCGGTGGGCACCGCCGGCACGGTGAAGGCGATGCTGCCCGAAAGCGTGGCCGCAACCGGGGCCGACGTGCTTCTCGGCAACACCTACCACCTGATGCTACGGCCGGGCGCCGAGCGCGTGGCCCGGCTGGGCGGCCTGCACCGCTTCATGAACTGGACCCGCCCGATCCTCACCGATTCCGGCGGTTTCCAGGTGATGAGCCTCGCCGATCTGCGCCAGCTCACCGAGGAGGGGGTGACCTTCCGCAGCCACGTGGACGGTGCGCGCCACACGCTCACGCCGGAGCGTTCCATGGACATCCAGCGCCTGCTCGGCTCCGATATCGTGATGGCCTTCGACGAGTGCCCGGCGCTGCCCTCCGCGCGGGAGACGATCGAGGAGAGCATGCGCCTGTCCATGCGCTGGGCGGCGCGCTCGCGGGAGGCGTTCGGCGACCGTCCGGGCCATGCGCTCTTCGGCATCCAGCAGGGCGGGCTGGAGCGCGACCTGCGCGAGGAGAGCGCCGCGGCGCTGCGCGCGATCGGCTTCGACGGCTACGCGGTGGGCGGCCTTGCGGTGGGCGAGGGGCAGGAGGCGATGTTCGCCGTGCTCGACCACGCGCCGGGCATGCTGCCCGCCGACCGGCCGCGGTACCTGATGGGCGTCGGCAAGCCCGACGACATCGTGGGCGCCGTTGCCCGCGGCATCGACATGATGGACTGCGTGCTGCCCTCGCGCTCGGGGCGCACCGGGCAGGCCTTCACCCGGCGCGGCGTTGTCAACCTCAAGAACGCGCGCCACCGCGACGATCCCCGCCCGCTCGACGAGGCCTGCGCCTGCCCGGCCTGCCGCGGCTACTCGCGCGCCTACCTGCACCACGTGTTCCGGGCCGGCGAGATGATCTCCGGGATGCTGCTGACCTGGCACAACCTCCACTACTACCAGGAACTCATGGCCGGCATGCGCGCGGCCATCGCGGAAGACCGCTTCGCGCAGTGGGAGCGCGGCTTCCACGCGGCCCGCGCGGCGGGCGACCTCGAGCCGGTCTGAACCCTTCGGGCGGCGCTCCGCCGCCGGGCCGGTGCGCCGGCGGCGCCCGCGGACGCCTCCGGCGGGAGTATCTCGGCCCAGATGAAGAGGGACCGCGCGCCGCGCAGGGCCCGGGCCGGCGGAGAACGCGGTTTTCCTGCAAGGGGGCCAGCGGCGGTCGCGCGCCGGCGGCATGCCGCCGGGTCGCGGCGGCCCAGGGGGCCGGCCCGCCGCCCGCGCTTGCACCCGGCGCCGAGGAGCGCCAGAGTATGCCTCAGACGGGCAGGCTTCGGCGGCTCGCGGCGCATGGGCGGCTGCCGCTGCGTGGGCCGTTCGGTTGAATTGCCGCCGGCCGCCCCCCACCTAACGCCTCCATGACAGGGGAGGGCCGGGCGTCGCCGCCAAGCGGGACGGGGCCCTTCCGCCAGGAAAGGACATATCGAGCATGACGACCACTCCCGCTCTCTCCTACCCGGTGCTGCCGCTGCGCGACATCGTGGTGTTCCCGCACATGATCGTGCCGCTCTTCGTGGGCCGCGAGAAATCGGTCCGGGCGCTCGAGGAGGTGATGAACGACGACAAGCAGATCCTGCTGGCGAGCCAGATCGACCCCGCGGTGGACGATCCGGACCGCGACGGGATCTACCGTGCCGGCGTTCTGGCGAATGTCCTGCAACTGCTCAAGCTGCCCGACGGCACCGTGAAGGTGCTGGTGGAGGGCCAGAGCCGCGTGCAGATCACGGCCTATGTCGAGAACGACGCCTTCTTCGAGGCCCGTGCCGAGGCGCTCTCCGAGGAGCCCGGCGATGCGGCCACCGTCGAGGCGCTGCTGCGCTCGGTCGCGCAGGAATTCGAGCGTTATGCCAAGGTGAAGAAGAACATCCCCGACGAGGCGCTCGCCGCGATATCCGAAACGCGCGAGCCGGCCAAGCTCGCCGATCTCGTGGCCGGCCATCTGGGCATCGACGTGGACGAGAAGCAGAAGCTGCTCGAGACGCTCGTCGTGAGCGAGCGGCTGGAGAAGGTCTATGGCCTGATGCAGGGCGAGATGAGCGTCCTGCAGGTGGAGAAGAAGATCAAGACCCGGGTCAAGAGCCAGATGGAGCGGACCCAGCGGGAATACTATCTCAACGAGCAGATGAAGGCGATCCAGCGCGAGCTTGGCGATGGCGAGGAAGGCCAGAACGAACTCGCCGAGCTGGAGGCCCGCATCGCGGCAACCAAGCTCTCCAAGGAGGCCCGCGAGAAGGCCGAGGCCGAGCTCAAGAAGCTGCGCAACATGAGCCCGATGAGCGCCGAGGCGACGGTGGT
>CAYXOX010000171.1:0-5659 GCA_964466745.1 uncultured Rhodobacterales bacterium
GGGTCTTCATGGGCGGCGCGCTCACGCTCTACGCCGCGCGCGCCGGCGCGCTGGAGGCCAAGGGCGTGTTCTCGACCGTCAGCCGCGAAAGCGCGCTCGTCTTCAACAACATCCTGCTGGCAGTCGCCTGCTTCGTGGTGTTCGTGGGCACGATCTGGCCGCTCGTCGCGGAGATGCTCTTCGACCGCAAGCTCTCCGTGGGGCCGCCCTTCTTCAACATGGCCTTCACGCCGTTCATGGTGGTGCTGGGGCTGATCCTGCCGCTGGGCTCGGTGCTGCCGTGGAAGCGCGCGGGGCTCGCGCGGGCCATGGCGCCGCTCTGGCCGTGGCTTGCGCTTTCGGTGGCGCTCATGGCGCTTGTCTGGGCGATGCAGACGGGGCGCTCGGCCCTCGGCCCGGTGGGCGTCATGCTGGGGGCGTGGATGGTCGGCGGGGCCATCAGCGAGCTCTGGGTGCGCTCGGGCAAGGGCGGCACGCGCCTGCGCCGGCTCGCCGGGCTTCCCCGGGCCGACTGGGGCAAGGCGGTGGCGCACACGGGCCTCGGGATCACCTTCATCGGCGTCGCCGGCCTCATGGCCTGGCAGACGGAGGATATCCGCGTGGCCCAGATCGGCGATCGCTATTCGGTGGGCTCCGGCTACGAGGTGGAGCTGCGCGACGTGCGGCAGGTGCAGGGCCCGAACTACCTCTCGACCATGGCCGAGATCGCGGTCTGGCGGGGCGACCGGCTGATCGACGTGCTCGACCCCGAGAAGCGCTTCTACCCCGTGGCTCAGATGCCCACCACCGAGGCGGCGATCAAGAACGGCTTTCTGCGCGATGTCTACGTTGTGATCGGCGATCCGCAGGACGCCGGGGGCTGGGCCGTGCGCACCTTCATCAAGCCGCTGGCCAACTGGATCTGGGCCGGCGCGATCATCATGTCGCTGGGCGGATTCCTGAGCCTGAGCGACCGCCGCTACCGCGTTGCCGCAGGCGCCCGCAAGGGCAAGCCCGCCGGCCCTGCGCCGGTGCCTGCCGAATGAGGCGCCTCGCCGCGCTTGCCCTGGCGCTTGCGCTTTCCTTCGGGCCGGCGCTGGCGGTGCAGCCCGACGAGGTGCTAGGCGACCCCGTGCTGGAGGACCGCGCGCGGGACATCTCGGGCGGCCTGCGCTGCCTCGTGTGCCGCAACGAGAGCATCGACGAATCCAACGCGGATCTCGCCCGCGACATGCGGTTGCTGGTGCGCGAACGCCTTGTCGCAGGGGACAGCGACGAGGAGGTCGTCGCCTTCGTGGTGGACCGCTACGGCGAGTACGTTCTGCTGCGCCCCACGCTTTCCGGCTCGAACCTGATCCTGTGGATCGCGGCGCCGCTCATGGCCCTCGTGGCGCTCGGGGTGGCGGTGGGCTACATCCGCGCGCGCAGCCGGAGCGAGGTTGCATCCGGAGAGGCGTTGTCGGAAGAGGAGCGCGCGCGCCTCGCCGAACTGATGCGCGACTAGCGCCGGGCCTCCCCGGGCCCGGAAAGGCCGCGGGTGCAGCCCCAAACAAGGGACACCGCCGTGGACTACCAGACGCTGACCTACGAGTTGGTCGAGAACGTGGCGCGTATCACGCTCAACCGGCCCGATGTGCGCAACGCGCTCAACACGCAGATGCGCGCCGAGATCACCCATGCCGTCAAGGCCGCGGGCGAGGCCGCGCGCGCCATCGTCCTCACCGGGGCGGGCAAGTCCTTCTGCTCGGGGCAGGATCTGGGCGACAGGGCGAAGCTCGACGCGATGGATCTCGAGCGGACCTTGCGCGACGAATACGTGCCGATGATCCGCGCCGTCGCGACCAGCCCGGTTCCCACCGTCGCGGCGGTCAACGGCGCGGCGGCCGGTGCCGGGGCGAGCCTCGCACTGGCGGCCGATATCGTGATCGCCTCCGAGGAGGCGGTCTTCCTGCAGGCGTTCTCGCGGATCGGCCTGATGCCCGATGCCGGCGCCACCTGGGCCCTGCCGCGCAATGTGGGCCTTGCCCGCGCCATGGGCGCCGCGCTGCTGGCCGAACCGGTGAGCGCCCGCGACGCGGCGGCGTGGGGCATGATCTGGGAGGCCGTGCCGGAGCCCGAGTTCGAGGCCCGCTGGACCTCCGTTGCCGCCAGGCTCGCGAGCGGCCCCACGCTCGCCTACAGGGCCATCAAGGAGAGCCTCAGGCAGAGCCTTGAGAACGATTTCGAAACCCAGATCGCGCTCGAATCCCGCGAGCAGGGCAGCCTGGGCAAGAGCCGCGATTTCCGCGAAGGCGTCGTGGCGTTCCTCGACAAGCGGGACGCGGGTTTCGAGGGCCGCTGACCATGCGCGCCGCGCGGGTGCGGGGCAGGAGGCGCGTGCCCCCGTGCCCGGTCAGGCTGCCGCGGCCGGTGTGAGCTCCACGAGGCTGACGTCTCCCGCATCGATGCTGCCGGCCGCGCCGGACACCCGCGCCACGACCTGGCCATCGAGATTGATGATCGCGTCGCCGCCATCCGCCGTAACGGTGACCTCTCCGGCAGACTCGATGTCCTCGACGAAGAGCACCAGCTCGTCCTGCGTGCCGTTGTAGTCGGCGATCACCGGGGTCGCGCCGTCCTGATTGTCGATGAGGACGCCGAAGATGTCGTTTCCACCGCCGCCGAAGCCGATGTCGCCGTCGCCCAGGCCCAGCAGATCGTCGCCGGCGTTGCCCTCCAGCACGTCGGCGCTGCCGTCGTCGAAGAGCTCCGCCGAATCCGTGACCTTGGCGCTCTGGAACACGTCCTGGATTTCGCCGCTGTCGCGGATCTTGGTGAAATCGGACGGCTCGAGTTCCGCCGAATAAAGCTCGAACCCGAAGATCGCGTCGTCGCCGCCGCCGCCGCGCATCACGTCGATACCGGGCCCGCCGATGAGCACATCCTCACCCGGGCCGCCGAACATGGTGTCGTTGCCTTCTTCGCCGAGCATCACGTCGTCGCCGGAATCGCCCTCCAGCCGGTCGTTGCCGGGGCCTCCCAGAAGCGCATCGTCCCACTCGCCGCCGGAGACGCTGTCGTCGCCGGTGCCGCCGTCGAGCACGTCCTTGCCTGGGCCGCCGGAAATCTGGTCTTCGCCGCCGCCGCCGCCGAGATTGTCGAAATTGGCGTTGCCGCGGATCACGTCGTCGCCGCCCGCGCCGAAAAACTGGTCGCGCGCATCGGTGCCCTCGAAAACGTCGGGGCCCGGCGTTCCGGATCCGCCGGACGCGCCGGTCGTCGGCCCGGCAGGAACGGGGGATTCTCCCCCTCCCGGGTTCAGCGGCGTTCCGCCGCCGGCGCCGCCTTCGCCCTCGCCCGGTTCGCCGGAGGCAGTGGGTTCGCCGCCGGAGTTGTCGTCATCGTCATCGGTGAGCGCGTCGAACACGAGGCTGCCCAGGAAAACCGAGAACAATATGCTACCGATCAAGAGGCTCATCGCGTGCCGCCCTTCAAGAACCCACCAATTTTAGGGATGTACGCGCTTAATTTTCATCCAGTCAATCGGGAGCGCCAATTGCGGCGGGACTGTTGCGGGCAGGGAAACACTCCGCCCGCATCGTCGCGATCGTCAACCGTCGCGGCTCTCGATTTCCACGTAGTCCCTCAGACCCTCGCCGATGTAGAGTTGCCGCGGGCGCCCGATCCGCATGGCCGGGTCGGAGATCATCTCCTTCCACTGCGACACCCAGCCCACGGTGCGGCTGACGGCGAAGATCGGCGTGAACATCGAGGTCGGGAAACCCATCGCCTCGAGGATGATGCCCGAGTAGAAATCCACGTTGGGAAAGAGCTTCTTCTCGGAGAAGTAGGGATCGTCGAGGGCGGCGCGCTCCAGCTCCTTGGCAACCTGCAGGATCGGGTTGTTGTCGATCCCCAGAAGGTCGAGCACCTCGTCGGCGGACTGCTTCATCACCCGCGCGCGCGGATCGAAGTTCTTGTAGACGCGATGCCCGAAGCCCATCAGGCGGAAGGGATCGTCCTTGTCCTTGGCACGTTCGAGGTATTCGGGAATCCGGTTGGGCGTGCCGATCTCCTTGAGCATCTCCAGGCACGCCTGGTTGGCGCCGCCGTGCGCGGGGCCCCAGAGGCAGGCGATCCCCGCGGCGATGCAGGCAAACGGGTTGGCTCCCGAGGAGGAGGCGAGCCGCACCGTCGAGGTCGAGGCGTTCTGCTCGTGGTCGGCGTGAAGGGTGAAGATCCGGTCCATCGCCCGCGAGAGGATCGGGTTCACCACGTAATCCTCGGCGGGTACGGCGAAGCACATCCGCAGGAAGTTGGTGGCGTAGTCGCAGTCGTTGCGCGGATACACGAAGGGCTGACCCACGGAATACTTGTAGGCCCATGCCGCGATCGTCGGCATCTTGGCGATCAGCCGGATCGAGGCGACCTCGCGCTGCCACGGATCGGAGATGTCGGTCGAATCGTGGTAGAAGGCCGACATCGCGCCCACGACGCCCACCATGATCGCCATCGGGTGCGCGTCGCGGCGAAAGCCGCGGAAGAAATACACCATCTGCTCGTGCAGCATGGTGTGATTGGTCACGCGGCTTTCGAAATCCTCCAACTCGGCAGGCGACGGGAGTTCACCATAAAGCAGCAGATAGCAGACTTCGAGAAAATGCGACTTCTCGGCCAGTTGATCGATCGGGTAGCCGCGGTGCAGCAATTCGCCCTTGTCGCCGTCGATATAGGTGATGGTGCTGTCGCAGCTTGCCGTCGAGGTGAACCCCGGATCGTAGGTGAACACACCCGCCGTGCCATAGAGCTTGCGGATATCCACCACATCCGGTCCCGCCGTGGGCGAAAAGATCGGCAGATCGTAGGTCTTGCCGTCGATATCGAGCTTTGCGGTTCTTTGCTTGTCAGACATTCCGGGGTCCTCCCTCTCAGAGCCCGGGCCCGCGTGGCGGCGTCCCGGACTGGGTCCATTCATCTCCTTGCCAGAGGTCTACCCCCCGTCGCAAGCGGCGTCGGCCAGCCGGGCGAGGCTTTCTTCCCGCCCGAGGACCAGCATCATGTCGAACACGCTCGGCGTCGCCGTGCGCCCGGCCAGCGCAGCCCAAAGCGGTCCCGCCAGCTTGCCGAATTTCATCCCGCGAGCCTCGGCCGTGCGGTTCGCCACCATCTCGAGACTCTCGCGTGTCCACGTAGCATTTTGCAGCTGCGGCGTCAATTCTCTCAGTATACCACAGGATACATCGTCCAGGAGCTCTGCCGCCTTATCGTCTGGAACTATTGGGCGATCTGACATGATAAATGAGGCCTTATCAAGTAGTTCTGGGTAGGTCTTGGCCCGGTCCTTGAGGCAGTACATGCCCCGTTTCAACAGGGACGCCTTGTCGTTTGAGAGGGGGGGATGACCGGTCACGGTGAGGAACTCCTGCAATTCATGCAGCAGTGCAGCATCGTCGGTTGCGGCGATATGCTGGCCGCAGAGATTCTCGAGCTTCTTGAAGTCGAGCCGCGCGGGGGCCTTGCCGATGCCGGTGATGTCGAACCAGTCGCGCGCCTGCGCGTCGGTAAAGAACTCGTCATCGCCGTGGCTCCAGCCGAGGCGGGCGAGGTAATTGCGCATCCCC
The DNA here is from genome assembly GCA_964466745.1 of uncultured Rhodobacterales bacterium. Lineage (GTDB taxonomy): Bacteria > Pseudomonadota > Alphaproteobacteria > Rhodobacterales > Rhodobacteraceae > CAYXOX01. The sequence goes on from CAYXOX010000171.1 coordinate 5,580, forward strand.
GCAGCCGGATAGCCCATCGCCCGGTATTCGCTGACCCCGAGCGCGCCGTGGCGCTTCGAGAGCTTCTTGCCGTCGGGGCC
>CAYXOX010000172.1:0-5645 GCA_964466745.1 uncultured Rhodobacterales bacterium
GGATGCGGATGACCTCCTCGACATTGCTGACGAAGATTTTCCCGTCGCCGATCCGTCCCGTCTGCGCAGCGTTGCGAATGGCTTCTATCGCGGCATCCACCATCTCGTCAACCACGAGTTCCGGGTCGACCCCCTGCTTGTCGCGCATCCACTTGGCGAACACCTCGAAATGCGCGTGGATGCGCTCGCGCGACTCTTCGCGCATGATCTCGCCGACGCCGATCCAGTGATTGAATTCCTCGGGCGGGATCACCGAGAGGATCGCCACGCCGCCACCGGTATGGGCGGCACGCATCGCGGCGAACCGCATCGCGTTCAGGCACTCTCGGCTGTCATCCAGGATCACCAGGAACTTGCGCATGGCCTATCACTCCCCGGAGGGATCATGGCTGCTGGCGCGCATCGGCGCAAGCTGGCGCTGGACGGCGTCAGCGCAGGGTGAGCCGAGAGATCTCGGCGCGGATCGAGGTGGCGGTGTCGTCGCTGTCGGCGGATACCGCGACGCCCACGAGCGCCCCCGGCGGCGCGCCGAAGGCGCTGGCGTGGTCGGCCGCGAGGTCCACCGCAACCGCCCCGCCGCCGTCACCCGCCGGGCGGAGCGCCACCGTCTTGCCGCGCGGGCCCAGATAGGGGCTGTCCTGCAAGCGCGGCTGGCCCCCGGGGCCGCCCCAGACGTAGACGAGCACGCGCGCCTCCTCGGCATCGAGCAGGCGGCGGATGCTGGCGCCGCGCGCCTCGCGCGCCGCCGCCTCGGGCAGGAACACGAAGTAGAGCGCGAGATTGCGATCGTCCCCGCCCTTCCGCCGCAGATCGGTCGGGGGCACCGAGCGGCTCACGCTCCAGTGCCAGCTTGCGCCGCGCGCCTGCCACGCCGTTTCCGGCACCGGGCGCCACACGAGCGAGACCGTGCCGTCGGAAGCGACGCCCAGCCTCTCGCCCTCGAAGCTGTAGGCGTTCGAGGAGAACAGCGCGAAGCGCTGCTCGTTCCAGCTGTCGTCGAAACGGATCGGCCCGGCAGCGCCGGCGGGAAGCGCCATCAGCAGCAGGGCCGCGAAGGGCGACACGTTGCGCAAGGCGCGGAAGGGAAGACGACGAAGCACGCGCATGAGTTCTCGTGCCCCGAGCGCCGCCGGCGATCAAGTCACGTCCCCTCACGAGGTCGAGAGTGCCCAGTCCCAGTAGAGCTCGCGCACCCGCCGGGTGACGGGGCCGATCTGGTAGGCTCGGTCGTCGAAACCCGTCACCGGCATCACCTTCGTCATGTTGCCGGAGAGGAAGACCTCGTCGGCGGTGCGCACGTCGTCGAAACTCAGCACCGTCTCGTGGACCGTCACGCCATCGGCCCGCAGATTGGCGATGTGGCGGGCGCGTGTGATGCCCGCGAGGAAAGTGCCGTTCGGCACCGGGGTGAAGACCTCGCCGTCGCGCACGATGAAGACGTTGGAGGTGGCGGCTTCCGCAAGGTTGCCCATGGCATCCGCGACCAGCGCGTTGGAAAAGCCCTTGGCGCGGGCCTCGGCCAGCATCCGCGCGTTGTTCGGGTAAAGGCACCCCGCCTTCGCGTTGACCACGGCGCAATCGAGGGTGGGCCTGCGGAAACGCGTGGTGGTGACGGTGGCGCTCGCGCCCGCGGGCGGCATCGGCGCGGCCTCGAGGCAGATCGCGGTGGCGGTGCCCTCGGAGCGCGGGACGATCGCCGTCTCGTCGCCGCCCGTGGCCCAGTACATGGGGCGGATGTAGATCGCCGTCTCGCGGGGGTAGGCAGCGAGCCCTTCGTGGACGAGCGCCACCATCTCGTCCACCTCCAGGGTGGGCTCCAGCATCAGCGCCCGGGCCGAGGCGTTCACCCGCGCGCAGTGCGCCTCCAGATCGGGCACGAGGCCATCCACGGCGCGGGCGCCGTCGAACACGTTGCTCCCCAGCCAGGCACCGTGGTCGGCCGCGCGCATGACGGGCGCGTCCCCGTCGTGCCAGCGACCCTCGAACCAGGTGCGAATGTCCGTACCGAAAGCCATGTGCGTTCCCCGTCTGGCAAGAGCGCGCGCCCACGAGGCCCGCGCCGGATGATCCTGCTCCGCCCGCGGCGACGGGCGCTTGTGCCGCCGCGCCGGCACGGCGCGGCCTCAGCCGCTCAGGCCGACGATCTCGTAGGTGCGCGCCAGCACCGGCGCGGCGATGGCACGGGCGCGCTCGGCCCCCTCGGCGAGCGTCCGGTCGATCTCGGCGGGCTCGCGCATCAGCCGCGTCATCTCGGCGGAGATCGGCGCGATCCGCTCCACCGCACGTTCGGCGAGAAGCGGCTTGAACTCGGCAAACGGCCTGCCCCCCACCTCGGCAAGCACGTCGGCCACGGGCTCTTCGGCCAGCGCGGCGTAGATGCGCACGAGATTGGCGGCCTCCGGCCGGTCGGCGAGCTCGGCCTCGCTTTCGGGCACCGGGGCCGGATCGGTACGCGCCTTGCGGATTTTCTGGGCGATGGTATCGGCGTCGTCGGTCATGTTGATCCGGCTCATGTCGGAGGGATCGGACTTCGACATCTTCTTCGTTCCGTCGCGCAGGCTCATCACCCGGGTGGCCACGCCCTCGATGACCGGCTCGGTGAGCGGGAAGAACTCAACGCCGAAATCGTTGTTGAACTTCGCCGCGATGTCGCGCGTCAGCTCGAGGTGCTGCTTCTGGTCCTCCCCTACCGGAACATGGGTGGCGTGGTAGGCGAGGATGTCGGCGGCCATCAGCGCAGGGTAGGCGAAGAGCCCGAGCGAAGCGTTCTCGGCGTTCTTGCCGGCCTTGTCCTTCCACTGGGTCATGCGCTTCATCCAGCCCATCCGCGCGACGCAGTTGAAGATCCATGCCAGCTGGGCCTGTTCGGGCACCCGGCTCTGGTTGAAGAGGATGGAGCGCGCCGGATCGATGCCTGCGGCGAGGTAGCAGGCGGCAAGCTCGCGCGTGTTGTGCCGCAGCCGCCCGGGCTCCTGCCAGACGGTGATGGCATGAAGATCGACCACGCAGAAGATGCACTCGTGCGTGGCGGCGTCCTGCATCTGCACGAAACGCTTCATCGCGCCGAGATAGTTGCCGAGCGTGAGTCCCCCCGACGGCTGGATCCCGGAAAAGACCCGGGGGGAAAAGGCGGTGTCGGGCATCGGGGGGCTCCGTCGGAGGTGCTGGCATTCGGCTGCGGCATCGCTTACCCATGCCCCCGCAGGCCGTCAAGGAAGCCCCCGATGCCCAAAGACACGGCCCCCGGGCGCGGTTCGCCGCCGCCGTCGCCGGGCCCCGAACGCCCGCAGCCCTCGCTGCCGGGCCCGCTCAATCCGCTTCCGCCGGTCGTGGTCGCGCTGTTCCTGATCATCGCGGGGGTCGAGGCAGTGCTCGGCCTCGGCGCGCGCGGGATCATCGGCGGCCCCTTCGCTGCCGGCTGGCGGATCGAGGCGATCGAGCGGTTCAGCTTCTTCCCGCAGCTTCTGGCGCGCGATCTGGCGCTCGGCCTGCCGAGCGTCGACGTGGCGATGCGCCTCTTCACCTACCCCTTCGTCCAGGCCAGTTTCACGCAGGCGCTCTTCGTCGGCGTCTTCCTTCTGGCGCTCGGAAAGCTGGTGGGCGAGGTCATGGGGACGCTCGCGTTCCTCGTGGTCTTCTTCGGCTCGGCAATCGGGGGGGCACTCTTCTACGCGCTCGTTCTGGGTGCCGAGTTTCCGGTGATCGGCGGGTTCCCCGCCGTCTACGGGCTGATCGGCGGGTACACGCTGATCCTGTGGGTCTCGCTCGGGCGCGCCGGGCAAAACCAGTACCGCGCCTTCACGCTGATCGGCCTGCTGCTCCTTGTGCAGCTCGTGTTCGGACTGCTGTTCGGCGCGCGGACCGACTGGGTCGCCGATCTGGGCGGCTTCCTGAGCGGCTTCGTGCTCTCGATCCTCGCCGCTCCGGGCGCGGTCCGGGCGATCCTGCGCCGCATCCGGCGCGGGTAGCCGGCGCGCCGTCCGCGCCCCGCGGCGCGCGCGCCCGTCAGCCGCGCCGGGAGAAGGCGCCGCGGAAATCCGAAAGACGAAAGGCCCGCAGCACCAGCCCGGCCACGCCGTAGACGGCGATGCCGCCGAGAACGAGCGCGCCGAGGGCCGCGTAGCGCAGCGTCGGGGTCACCAGCGGCTCCGCCAGGACATGCGCGAGGGCGAGGAGCGCCGCGCCCATGATGGCCGAGGCGGCGGCGATCCGTCCGAGGCGGCGCCCGAGGCGGGCGTCCATCCGGGCCTCGGCGCCCATGTCGCGGCTGCCGCGCCAGAGCAGGAACACCATCGCCCAGCCGGCCAGCGTGGTGCCCCAGGCCGCAGCCTGGAAACCGATCAGCGGCGCCAGCCCCACTGCGAGCACGGCGTTGACGACCATCGCGACCACGGCGTAGCGGAACGGCCGGCGCGTGTCCTCCCGGGCGAAGAAGAGTGGCTGGAGCACCTTCTGCAGCGTGAAGGCCGGAAGCCCCGCGCCGTAGATCGCCAGCGCGAGCGCCGTGGCGGTTACGTCCGCCCGGCCGAAGGCGCCGCGCTCGAACAGAACGGAGATCACGGGCACCGGGATCACGATCAGGGCAACGGCCGCGGGTAGCGTGAGCGCCAGCGAAATCTCGGTGGCGCGGTTGAAGGCGTTCTGCCCGCCCGCGCCGTCGCCGGCCCGCAGGCGCCGCGAAAGATCGGGCAGCAGCACCACGCCGACGGCGATGCCCACGACGCCGAGCGGAAGCTGGTAGAGCCTGTCGGCATATCCCAGCCAGGCGATCGCGCCGTCAAAGAAGCTGGCGACCTGCCGGCCGACGAGCAGGTTGACCTGCACCACCCCGCCCGCGAGCGCCGCGGGCGCGGCGATGATCGCGAGCCGCCGCAGCTCGGGGGTGAGCCGCGGGCGACGCAGCGCGAGGCGAAACCCCGCCCGGCGCGCGGCCTCCCACACCAGCGCAAGCTGGGCCACCCCGGCCACCGGCACCGCCCAGGCGAGCGCATCGCCCACCGACCAGCCAGCCCGCACCGCCAGCGCGATGGCCGCGATGAAGGTGAGGTTCAGCAGGATCGGCGCCGCGGCGGCGGCCAGGAACCGCCCGGTGGCGTTGAGCACGCCCGAAAGGAGCGCGGCCAGCGATACGAAAACGATGTAGGGAAAGGCGATCCGCCCGTAGAGCACGGCGATGTCGAAGCGCTCGTCGCCGAGAAACCCGCTCGCCATCGCCACCACCAGCCATGGCATCGCCACCAGCGCCACGAGCGTGACCCCGAGCACCAGTGCGAAGAGCGCGCCGAAGGCATCCCGGGCGAACCCTGCCGCATCTTCACCGCCCTCGAGCTTCTTGGAGAACATCGGCACGAAGGCGGTGTTGAACGCGCCCTCGGCAAAGAAGCGGCGGAACATGTTGGGCAGTGCGAAGGCCACCATGAACGCCTCGGCCACCGGCCCGGCGCCCAGTGTCGCGGCCACGAGGATGTCACGCACGAAGCCGAAGATCCGCGAGAGCAGCGTCCAGGCGCCGACGGTGAAGATGCCCGCTGCAAGGCGGATGGGCTTCAAGAGGCCGCCCTCTCCACGCCATCCTCGATGGCTTTTCGCAGTCGCGCCTCCAGCGCCTTCTGCTTGGCCTGGGAGTGGTATTTCAGGCCGAACAT
>CAYXOX010000173.1:0-5607 GCA_964466745.1 uncultured Rhodobacterales bacterium
TTCACGATGGCTCCCACGCTGACGCGGATCAACGCCGAGGCGATCCAGCCCTACCAGGCGGACCGGCTGACCTTCGCCGAGCGCGCCGGGGACCCGATCTCGGCCATGTTCCACACGGGGGGCACGACCGGCCTGCCCAAGATCGCGCAGCACCGCCAGTCGGGCATCGTCTACAACGGCAAGATCCCGACGATGGATTTCATCGGCGCCGACGACGTGGTGATCTGCCCGCTGCCGATGTTCCACGTGCTCGGCGCCTACCCGGTGCTGATGTCGTGCCTCGCGAGCGGAGCCCATCTCGTGCTGCCGACGCCGGCGGGCTATCGCGGCGAGGGCGTGTTCGACAACTTCTGGAAGCTGGTCGAGCGCTACCGGGTGACCTTCCTGATCACCGTGCCGACAGCGCTTGCGGCGCTCATGCAGCGGCCCGTGAATGCCGACATATCCTCGCTGCGCGTGGCGATCTCCGGTTCCGCGCCGCTGCCCGTCGAGCTGATCAACCGTTTCAGGACGACCACGGGCATCGATATCTCGGAAGGATACGGGCTCACCGAGGCAACCTGCCTTGTCTCCTGCAACCCGGCGAGCGGCATCAAGAAGGTCGGGTCGGTCGGCATTCCCTTCCCGCATACCGAGGTGCGCATCTTCGAATGCGACGACAACGGCGAGGTTCTCCGCGAATGCGCCACCGAAGAGATCGGCGAGATCTGCGTGGCGAGCCCCGGCGTGCACGAGGAGCGGACCTACACCCAGGACGACAGGAACACCGGCCTCTACGCGCGCCGCGTGTTCCTGCGCACCGGCGATCTCGGCAAGCTCGACAGCGACGGCTACCTCTACATCACCGGCCGCAAGAAGGATCTGATCATTCGCGGCGGGCACAACATCGATCCCTCCGAGATCGAGGATGCCCTTTCGGGGCACCCCGAGGTCGCATTCGTGGCGGCGATCGGCCAGCCCGATTCCTATGCGGGCGAGGTGCCGGCCGTCTACGTGGAGCCGATCGCGGGAGCGCGGCCGGATATTGCCGACCTCATGGATTACGCCCAGCGCCACATCGCCCAGCGCGCCGCGATACCCAAGCACATCGAACTGATCGACCAGCTTCCGAAATCCGCCGTCGGCAAGGTGTTGAAGTTCGAGCTGCGCAAGCTCGCCATCGCGCGGGTCTTCGATGCCACCTTCGAGGCCGAGGGGCTGGACGTGCGGGTGCGGCGCGTGGTGGAAGATCGAAGCCGCGGCCTTGTGGCAAGGCTGGAGCCGCCGAGCGCGGATATCGAAACAACGCGCGAGGCGGCGGCGCGCTGCCTCGGCATGTTCGCGATCCCATGGGAATGGGACGACTGAGCCGGCACTTCCTCGACCCCGCCGGTGCGTGGCGCGGCGCCGAACCTCCGGGCTTCAGCCGTCTTCCCGCCGGCGTTCGAAGAATCGCCGCACGTCGCGTGCCAGAGGGCCATCGGGCTCCGCCCAGGCCCAGGTGCCGTTGGGCGCGAGCCTGAGATCGCGCGCCGGATCGTAGCGGTGCTTTGTGAGGATCGCGTAGCGGCTGAAATACTGCCGGCTTGGCTTGGCGCCATGCCAGAGGTGCTTGATATCGCCTGCACAATGCCCGAGGGACCATCCCCGTGGCCCGAAGCGCTCGCCATAGCTGTGAATCTCGGCCAGGTGCGCCGGGCTGAACGGGCGGCGTCCCGCCTCGATCCGCCTGCCGCACAGGGCCGCTAGCATCACACTGTCGCCGCCACCCACGATGTTGCGATCGAAAAATCCGGTACGGGCTATGCGCGCCCGCTCTGCGACCCATGCGTAGCCGATCACCGGCAACGCCTGCCCCGCACCGTACGACCGGATCGCCTGGGCGAGAACGGCCTGCTCGCCGATGAACGTCGAAAGCGCCTGCTCGGGATCCCGCGCGTGCAGCGCCGCAAACGAAATCCGGCGCGAAACGTCCACGAGGCCGACATCGAATCCGGGCATGACGTCCTCGAGCAGCGGACCGTCGGAGCCGTCCGGCCCGAGCGAAATCGCGCACTCGAAGGGGTGCACGGCCTCTGCCCCCGCTTCAAGCCGGGCCACGGCCTCGCGCCCCCAGTCTTCGTTGACGAAGAGTATGTCACAATCGAGCCAGGCCACGTAGCGCGCCTCCGGCGGCAGCGCCTCGAGCGCGAGGTTGAGCAGCCGCTCCTTTTGCCAGATCGCCGGCTCGCCCTGCAGGCTCAGCACGATGTCGGCATCCTCCGCCCCGAGCGACGGGGTGCTGTCGTAGACCTCCGCCGCGAGCAGCGGCACCCCGAGCGCATCGCGGAAGCGCTCGAAGTTTTCCCGGGGCCTGCGAAAGCCCACGGGGTTGAAATGGGAGGTGATCGCCCAGAGTTCGCCGTTTCGCATCGCGCCCCCGACGCGGGCCCAGAAGGCGCCCGGATCACTTGCCGACGTCATGGGCCAGGTGCGCGCACCGATTGCGCAACCACGGGCGGCCCGGCTCTTGGGATGGTGCCGCAGGGGAGGATTGAACTCCCGACCTCACCCTTACCAAGGGTGCGCTCTACCACTGAGCTACTGCGGCCCGTTTATGGCGCCGGGGATTAGACGCTCCGCCCCATGGGCGCAAGCGCAATCTGGACGCCACGGGGCCCCTCGGGTACACGTCCGCCATGGCGCGGCATCCCGATGACGAACGGCAGGCAGGCTCCGGCACCGAACGGCTTCGGCCGCCGGGGAAGGCGCGCTCCGACGAGCCGGGAAACGGCCGTGACGCGCGGCTCAAGGCCGCGCTGAAACAGAACCTCGCGCGGCGCAAGGCGCAATCCCGCGCCCGCGCCGAGAAAGCCGCGCGCGAGGACGGATAGAAGGCAGGCAGGAATGGATTCGATCGTTGTCACCGGCGGGCGGGCGCTGAACGGCGAAATCGCCATTGCAGGTGCGAAGAACGCCTGCCTGACCCTCATGCCGGCGACGCTGCTTACCGAGGAGCCGCTGACGCTCACCAACGCGCCGCGCCTGTCGGACATCGCCACCATGACCCAGCTTCTCCAGTCGCTCGGCTGCGAGGTGACCTCGCTGCAGGAGGGCAAGGTGCTGGCGCTGTCCTCCCATGCGCTCACCGGGCATCGGGCGGACTACGAGATCGTGCGCAAGATGCGTGCCTCGATCCTCGTGCTCGGCCCGCTGCTGGCACGCACCGGGCAGGCCGTCGTCTCCCTGCCCGGCGGGTGCGCCATCGGCGCCCGCCCGGTGGATCTGCACCTGCGCGCGCTCGAGGCGATGGGCGCACGGCTTGAACTGCGCGACGGCTATGTTCATGCCGAGGCGCCCGGCGGCCTTCGGGGCGGCACGGTCGATTTTCCCTTCGTCTCCGTCGGCGCCACCGAGAACGCGTTGATGGCCGCCGTGCTGGCGCGCGGCACCACGGTGCTGCAGAACGCCGCGCGCGAGCCCGAGATCGCCGATCTCGCCCACTGCCTGCGCGCGATGGGCGCGCAGATCGAGGGCGAGGGCACCGAGCGTATAACCGTGGAGGGAGTCGAGAGGCTGGGCGGGGCCACCCACAGGGTGGTCAGCGACAGGATCGAGCTTGGCACCTACATGCTCGCCCCCGCGATCACCGGCGGCGAGGTGGAGCTGGTTGGCGGACGGCGCGCGCTTCTCGGCGCCTTCTGCGACAAGCTTGAAGAAGCGGGCATCTCCATCGAGGAAACCGAACGCGGGCTCAAGGTCGCGCGAAGGAACGGGCGCATCGCGGCGGTGGATGTGACGACGGCGCCCTACCCGGGCTTTCCCACCGATCTGCAGGCCCAGATGATGGCGCTGCTGACCACGGCCGAGGGCGTGAGCGTGCTGGAAGAGAAGATCTTCGAGAACCGCTTCATGCACGCTCCGGAACTGATGCGCATGGGAGCCCGGATCAGCGTTCACGGCGGCACGGCCACCGTTACGGGCGTCGAACGCCTGCGTGGCGCGCCGGTGATGGCCACCGATCTGCGCGCAAGCGTCTCGCTGATCCTCGCCGGGCTGGCGGCCGAAGGCGAAACGGTTCTGAGCCGCGTCTATCACCTCGACCGCGGCTACGAGAAAGTCGAGGAGAAGCTCTCGGCCTGCGGGGCCTCAATCGAGCGGGTGCGCGCCTCATGACCGACGATGCCCGTTTCGAGGACGCCGCCGAACGGCCGCTGCGCCTCGTGGCGCAGGATGCCGAGGACCTGGCCGTGATCTCCTCGCTGTCGCAGGATGCGGTCTTCCCCGCCCGAGAGGTGCTTTGGCGCCCACGAGAGCGGCGCTTCGCACTTCTGCTCAACAGGTTCCGCTGGGAGGATGCGGCCGGAACGGTGCGCAAGACGCGGCCCCCGGAGCGCGTGCAGTCGGTGCTGGCGATCTCCGACGTGATGCGCGTTTCGAGCCAGGGCTTCGACCGGGAGGACGGCGACCTCGTCCTTTCGCTCCTTTCCATCGCTTTCGAGCCCGGCGAAGACGGTGCCGGGCGGCTCGAGCTGGTGCTCGCCGGCGACGGTGCCATCGCGCTCGAGGTCGAGGCCATCGACGTGACCCTGCGAGACGTCACCCGGCCTTATACCGCGCCCTCCCGGCGCGTGCCCAAGCACCCCGACTGACCTTGCCCGCGGCAGGCTCCGCGCGGGAGCCGGTTTCGGCCCGCTTCCCCCGTGCGACGCGATCAACCGGTTGCGGCGCGCGTTCTTGAGGCGCCGTCGCTCGGGCGCTAGACACTGCCTTCTGAGGGAGGGCGCGATGCCACGGTTTCTGGATACTGCCGACGCCGATTTCGAAGCAGGCTTCCGCGCGCTGCTTTCGGCCAAGCGCGAGGAGGCGCAGGACGTCGACGATGCCGTAGCCGGGATCATCGCCGATGTGCGGGCGCGCGGCGATGCGGCGGTGATCGAACTCACCTCCCGGTACGACAGGCTCGAACTCACGCCCGATACGCTCGCCTACGGCGCGGCCGAAATCGAGGCCCTCTGCGCGCAGGTGCCCGAGGAGGAGCGCGCCGCGCTCGAACTGGCGGCCGAGCGCATCCGCGCCTACCACGCTCGGCAGGTGCCCGCCGACGCAAGCTGGACCGATGCCTCCGGCGCGCAGCTCGGCTGGCGCTGGACGCCGGTTTCCGCCGCGGGCCTCTACGTGCCGGGCGGGCGCGCGTCCTACCCTTCTTCGGTGCTGATGAACGCGATTCCCGCCCAGGTGGCGGGAGTGGAACGCCTCGTTGTCTGCGCCCCGAGCCCCGGCGGGCAGACGAACCCGCTGGTGCTGCTGGCCGCGCGGCTTGCCGGGGTCGACACGATCTACCGCGTGGGAGGGGCACAGGCCATCGCCGCGATGGCCTACGGCACCGAAACGATCGCGCCCGTGGACAAGATCACTGGCCCGGGCAACGCATTTGTCGCGGCAGCCAAGCGGCGCGTCTTCGGGCGCGTGGGCATAGACATGATCGCGGGCCCCTCCGAGATCCTCGTGATCGCCGATGCCCAGAACGACCCCGACTGGATCGCCCTCGACCTGCTCAGCCAGGCCGAGCACGACGAGAGCGCGCAGTCGATCCTCATCACCGACGACGCCGCCTTCGGGCAGGCCGTCGCGCAAGCCGTGGAGACC
>CAYXOX010000174.1:0-5600 GCA_964466745.1 uncultured Rhodobacterales bacterium
GTCCTCGAAGCGCAGCAGGTTCTCCAGCACCACCTTCAGGCTGGCCGGCAGGCGGGAAAAATCGCCGAGGCCGGCCGCCTCTGCCGCGGCGATGGAGTAGTAGGCAACGCTCGATCCTCCGGCGGTGAGGGTCTTGCGGGTCTTGGCGGTGTCCTGTCCGACTGTGATGGGCATGGGTGAGCCTCCGGGTCTGGCGGATTGCTGGAACGGTTGCGCCGTCTGTGGCCCCGAAACGCCCGTTGGGCAAGGGGGGTGCGGCAAATAGTATACCGTAGCATACAGAAATTCGAGGGCGAACGACACACTCTATCGCGCATCCTTGATTGGCCTTGCGCCGGCCCGTGGGTTAGGCGGTGAGATGCTCAAGGAGGGCGCTGCGAGATGATGGCATTTCCGATCCGGACGATGGGACGCGGGCTTTTGGCCGGCCTTGTGCTCTGGGCCTCGGCCGCCCTGCCCGGATCGGCCCAGGAGCGGGTGGTGGTGGTGGAACTCTACACGTCCCAGGGCTGTTCGTCCTGCCCGCCGGCCGACGTTCTGCTGTCCGAGCTCGCCGACCGGCCGGGCGTCGTGGCGCTGGCGCTGCACGTGGACTACTGGGATTACATCGGCTGGAAAGACATCTTCGCGCGCCCCGCGCATACGGAGCGGCAGAAGTCCTATGCGTACGCCAAGGGCAAGAGCATGGTCTACACGCCCCAGATCGTCATCGACGGCATGGATCACATCGTCGGCTCGAAGCCGATGCAGGTGGCCGATCTCATCGCGGCCCACGCGGCGCGCACGACGGGCGTGGAGCTGGACGCGGAGCTCGAAGGCACGAGCCTGACGGTGACCGCGCGGGCGGCGCCGGGCGTCCGCGGGCCCATGGCCATACACCTGGTGCGCTACATGCCCCGTGCCGAGGTGGAGATCGATCGCGGCGAGAATGCCGGACGGCGCCTCTCCTACAGCAATATCGTGACGGAGTTTCACGAAATCGCCCGGTGGTCCGGCGAGACCGATCTTGCGATCCGTGCGGAGATCGCCGGCGATGCGCCGGTGGCCGTGCTGGTGCAGGACATCGTGGGCGACGACGGGCCGGGGCCGATGCGCGCTGCAATCGCGCTGGAGTGAGCGCGCGGCCGGTGCGGCGGGCGCGGGGCCCGTGGGGCGCATGCGGCGCCCGCCGCCTCAGCCGGGCGGAGCCTGCGTGCCGCGGCGCTGCTTCCACCGCCGGTGAACCCAGAACCATTGTCCGGGGTTCGCGCGCACCTTGGCCTCCAGCCGGTCGTTGACTTCCTGCGTCATCGCGGCCGGATCGCCATGCGGCACCGGCGCCTGCAGCTCGACGGTGAAGTCGAACCCGTTCGGCATGCGGGTCGAGAAGGTCGGGATCAACAGCGCATCGTATTTCAACGCCAGTTCGGCGGTCACCAGCGAGGTCAGCGCCGGCGCCGAGAAAAAGCGCAGGGGCTCGCCGCGCCGCGCCGCGAGATCGGTCAGGATGCCGAGGACGCCGCCGCCTTTCAGGTGGCGCACCATCTCGGCCATGCCGCGCCGGCCCTGCTCGAACATCGGTGTGCCGATGGCCGAGATCGTGCGCACGTAATGCGCGTTGAAATAGGGATTGCTCATCGCGCGGTAGAGCGCGCCCATGCGGTGGCCACGCGCGATCAGCGCGGCGCGGGCGGCGTCGTAGTTGCCGAAATGCGCGGTAACGAGGATGACGGGCCGGCCCTCCGCGCGTGCGGCCTCGAGCGCGGCAAGCCCCTCGCCCTCGATTTGCGCGCGCCGGGCGTGGGCGATGAACTCGGCACCCGAGTAGAGTTCGATCAGCGTGCGGCCCGCGTTATCGGGCACCTGCCGGGTCAGGCGCTCCACGTCCTCCGGGGGCAGGTCGGGCCAGGCAATCGCGAGGTTGTCGCGGATGCGCCGCCGCCAGCCGGCCAGCGGGGCCACGATGCGGCTCATCAGCCAGCCCATGGCCGCCACGCGGCGCCGGTAGGGAAGGCGCAGCACGAGCCAGAGGAGGCCTCGCAGGAGCCGGTCCACCGCCCATTGGGCGGGCGTGCCCCTCATCGGCGGCCCCGCGTGGCGGCCGGGCCGGTGCCGGGGGCCGGCAGGCGGAGAGGGGATGCAGGCGGCATGGCGACCGACTTCTAGGAGGCAGGGCCCGGCCTGTCCATCCACGGCGGCCATCTGCACGCAGGCCTCGCGCCCGGTCCCGGAGGTGCGGTGCGGGTTAAGGCACGCGCACCCCGCCGTCTTCGAGGCTTTTTTGCGGTCCTCTCGCGGGGGCGACCGTTTGCGGCCGATTCTCAGTCCTCGCCGGAGAGCAGCAGAATCTCCCCGGCCGCCTCGAGGCCGCGGATTGCGGTCACGATCTCCGCCATGGCCTCTTCGGCATCCGCGCGCTTGGGGGTGCCGGCGGCCGCGATGTCCTCGCGCAGCTGCGTGGCCATGCGCTGGGACATGTTGCCGAGGATGAATTCCGCGGTTTCGGCCTCGTCGCCCGCGCGGGCGCCGGCGAGGGCGAGCAGCAGCCGCGGCGGCTCCACCCCGCGCACCACCCGCGGCACGTCGCGCGGATCGACACGGTTGTGGATGTTGGCGAAGGTGAAGATGGCCCGTCGCACCCGTTCCGCGAAGGCCGCGTCGGTCTGTTCGAGGCCGTCGAGCACCTCGTCGCGCGTGGCGGCGCGGGCCTGGTTGAGGATGGCGCCCACGCGCTCCACCGGCTCGTCCTCGAAGGCGCGGGGGGCGCGGCGGTCGAGCTCGGCGCAGATCGCGCGCCCGATCCTGTCCACCGCCTCGGGCGTGACCGCCGCCGTCATGGAGACCGCGTAGGTGATGCGTCGCGCCTTGGGGCCTGGCAGACGGCCGAGCAACTCTGCCGCGCGCGGCACCGCGAGCTTGGAGACGATCACCGCGCCGACCTCCGCGCTTTCTCGCGCCACGATCTCGGCAAGAGAGGTCACCTCGGTGTCGGCGATGCGCTTCCAGGGGTCGGCCGGGTGGCGCATGCCCGCCGCGCGGCGCAGGCGTGCGGCCGTCTCCGGGCTGATCTGGCCATCGAGGAGTGCGAGGGCCGCGGCGAGCCCGCCGGAGGCGGGCAGGCCGACGCTGTCGAGCGCGGCGGCGAATTCCTCCGAGACGGCGCGCAGCGTCGCCTGGTCCACCATGCCGAGGGCGCCAAGCTCGTAGGTGAGGGCCTCCTGCAGCGGGTCGGGCAGGCGGGCCAGCGGCAGCCGCATCCCCTCCGCGGCGAGAAGCTGCACGATGATCGCCGCCTTCTGCCGGTGGGTCAGGATGCCGCCGGCGGCCACCTCGCGTTCCGCCGCCATCCCGCTCGCCTCGGAGAATTCCGCCATGTCGCGCGACCCTGCCTGCTGCCGTTCCCTGCGGCGTGCAGGCTTAGGCCGTCGCGGTGAACGTTCTCCTTACGCCGTGCCCGAGGCCGGGCATCGGGCCGAGGGGCGGCGGCATGTCGGAATGGGGTCCCGCGCGGCGCATGTCGCTTCGCGCGCAAGGCCCCTGCTCGCGCCCGCCGCGCATCGCGCCGCGAGGTCTGCGCGGATGACCGTGAGCGGGCGCGCGGCGGTCGCAGGCGCCAGACTGGCCGCCGGTATCCCGGAAGAGCGCGTCGCTGCCAGCGCAGATCAGTAGCTGTAGCCGACGCCGGAGCGGAGCGCGTTGCGAAGCGCGATCTCCGGCCAGGTCTGCCGTCCGCCGCGGGCCCGGATCTCGGCGAGTTGCGCGCGCGCTGCCTCGGTCTGGCCGAGTTCCACAAACGCCTGCCCGAGATAGGAGCGCGCGAGCAGATTATCGGGGTTGGCGCCGAGCGCCGCCTCGTAGAGCGCGATGCCCTCGTCCACCGCGCCGGTCTTCCGCGCGATGAAGCCCCGGTAGGTGAGCACCCGGTCGCCTTGCTGGTCCGCCATAGCGGCGAGCGCCGCGCCGGCATGCCCATAGGCGCCCGCATAGGCGAATTCGCGAACCGCGCGGTAGAGCGTGTCGTCGTCCAGCCGGCTCTGCTGCGGCGACACGCAGCCACCAGCGGCGCTGTCCCACACCTGGCCGCCCGTGCACTCGGTCGTGGTCGCGGTGGGTTGCGGCGGCGCATCGTCGAGGCTGCCCACCGCGGCAGCGAGGCCGGGGACCATGCAGAGACCGAGGACGGGAGCGAGAAAGCGCATGGCCAATTCCATCGCGGGCGACGTCCGGGGCGGCAGGGGTTTGCAAACCCGTGCGATCGTTTTGCAAAGATCGGGGGCAGCCGAAAGGGCCGCCCCCGCACGTTCGCATTCCGGCGCCGAGGCGCCGGTGACGCAGCAATCAGCTGGTGGCGGCGGTCACGCAGGTCTGGCTGGTGGCATCCCAGACGGTGCCCTCGGCGCAGGTCATCGCCTGTTCGGTGCCGTGGGCCGACCACGAGCACATCGCCGAAGCGAGACCGGGGGCGGCGGCGAGGGCCAGGGCGGCCAGAAGCACTTTGATCTTCATCGTCGGTCCTCCTTGTTGGCGATCGAAAGGCTAGCACGACGCGGCCACCGGTCAATGCCGGGGGCGGCGTGCCCGGCGCGACGCAGCCTGCCGGCGCCGCGTCTGCCGCATTTCAGGGCACTCGGCCGGGCCTTCACGCGCCGAAAACGCGGGCGAAGATCGTGTCCACCTGCTTGAAGTGATAGGCCAGATCGAACATCTCGGCGATCTCCTCGGCGCGCAATACGGCCGTCACCTCCTGGTCCGCCTCCAGCTCGCTGCGGAAATCCGCGCCCTCTTCCCACACCTTCATGGCGTTGCGCTGGACCAGACGGTAGGCGTCTTCCCGGCTCACACCCTTCTGCGTCAGCGCCAGCAGCACGCGCTGGGAATGGACCAGCCCGCGGAGGCGATCCAGATTCGCGGCCATGCGCTCGGGGTAGACCACCAGCTTCCCGATCACGCCCGTCAGCCTGTGCAGCGCGAAATCGAGCGTGACCGTGGCATCGGGCGCGATCATCCGCTCCACGGAGGAGTGGGAAATATCGCGCTCGTGCCAGAGCGCCACGTTCTCCATCGCGGGGACGACGGCCATGCGCACGAGCCGCGCGAGCCCGGTGAGGTTCTCGGTGAGCACGGGGTTGCGCTTGTGGGGCATGGCGCTCGAGCCCTTTTGCCCGGGCGAGAAATACTCCTCGGCCTCGAGCACCTCGGTGCGCTGCATGTGGCGGATCTCGATGGCGACGTTCTCGATCGAGGAGGCGATCACGCCGAGCGTGGCGAAAAACATCGCGTGCCGGTCGCGCGGGATCACCTGGGTGGAGATCGGCTCCGGCACGAGACCCATCCTGGCGCAGACATGGGCCTCGATGCGGGGATCGATGTTGGCGAAGGTGCCGACCGCGCCCGAGAGCGCGCCGGTGGCGATCTCGGCGCGGGCGGCCTCGAGGCGCGCGCGGTTGCGAGCCATCTCGGCGTAAAAGCGTGCGAAGGTCAGGCCCATGGTGGTGGGCTCGGCATGGATGCCGTGGCTGCGGCCGATGCGGGGGGTCAGCCTGTGCTCCATGGCGCGGGCCTTCAGTGCGGCCATGAGCGCGTCGAGATCGGCCAGCAGGATGTCGGCTGCGCGGGTGAGC
>CAYXOX010000175.1:0-5598 GCA_964466745.1 uncultured Rhodobacterales bacterium
TCGAGGTAGCTCACGTAGGAGCCCTTGTCGGCGATGATGAGCGTGCGCTCGAACTGCCCGGTGTTCTCGGCGTTGATGCGGAAGTAGGTGGAAAGCTCCATCGGGCAGCGCACCCCGGGGGGCACGTAGACGAAGGAGCCGTCCGAGAACACCGCCGAGTTGAGCGTGGCGTAGAAATTGTCGTTCACGGGCACGACGGAGCCGAGGTATTTCTTCACGAGCTCCGGATGCTCCCGGATCGCCTCGGAGATCGAGCAGAAGATCACGCCCGCCTTCCTGAGCTCGGCCTGGAAGGTGGTGCCGACGCTGACGCTGTCGAACACGGCATCCACGGCCACCTTCCTCCCCTCGGCCGGGGCATCTTCGGCGCCCTCCACGCCGGCAAGGATCATCTGCTCCTTCAGCGGGATGCCGAGCTTCTCATAGGTCGCCAGCAGCTTCGGGTCGACATCGTCGAGCGATTTGGGGCGCTCCGTCATGCTCTTGGGGCGTGCGTAGTAGTACTGGTCCTGAAAGTCGATCTCGGGGTAGTCGACCATGGCCCAGTCGGGCTCCTTCTTCTGAAGCCAGCGGGCGTAGGCCTCCAGCCGCCAGTCGGTCATCCACTGCGGCTCGTCGTTCTTCTGCGAGATGAGGCGCACGATCTCCGGCGTCAGCCCCTTGGGGGCATACTCCATCTCGATATCGGTGTTCCAGCCGTGCTTGTAGCGGCCCGAAAGCGATTGAACCGCCTCCACCGTTTCGCGATCGACGCCTTCCTTTGCGTCCAGCTTGTCCAGTGCGGTCATGACGTCTCCCGTCGGCTGCTGCGAAGAGCCGGTACGGCACCTCCGCGATCTTGTTCCATCTCTCCGGGCCCGTCCCGGCCCGACGGCCGCAGGCAAGCGGCCAGTTCCGGCCGCGCGTTCCGCGGCCCTCGCGCGGGCCCCTGCCCGCCGTTCTTCAGGCCGCCGCGCGGGCGCGCCACTTGCGATGCCGCGCCAGCCACGCCTCCGCGAAGCCCAGCACGTCGTCGCGGCCGGTCCCGAGCCCCAGCGAGACCCGGAGGGCGCTCGCCGCCTCGGCGGGCCCGAAGCCCATCGCCTGCAACGCGGCGCTGCCCCGCGTCTTGCCCGAGGAACACGCCGAGCCGGCGGACACCGCGAAGCCGGCAAGATCCATCGCCATGACCTGCGTTTCCCCCTTCCAGCCCGGCGTCACGAAACAGCTCGTGTTCGGCAGCCGCGCAGCCTGTTTCCCGACAAAAATAGTCTGTGGCGCGCCGGCCGCAATGGCGTTTTCTAGAATATTTCTAAATTCGGCAACCTCCTCCCAGGCGCCGGCGGCCAGATCGCGCGCGGCCGCCTCGGCCGCCGCGCCGAAGCCGGCGATGCCCGCGAGGTTCTCGGTGCCCGAGCGCCGGCCCATTTCCTGCCCTCCGCCGCGTATCCGTGCATCGAGGTCCAGCCCGCGCCGCATCACCAGCGCGCCAACCCCTTTCGGCCCCCCGATCTTGTGGGCAGAAACGATGGCCACGTCGACGCCCGACCACGCGAAGGACAGGGGGATCTTGCCGAACGCCTGGGTGAAGTCCGAAACCGCCAGCCCCGCCGGAAGATCCTGGATCACCCCGGTCTCCGAATTCGCCAGCTGCACGGCTGCCCGCCCCGGGTCGGGCACCGCTACCCGCCCGGCGGAGTCAACGGCGAGGCCCGGCTCGGTCCAGGCGGCGATCGCCTCGTGCTCCACCGCGGCCGTGACGAGCCCCCGCCCGGCGCAGGCCAATGCCGCCGCCTCTGTGGCGCCCGAGGTGAAGACGATGTCAGCCTCGCCCGCACCCAGCGCCGCCGCGATCTGGGCGCGGGCGCGCTCCACCACCGCCCGCGCGGCGCGCCCCTCGGCATGGACAGAGGACGGGTTGCCGCACAGGTCGAGCGCAGCCACCATCGCGGCGCGCGCCTCGGGACGCAGCGGCGCCGAGGCGTTCCAGTCGAGGTAGACCCGGCTCATGCCCCCCTCCGCACGGGCGTGCGCCCCCTCATCTTGGCCCAAATACTCCCGCCGGAGGCGGAAGCGGGGGGCCAAACCGATTGGCGGCCGCCAGCCGGCGGCTCCCGGGAGGCGGGCACCCGGGCGCGCCTGCACTCCGTCGCGGGACCGGGAGACGGCAAAGGCGCCCCGGACATCAACGGGTCGCCGCCGGCAATGCCGGATGAACGGGCGCCCCTCACGGCTCGTCGACTACCGCGAACAGCGCGGGAACGGCCGGGCACGGCGCGAGATCGTTCTCCACCACGTCGGACAGCCGCGTCTGGTGCAGAAAGACGTAGACATGGGCAGAAAGCCCTTCCCAGAGCCGGTTGGCGAGCGATTGCGCGCGGGTGCCCGACACGCCGCCGGTGGCGCCGACCCCGGTGTGCATCGCGTTCACCGTCTCATCCACAGCGGCGAGAATATCCACCACTCGGATCTGCTCGGGCGGGCGCGCCAGCCGGTATCCCCCGCCGGGCCCGCGCACGGAGGCGACGAGGCCAGCCCGGCGCAGCTTGACGAAGAGCTGCTCGAGATAGGGCAGCGAGATGTCCTGGCGCCGCGAGATCTCCGCCAGCGAGACGAGACCCTCGCCGGGCTGAAGGGCCAGGTCGGCCAGTGCGACGACCGCATACCGCCCCTTGGTGCTCAGCTTCATCTCTGCCCTCCCGTGCCGTTTCCGGCTCCCGCGCGATTTCCTGCCCGGATCTCCTGACCGGCACCGCTGCACACAACTCCGACGTGCGGCACGTTGACGATGGGGCCGGGACAGCGTACCTCTCCCCCGCCCCGGCGGCGGCCTTCTGCCGCGCCCCGCGCGGGGCGTCGGTCCGGGCGACACGCTTAGAATTGTTCTAAGCTCGCCCCTTGCCGGCGTCAACGCCATCCCCGCGCGCGGCGGCCACCCTCGGTGCGCTTCCGGCAGCGGGCCGAACGACGAACGGACACTGCCGATGCCCGAAGTGATCTTTCCCGGGCCAGAGGGCCGGCTCGAGGGCCGCTACCACCCGCAGAAGGAAAAGGATGCGCCGATCGCCATCGTCCTGCATCCCCATCCGCAGTTCGGCGGCACGATGAACAACCGTGTCGTCTACAACCTGCACTATGCGTTCCACAGCATGGGCTTCACGGTGCTGCGCTTCAATTTCCGCGGTGTCGGCCGCAGCCAGGGCGAATACGACCAGGGCGTCGGAGAGCTGAGCGATGCCGCCTCCGCGCTCGATTACCTGCAGTCGATGAACCAGAACTCCAAGCACTGCTGGGTTGCCGGGTTCTCTTTCGGCGCGTGGATCGGGATGCAGCTCCTCATGCGCCGACCGGAAATCACCGGCTTCATCTCGGTCTCGCCGCCGGCGAACATGTACGACTTCTCGTTCCTCGCCCCATGCCCCTCCTCGGGCCTGGTGATAAATGGCACGGCCGACCGCGTCGCGCCGCCCGCCGACACGCTGTCGCTGGTGAACAAGCTGCACGAGCAGAAGGGAATCACCATCACCCATCGCGAGGTGGAGGGGGCCGGGCATTTCTTCGAGGACCCGCACATGGACGAGATGATCGACACGGTGAAGGCCTATGTCCGGCGGCGGCTGACGGAGAGCTCGCGCTAGCTGGGCCCCGGGCGCGCCCGGGGCGATGCGGCGAAGCGAGGGGCCCTGCCCCTCGCGCTCCCCGGAGTATTCCTGCCAAGATGAAGGGCGGGTCCGTGCCGCCGGGCGCACGGTTGAGCCCGGGGCCGGGCAGACTGCAGCGCTTGCCGGGGCGAGCGAGGGTTCGGCCGGCAGCCCTGTGCCGCCGCGCCCGTGCAGCTGTTGCCGCGGGCGGACCGGGCCGTTAACGGAAGGCGGGCCGGCGGAAGCCGCGGTAGCCAGCAAGGACCGATCCGATGGATTTTCCGGCACATCGAAGGCAGGAGCACGGGCTGACCCCGCTCAACGAGAACCTGCGGCAGATCGTCTACGGGGGCAGCGACGGCATCGTGACGACCTTCGCAGTCGTCGCGGGGTTCGCCGGGGCCGGAGCCGAGGGCGCCGCCCAGCTCGGAACGCTCGCCGTGATCCTCTTCGGCCTCGCGAATCTCTTCGCCGACGCCACCTCCATGGGCCTCGGCGAATTCCTGTCGTCGCGCTCGCAACAACAGGTCTATCTCGGCACGAAGGCCGAGGAGGAGGTGCGCCTCGAGGAGGACCCGGCCGGCGAGCGTGCCGAGGTGATGGCCATTCTGGCGGCGCGCGACATCCGGGGCGAGGATGCCGTTCGTTTCGTCGCCGAACTGGAAAAGCACCCAAGGCTGATGGCCGATTTCATGATGCGCTACGAGTTCGGCATGGCCGACCCGGAGGATCAGAACCCGGCCGTCAACGGGCTAATCACCTTCGCCTCGTTTCTTGCCTTCGGCGTGTTGCCGCTCGTGCCGTATTTCCTCCTGCCGCCGGTGCCCGGAACCTTTCTCGTTTCGCTCGCAGCGACCGGGGGCGCCCTCCTGCTGCTCGGACTGCTGCGCTGGCGTTCCACCGGCGAGCCGATCTGGCGGGCCGTGGGCGAGACGCTGCTGGTGGGCGGCGTTTGCGCGGCGGTTGCCTATACCGTGGGGCTCATCGTCGTGGGCGCGTGACCCGGCAGGCAGGCTGACGGGCTCCCTTGAGGTGCGGGTGGCGAGGCACGGTGCGGAGCGGAGCGTGCGTGCCGGGCGCACCGGCCGCGCGCGGGACGCGCCCGCGCCCATGAACCGCACCGTATACCATAGCATACCGCACGACGATGCGCTAAGGCAGCCGCATCGATTCCCGTTTCAAGGAAGGCGCAGCGCATGACCAAGATCAAGGTGGACAACCCCATCGTCGAGATGGACGGCGACGAGATGACCCGGATCATCTGGGACTTCATCAAGAAGAAGCTGATCCTGCCCTATCTCGATGTCGATCTGCTCTACTACGATCTCGGCATCGAGAGCCGGGACGCCACCGACGACCAGATCACCATCGATGCCGCGGAGAAGACCAGGGAAGTGGGCGTCGCCGTCAAATGCGCCACCATCACGCCGGACGAGGCCCGCGTGGAGGAGTTCGGGCTCAAGAAGATGTGGCGCAGCCCCAACGGCACGATCCGCAACATCCTCGGCGGCGTGGTGTTCCGCGCGCCCATCATCTGCCGCAACGTGCCCCGCCTCGTGCCCGGCTGGACCCAGCCCATCGTGATCGGGCGCCATGCCTACGGCGACCAGTACCGCGCGACCGACATGAAATTCCCGGGGCCGGGCACGCTTTCGATGAAATACGTGGGCGAGGACGGCGAGGTGATCGAGCACGAGGTGTTCAAGGCGCCGTCTTCGGGCATCTACATGGGGATGTACAACCTCGACCAGTCGATCATGGATTTCGCACGCGCCTCCATGAACTACGCCCTCTCCATGGGCTGGCCACTCTACCTTTCCACCAAGAACACCATTCTCAAGCAGTACGACGGGCAGTTCATGATCCTGTTCCAGAAGGTGTTCGACGAGGAATTCGCGGGCAAGTTCAAGGAGGCCGGGATCACCTACGAGCACCGGCTGATCGACGACATGGTCGCCTCGTCGCTGAAATGGTCGGG
>CAYXOX010000176.1:0-5555 GCA_964466745.1 uncultured Rhodobacterales bacterium
CGCGCCCGGCGGAGCCGAGGTGGTGGCGGGCTTCGCCGGCTCGACCGCCGACGCGTTCACCCTGCTGGAGCGTCTGGAAAAGAAGCTGGAGGCCACGCCGGGCCAGTTGCAGCGCGCCTGCGTCGAACTCGCCAAGGACTGGCGCACCGACAAGTACCTTCAGAAGCTGGAGGCGATGCTCATCGTCACCGACGGCCGCGAGCTCTACGTGATCACCGGCGCCGGCGACGTGCTCGAACCCGAGCACGATGTCACCGCAATCGGCTCGGGCGGCAACTACGCCCTCGCCGCGGCGCGCGCCCTGATGGACGGCGAGCTGGGCGCCGAGGCCATCGCCCGCCGGGCCATGGCCATCGCGGCGGACATCTGCGTCTACACCAACGGCAACCTCACGGTCGAAACCATCGGCAGCTGAGGCCAGCGCCCCGCCCGCCGCGGCTCGCGCTGTCCGCTTTCACTTTGGCCCCGAAATACCTCGGGGAGCGCGAGGGGCTGGCCCCTCGCACCCGCCCGCCCCGCGCCGCCGGGTCAGGCGGCGAGCCGCGCGATGAGGTGGTCGAGCAGGAGCCGGCCCCGGTCGGTGGCGACGATCCGCGGCCCCGTGCGGCCGATGAGCCCGTCCTGCCGGAGCGCGTCGAGCCCCTCCTCGGGGATCGGCGCGCCCCGCAGCGCCTCGAGGCGGGCGCGGTCCAGCCCCTCGGTGAGGCGCATCGCCAGCAGCGCGTATTCCTCCGCCTGATCGCGGGCGGCGATCGGCACCCTGCCGAGTTCGCCGTGCCCCGCGGTTTCCACCGCCTCCAGCCAGCGGGCGGGCATCCGGTGGGTTTCGGTGGCGTGCCGCTGCCCGCCGAGCGTCAGGCGGCCATGGGCGCCGGGGCCGATCCCGGCATAGTCGCCGTAGCGCCAGTAGACGAGGTTGTGGCGCGATTGCGCCCCCTCGCGGGCGTGGTTCGAGATCTCGTAGCCGGGCAGCCCGGCGGCGGCGCAGGCCTCCTGGGTGATCTCCCAGAGCGCGACGGCGCGGTCTTCGTCGGGCAGGCCGGCCAGCTTGCCCGCGGCGTGCCGCGCGCCGAAGGCCGTGCCCGGCTCCACCGTGAGCTGGTAGAGCGAGAGGTGGTCCACCGCCATGGCGAGCGCGCCGCGCAGTTCCGTGCGCCAGGCGGCGGGCGCCTGGTCCTGCCGGGCGTAGATCAGATCGAAGCTCACCCGGCCGAACTGCGCGCGCGCGATCTCGAAGGCCGCGCGGGCCTCGGCCGCCGAGTGGAGCCGGCCGAGGCGGCGCAGGTCGCCGTCGTCGAGCGCCTGCACCCCGAGGCTGACGCGGTTCACCCCGGCGTCGGCGTAGCCCGCGAAGCGCCCGGCCTCCACGCTGGTCGGGTTGGCCTCGAGGGTGACCTCGAGATCGTTCGCCACCCTCCACCGCCGGCGCACGCGTTCGAGAATGGCATGCACCGTCCGGGGCGCCATGAGCGAAGGGGTGCCGCCGCCGAAGAAAACGCTGCCGAGCACGCGGCCATCAGTGAGCTCGGCGCACCGGTCGATCTCGGCGAGGAACGCCCGCTCCCAGCGCGGCTCGTCGATCGTCGCGGCCACGTGGGAGTTGAAATCGCAGTAGGGGCACTTGGCCTGGCAGAAGGGCCAGTGGATGTAGAGCCCGAAGCCGCCCGCCCTCCAGTCCTCTGCCGCAGCCGCGGCCGCGGCTTCCGTCCCGGTCCCGGCCGGGGCGAGGGGCGGTTCCGTCCGGTTCCCCGCGGCAGCCGGCCCGTCAGCCAAGGCAGGCGCTCACGAGTTTCTCGAAGGCCCGCGCCCGGTGGCTCATGGCGTGCTTCCGGTCCGGATCCATCTCGCCGAACGTCTCGGTTTCGCCGTCGGGGAGGAACACCGGGTCGAAGCCGAACCCGCGCGACCCCCGCATGGGCCAGACCACACGCCCCGCGACGCTCCCGGTGAAGATCTCGTCGTGCCCGTCGGGCCAGGCGATGCAGAGCGTGCAGGTGAAGGCGCAGCTGCGGGGTTCGGGCGCGCCGATGGCTTCGAGCTCCCGCCAGAGGCGGGTCATGGCCAGCGTGAAGTCGCGGCCCGCGCCGGTTTCCGCCCAGTCGGCGGTGTGGACCCCGGGCGCCCCGCCCAGCGCATCGACCATGATGCCGCTGTCGTCCGAGAGCGCCGGCAGTCCCGATGCGCGGGCCGCGAAATGGGCCTTGATCCGGGCGTTTCCGGCGAAGGTCGTCTCGGTTTCCTCGGGTTCGGCGAGGCCGAGCCCGGCGGCCGGGACCACCTCCTTGCCGAAGGGTGCCAGGAGCGCCGCGATCTCGCGCAGCTTGCCGGCGTTGTGGGAGGCCAGCACGAGCCTCGGCTCGGTCAGCCGGCGTGTCACGCCACGGCGGCCTTCTGCGCGGCGCCGAGCGCGGCCACCCCGGCCCCGGCGAGATCGAGGAGCCCCGACATCTGCTCGCGCGTGAAGGTGGCGCCCTCGGCCGACATCTGCACCTCGATGAGCCGGTTGCCCGTCATCACGAAATTGCCGTCGGTTCCGGCCTCGCTGTCCTCGAGGTAGTCGAGGTCGAGCACCAGCTGGCCCGCGTAGATGCCGCAACTCACGGCGGCGACCGGCTCGCCGAGCGGGTCGGAGATGATGTCCCCGGCCTTCATGAGCCGGTCGATGGCCAGGCGCAGCGCCACCCAGCCGCCGGTGATCGCGGCGCAGCGGGTGCCGCCGTCGGCCTGGATCACGTCGCAGTCCACCGTGATCTGGCGCTCGCCGAGGGCGACCCTGTCGATCCCCGCGCGCAGCGACCGGCCGATCAGCCGCTGGATCTCCTGCGTGCGCCCGGACTGGCCGTTCTTGGCCTCGCGGCGCATCCGGCTGTGAGTCGCGCGTGGAAGCATTCCGTATTCCGCGGTGACCCAGCCGAGCCCCGAGCCCTTCAGGAAGGGCGGCACCCGTTCCTCGAGGCTGGCGGTGCAAAGCACGTGCGTGTCGCCGCATCGGATCATGCAGGAGCCCTCGGCATGGCGGATGACCCCGGTTTCGATTGAAATCGGGCGCATTTCGTCTATCTGGCGTCCTGATGGTCGCATCGTGCTCTCCTCGTTCGCGCCACCGTCTATGCCCGGGCCGCGCGACAGTGCAACCCCGATTGACGCCGGCGCGCCGAGTGGATCAGATCGGCCGAACGCAGGGCATCGCAAGCGCATGACCGAACAGACCGACGGCCAGAAACTCCTCGAAGCCATGAACGCCCGATCGCGGGAAGTGTTCCGCCGGGTGGTGGAGGGCTATCTCGACAGCGGCGAGCCGGTGGGCTCGCGCACGCTCACGCGCAGCATGAGCGAGCGGGTTTCGGCCGCCACGATCCGCAATGTCATGCAGGATCTGGAGTATCTCGGCCTGCTCGACAGCCCCCATGTGAGCGCGGGCCGCATTCCCACCCATCTCGGGTTGCGGATGTTCGTGGACGGGCTTCTCGAAGTGGGCGATCTTTCGGGGGACGATCGCGAGGCGCTCGATGCGACGGTGGGCTCGAACGCCGCCGATGTTCCGGCCCTGCTGGACAAGGTGGGCTCGGCGCTTTCGGGGCTGACACAGGGGGCGAGCCTCGTGCTGGCGCCCAAGCAGGAGGCGCCGATCCGGCACATCGAGTTCGTGGGCCTCGCCCCGGACCGCGCGCTGGTGGTGCTCGTGTTCGCCGACGGCACCGTCGAGAACCGCGTCTTCGCGCTGCCCTCGGGGCAGACTCCCGCCTCGCTCAGGGAGGCGGCGAACTTTCTGAACGCGGCGATCGAGGGGCGCACGCTGAGCGAGGTGCGCGGGGTGATCGAGCGGGAGATTTCCCAGCGGCGCCAGGAGCTCGACACCCTCGCCCGCGATCTCGTGGAGCAGGGTCTTGCCATCTGGCAGGACGAGGGCGAACGGGCCGAGCGGCTGATCGTGCGCGGCCGCTCGAACCTGCTGACCGGGGACGCCGAAGGAGAGGACCTGGACCGGATCCGCAACCTCTTCGACGATCTCGAACGCAAGCGGGACATCGCGGAATTTCTCGAGCTTGCCGAGGGCGGAGAGGGGGTGCGGATCTTCATCGGATCCGAGAACAAGCTTTTTTCGCTGACGGGTTCCTCTTTGGTGGTCTCTCCATATATGAACGCGGACCGCAAGATCGTCGGGGCGGTGGGTGTCATCGGGCCGACGAGGCTGAACTACGGGCGCATCGTGCCCATTGTCGATTACACCGCGCAGCTCGTCGGCAAGCTGATCGCCGACCGCGGCTAAGAGGAAATCATGGCGAAACCGAAGAAAGACGAGGATCTCCTGGCCGAAATCGCGGCCGCCGTGGCCGATCCCGACGATCCAGATGCCGAAGCCGATGCCTTCGCCGAACCCGAGGTTGAGTTCGGCGCGCCGGAGGGCGGCGAGGCGCTTGCCGCGCAGATCGAGGCGCTGAAGGCGGAGCGCGACGAGTTGCGCGACCGGTTCATGCGGGCGCTGGCGGATGCCGAGAACTCCCGCAAGCGCTCCGAGCGCGACCGGAAGGAAGCCGAGAACTACGGCGGCTCCAAGCTCGCGCGCGACATGCTGCCCGTTTACGACAACATGAAGCGCGCGCTGGAAGCCGCCACGGACGAGCAGCGCGCCGCAATGGGCGCCGTGCTCGAGGGCGTGGAGCTTACGATGCGCGAGCTTCTGAACGTCTTCAAGAAACACGGGATCGAGCGGGTGGAGCCGCAGGTGGGCGAAAGGTTCGACCCGCAGCTTCACCAGGCGATGTTCGAGGCGCCGGTGCCGGGCACCAAGGCCGGCGACATCATCCAGGTGATGACCGAGGGCTTCATGCTGCACGACCGCTTGCTGCGCCCGGCGCAGGTGGGCGTGAGCTCCACCCCGGCCTGACACCCGCGCACCCGCCCCGGCCCCGAGCCGGGGCCTCGCCGTTGCCGTTGAAGGGTGCCGCGAGGCCCCGGCTCGGGGCCGGGGCGGGGCGGGGTCACTCCCGGGCCATCGCCTTCAGCTCGTAGACCAGCGCCAGCGCCTCGCGCGGGGTCAGCTCGTCGGGGATCACCTCGGCAAGTCGCTCGGCAACCGGGTCCGGCCCCGGCGCGGGCCGCGCCGGAGCGGCCGGGAGCGCGGCGGAAAAGAGCGGCAGATCGTCGATCACCGCGGCCCGGGCGCCGCCGCCTTCGCGTTCGCCCTTCTCCAGCGCGTCCAGCACCACGCGGGCCCTTGCCACCACGCTATCGGGTAGGCCGGCGAGCCGGGCGACCTGCACGCCGTAGGAGCGGTCTGCCGCCCCGCGCCGCACCTCGTGCAGGAAGATCACCTCTCCCTCCCATTCCCGCACGGCGACGGTGGCGTTCTCGACGCCGGGCAGCTTTCCGGCAAGCGCGGTCAGCTCGTGGTAATGGGTGGCGAAGAGCGCGCGGCAGCGGTTGACCCCGTGCAGGTGTTCCAGCGTCGCCCAGGCGATGGACAGCCCGTCGTAGGTGGCCGTGCCGCGCCCGATCTCGTCGAGGATCACCAGCGCGCGGTCATCTGCCTGGTTCAGGATCGCGGCCGTCTC
>CAYXOX010000177.1:0-5451 GCA_964466745.1 uncultured Rhodobacterales bacterium
GATCACCCGCGAAAGCCCGAACTACAGCAGCTGACCGGGGCGCCTTCGGCCGGGCCGAGGGGCCGGGGGGCGGGGCGGTTTCACCTCCCGCGCCCCCGTGCGGGAGGGCGCGCCCGGCTGCCGCGCCGCGCGCGCGCACCGGCGGCGCGGGAGCGCGGGGATGACCCCGGCCGCCCGCGCCGCCGCGGCCATCGAGGCGATCGACGCCATCCGCGCCGGAACGCCCGCCGAGAAGACGCTCACCAGCTGGGCACGCCGCAGCCGCTACGCCGGCTCCAAGGACCGTGCCGCGGTGCGCGATCTCGTGTTCTCGGTGCTGCGCAGGTGGCGCTCGACCGCGGCCGAGGGCGGCGGCGAGAGCGGCCGGGCGCGGCTTCTGGGCCTCTTGCGCCAGCAGGATATGGACCCGGCCGAGCTTTTCACCGGCGCCGCCCATGCGCCCGCGCCGCTCACGCCCGCAGAGGCCGCGGTGCCGGAAACCGGCGACCTGCCCGCCCCTGTGCGACTCGACCTGCCCGACTGGCTCTGGCCGGCCTGGCAGGTGTCGCTCGGGGCGGAGGCCGAGGCGGTCGCCGCGCTGTTCAGGGACCGAGCGCCGGTGTTCATCCGGGCCAACCGTGCCCGCACCACGCGCGAGGTGCTGGCCGAGGAGCTTGCCGCCGAGGGCATCGAGACGCGGCCCCATCCGCTCTCGCCGACAGCGCTTGAGGTGCTCACGGCGCCCCGCGCGATTGCCGGCACCGCGGCCTTCGCCGAGGGCCGAGCCGAGCTGCAGGACGCCGCCTCCCAGGCCGTTGCCGATGCGCTGCCCGAAGCGCGGAGGGTGCTGGATTTCTGTGCCGGGGGCGGGGGCAAGAGCCTGGCGCTCGCTGCCCGGTTCGATGCGGATTTCGCGGTGCACGATGCCGCGCCCCGGCGCCTCGCGCCGCTCTGGCCACGCGCGAAGCGCGCGGGCGCCCGGATGCGGCCCTGGCGCAAGGATGAGGGCGATTTCGGCCTCGTGATCTGCGATGTGCCCTGTTCGGGCAGCGGCGCCTGGCGCCGCGCGCCCGAGGGCAAATGGCGCCTGACGGCGGAACGTCTCGATGCGCTGTGCGAGCTGCAACAGGAGATCCTCGCCGCTGCTGCGCCGCTCGTCGCCGGGGGCGGCACGCTGGCCTACGCGACCTGCTCGGTGCTGGATCGGGAGAACGCGGGGGCGGTCGCCGGGTTCCTTGCCCGTCATCCCGGCTGGCGGCAGAAGGCGGCGCGGCGCTTCTCGCCCGGGGAGGGCGGCGACGGGCTATTTGTCGCACTTCTTGAGCGCGTGCCCGACCAGGTTTGACTCAACCTTGAATTGATCGGAGGCTTCCCGCGGCCGGAAGGTGGCTTCCGGCGGGTGTGTTTAAGCAGCGATTAACCGTGACGGGGTGTGACTGGGGGCGAACGAATCAAAAACGGGGGACACCAGGTGCCGGAGCTTGCGACGGCCAATCCCGAAGACCGGGGCCGAGCCGAAGCGGAGGGCCCGCTGCTCTCGGCGGTGGCGCCGCCCCCCGCCTCGGCGGAAGGGGGGGCGGAGAGCCGGGGCTCCGAGGCTGCGGGCTCCGGGCCGCTGCCCGACATGGCGTCGGAGCCTGCGCTGCAGGCGCTGGCCCTCCAGCATGCGCAGAGGGCGCCCTGGCTTCTCGCCGTCGGCGGTGCATGCCTCGCCGCGGCGATCCTCCTGCCCGCTTCCGGGCTTGCCTGGGCCCTTGGCATTCTCGGCGGAGCGGTCGTGCTGCTTTCCGTCGTGCTCGCCCTGCTCGCGACCGCTGCCCGGCGCCGCCGCGCGGCGGTGGTGCGCGAAGTGATCGCCCATGCGGAGGCGGGGCACCAGGCGGCCTTCCTGAGCGATGCCGAAGGCGACGTGCTCTACCGCAACGCGCCCGCGGAGGCCGCGCTCGGGGCCTGGGCCGGCGAGCCGGGCGCGACGCTCAGCTGCACCGGGCTTCTGGGGCGCCGGATCGCCGATCCGCGCCCGCTGGTCTACCGCTTGCTGGACCGTGCGGCGCTTGCCGGGCGCGCGCGCGAGGAGGTGGCGACGGCGCGTGGCGATCTCGCGCTCGAGGTCAACGCGCTTCCCGGCGGCCGCTTCTACTGGCAACTCGAGGAGCTTGGCGCCGCCCCGGGGCCTCGCGGCGCGGCCGCGCTCATGACGACGGGGCCCACCGGCACCGTGCTCTACATGAACGAGGCGGCACGCAGGCT
Organism: uncultured Rhodobacterales bacterium; assembly: GCA_964466745.1. GTDB lineage: Bacteria > Pseudomonadota > Alphaproteobacteria > Rhodobacterales > Rhodobacteraceae > CAYXOX01. The sequence continues at coordinate 2,230 of CAYXOX010000177.1, forward strand.
TGCCGGAACGCGGGTCAAGGCGCTCGATCGGTTCGTCGAGGATCTGCCGCTCCGCTCCGGCGAGGTGCATCGCCTCACCACGCCTACGGGCACGCGGGAGATGCGGATCGTCGTGAGCGAACGTCCCGGCGGCCGGAAGGATCTGCAGCTTCTGCCGGTCGAGAGCGAAGACGAACCGCGGCCGGAGCGCGATGTGCCCGCAGCCTCCGCACCCCGTTTCCAGCCGGTGCGCCCGGTGCGGCCGGCCGAGCGATTCCCGGAGCGATTCACCCTGCGCGCGGCCGACGGTGCCGGGGGGCCGGGCCAACCGGCCGCGCCGGCGGTCGCCCCGGCCGACGGCATCGGCGCCGCCGACGAGATCGAGGCCGGCACGCTCTTCGATACGCTGCCGGTCCCGCTGCTGCGCCTTGCGCCTGATGGCGCGGTGCGCCTGGCCAACCGGCAGGCGCGCAACCTTCTGGGCAGGCAGGCCGAGGGCGCGCGGATAGAGGAGCTGCTGCAGGGCCTCGGGCGCCCCATCGATCAGTGGCTGGAGGATGCTTCCTTGGGCCGGGGCCTCGGCAAGCCCGAGCTGCTGCGCGCGCGGCGGCGCGACCAGGAGGTGTTCGTGCAGGTCACCCTGCAACGCAGCGAGCCCTCGCCCGCGGCGGGCGGCGAGGCGGATCTGCTTGCCGTGCTCAGCGATGCAACCGAGCTGAAGACGCTCGAGGCGCAGTTCGTGCAGAGCCAGAAGATGCAGGCCGTCGGCCAGCTCGCAGGCGGCGTCGCGCATGATTTCAACAACCTGCTGACGGCCATCTCCGGGCACTGCGACCTGCTGCTGCTGCGCCACGATCCGGGGGACCAGGACTACGGCGATCTCACCCAGATCCACCAGAACGCCAACCGCGCGGCGAGCCTGGTGGGGCAGCTGCTGGCCTTTTCCCGCAAGCAGACGATGGAGCTGGAGCACCTCGACATCCGCGAGACGCTCTCCGATCTGGGGCACCTGCTCAACCGCCTCGTGGGCGAGCGGATCGAGCTGACGCTCTCCCACGATCCCGCGCTTGCCCATGTTCGGGCCGACAAGCGGCAGCTCGAGCAGGTGCTCATGAACCTCGTCGTGAACGCGCGCGACGCGATGCCCGACGGCGGCGAGGTGCACATCGCCACCGAGAACCGCCGCCTCGCGGAGCCGCACCGGCGCGACCGCGCCACGATCCCGGCGGGCGAATACGTCGTGATCCGCGTGACCGATCAGGGATGCGGGATCGCCGCCGACGACCTGCCGAAGATATTCGAGCCCTTCTTCACCACCAAGCGCACGGGCGAGGGCACGGGGCTCGGGCTTTCCACCGCCTACGGCATCGTCAAGCAGTCGGGCGGATTCATCTTCGCCGACAGCGTGCCCGGCCACGGGACGACCTTCACGCTCTACCTTCCCGCCCGCGAGCCCGGGCCCGCGCCCCGGCCCGCCCCCGAGGCCCCTCCCGCAGCGGCCGAGGCCCCGGGCGAGGGGGTCGTGCTGCTGGTCGAGGACGAGGGGCCGGTGCGCGCCTTCGCGAGCCGGGCCCTGCGGCTGCGGGGCTACACCGTGATCGAGGCGGAAACGGCGGAGGCGGCGCTGGAGACGCTGAGCGATCCCGAGCTGACGGTCGATCTCTTCGTGACCGACGTGATCATGCCCGGCATGGACGGGCCGACCTGGGTGCGCGAGGCCCTGCGCGACCGGCCGAATGTCAAGGTGATCTTCGTTTCGGGATACGCCGAGGAGAGTTTCGCTCAGATGCGCCGCGACATCCCGAACTCGGTCTTCCTGCCGAAACCGTTCTCGCTCTCGGATCTGACGGCCACGGTGCACCTTCAGCTCTCGTAGCTCTCCCGGCTCTGCGCCTCCGCTGGGGGCGGAGAGGCGGGCGGCTCCGCGGCGGTGGGGCTGCTGCCGGGGGAGCGGGGAGGGGGCCGGGCCGCCGGCGTGGCGGGCACGCACCCGGATGCGCACTCACGGCCACGGCGGGCTTCGGCGGGACGGGCCGGGGCCCGCTCAGCCCTGCGCGGAGCTCCAGACGGCGAACTCCTCCGCCCGCTTCCGGCGCAACCTGGCCTCGACACCGGGGTCGAGCGGCGTGGGCACCTTGGGCGAGGTGTTGAGCCGCCGCAGCGTGATCGGCTCGCCGAGCCGCCCTTCGAGGAAGGCCAGCAGTCGCTCCTGCGCCTCGTAGCGGAAGAGATGCGTGATGCCCTCGGCGCCGGGAGGCGGCGCCACGAAGCGCGCCTGGGAGCCGACGTTCGACGAGGCGGGTGGCTTGCCCTTGAGATAGCCCAGCACGAACTCGTCGAAGCTGACCCCGCGTGTCGAATTGGGATGCCCGGCAAGGTCTGCCCGGGCCCTGTAGCGATACCAGCTGCGCAGCCAGTCCACCGGCTCGCGGACAATGGCGACGGTCTCGAAGCCGTCGCCTCCAGCGGCTTCGAGCAAGGGCCGGACGAAGCGGTGGTAGCGGTACATCGGCGCGTGCTTCAGCTCCGGAGGATCGCGCAGAACAAGGGCCGCACGCGGTGCGAGCGCGCCCTCGAGCGCCGTGGTGCCCGTTTTCGGGACCGCGAAGAGAACGAGCCGTTCGCGCCAGAATACCAGCATGCCGCGCACCTCCCTTGCCGGCCCGAATGGCCATGCCCGCGCCAGCGGCGCAGCGTTCGAGTTAACCCTTCCGCAAGGCTTTGCCCAGAAACTCGACGGCGTGAAGAATTCGATTGAAATGTTCTCCTTTTTCCCCCACACATGGCGGAACAAGAGGCGAACACAGGCTGTGATTGCTGCCCGATGGCGCATGTGGAATAAGGAAAACAGGCAATGGCAACGGCAGATCTTCTGACCATGGATCCCAAGAAATCGGCAGACCGCCAGAAGGCGCTCGACAGCGCGCTGGCGCAGATCGAGCGGCAGTTCGGCAAGGGCTCGATCATGAAGCTCGGCGGCGACAGCCCGCTGCAGGAGATCGAAGCCGTTTCAACGGGTTCGCTCGGCCTCGACATCGCGCTGGGCATCGGCGGGCTGCCCAAGGGCCGGATCATCGAGATCTACGGCCCCGAGAGCTCGGGCAAGACGACTCTGACGCTGCATTGCGTCGCCGAGGAGCAGAAGAAGGGCGGCGTGTGCGCCTTCGTCGATGCCGAGCACGCGCTCGACCCGGGCTATGCACGCAAGCTCGGCGTGAAGCTCGAGGAGCTTTTGATCTCCCA
>CAYXOX010000178.1:0-5142 GCA_964466745.1 uncultured Rhodobacterales bacterium
ATCGCGCCGGACGAGACGACCTTCGACTACGTGAAGGGCCGCCCGCACGCGCCGAAGGGCGCACAGTGGGAGGCCGCGCTGGCGTGGTGGAAGACCCTGCACTCCGACGAGGGCGCCCACTGGGACAAGGAGGTGCTGATCCGCGGCGAGGATATCGCGCCGGTCGTCACCTGGGGCACCAGCCCGGAGGACGTGTTGCCGATCACGGGCGAAGTGCCCGATCCGGCCAGCTTCAAGGGCGGCAAGGTGGACGCCGCGCGCCGCTCGCTGGAATACATGGGGCTCGAACCCGGCACGCCGCTCAGCGAGATCGCGATCGACACTGTGTTCATCGGCTCCTGCACCAACGGTCGCATCGAGGATCTGCGGGCCGCGGCCCAGATCCTGAAGGGCAAGAAGATCAAGGAGGGGCTGCGCGCCATGGTGGTGCCGGGCTCGGGCCTCGTGCGCGCCCAGGCCGAGGAGGAGGGGCTTGCCGACATCTTCCGCGACGCCGGGTTCGAATGGCGCCTCGCGGGCTGCTCGATGTGCCTTGCGATGAACCCCGACCAGCTCGCGCCCGGCGAGCGTTGCGCGGCGACCTCCAACCGCAACTTCGAGGGCCGGCAGGGCCGCGGAGGGCGCACCCATCTGATGAGCCCGGCCATGGCGGCGGCGGCGGCGGTCACCGGCCGGCTTACGGATGTTCGCGGTCTTCTGTAGCGCCGCGGCCGGGGCGCAGGGCAGCGGCGACGGCAAGGGCGAAGATCACCAGACCGAGGATCATCGCGCCGCCGGTCAGCAGCTCGGCTTCGGGCAAGAGGCCGCGCGTGTGCATCGCGGAGTAGGCGATGGCGGCCGTGACCCCGGCGAATGCCGGCAGCGCGAGCCGCAGAGCCCCGGGCGGGGCGCCGGCCCAGACGTCGAGCCTGCCTTCCGGCGCGCGCCGGAAGGCGAATGCCGTGAAGGCCGCCAGAACCGCAAGCCCCGCCGCGGCCACCTGGAAGCCCGTGGCCCAGATCGCCCAGAGCGCGAGGTTCAGCGCGCCGGCCGCCCAGAGCGCCTGCCTGCCTCGCCGCGAGGGGCGGGCCGTGCCACAGGCGAAGAGGAGCGCGTAGCCCGCCACCAGCAGGGCCACCACCACCGCCGCGAGGCGCGCGAACTCCGCCGGGGGCAGATCCATCCAGGGCAGAACCCAGGTAGACCAGACCGCCCAGCAAAGCCCGAAGGCCAGCGTGGCGCCGATCGCGGTGGCAAGCCCCGCGCGCAGGGCCAGCGGGTAGAGCGCGAGCCCGAACGCGACGTCCACCACCGCGTGCCAGGAAATCGCGGTCCAGGCGTAGCTGAAGGGGATGTTTTCGTAGGCCACCGGCACCATCGCCGCCTCGATGCTCCAGCCAAGGAAGGCGCCGGCCAGAAGTACGCGCGGCCAGGAGGTCAGCCAGGGTGCGAACCCGGCGTAAAGCACGCCGGTCAACATGTAGAAGGCGAGGAGCTGCGCGGTGACCATCAGGGCGCCGGGCCCTTCGCTGTCGAGCACGCGACCCACCGGTTCTTCGTTCACGAAGACGAATTCGGAGAAGGCCAGCAAGACCATTGCCGCACCCAGCGCGCGGCCGACAAAGCACAGCATGTCCCGTCCGCCGGACGCGGCCCGAACGCTCATCGCTTCGGATTCGTTCTGTTGCCCACGGGCCTGGCGGGCGGGACCGGCCCTCGGCATCCCCCCCGCGCGGCGCGCGCGCCCGCACGATCCAGCACAGTCGCCCCCACAGCCGCCCAGGAGACCTGATACATGGAAAAGTTCACCACCCTCACCGGCGTCGCCGCGCCGTTGCCACTCATCAACGTCGACACCGACATGATCATTCCCAAGCAGTTCCTGAAGACGATCAAGCGTTCCGGCCTCGGGCGCAACCTTTTCGACGAGATGCGCTACGACGAGCAAGGCAACGAGATCGAGAGCTTCGTGCTCAACCAGCCGCAATACCGCGAGGCGGCGATCCTCGTGGCCGGCGAGAATTTCGGGTGCGGCTCCTCGCGTGAGCATGCGCCCTGGGCGCTGCTGGATTTCGGCATCCGCTGCGTGATCGCCCCGTCCTACGCCGATATCTTCTTCAACAACTGTTTCAAGAACGGCATCCTGCCCATCGTCCTGCCTCAGGAGGAGGTGGACGCGCTGATGACCGACGCCGGCAAGGGCTCGAACGCGCGCATGACGGTGGACCTCGAGGCCCAGACCGTGACCGACAGCGAAGGCCGGACCTACGCCTTCGAGGTGGATGCGTTCCGCAAGCATTGCCTGCTGAACGGGCTCGACGACATCGGGCTCACGCTCGAGAAGGCCGCCGCGATCGACAGTTTCGAGGCGAGCGCGGCGCAATCGCGCCCCTGGGTTTAGCCTGCAGGCTTTTTGGAAGCTCGAACCCCTTCCCGAACCCTGGAGGCGCTGGGGCCGGGGCACGGCGCGCCGGGCGGGGTTCGGCCTGGCGGGTGCCCCACGCCTGCGGCTGCAGCAGGGCATCAACATCTGGTGTCCTGAACCGGACCGCATACCCCGCCGCCCCACAGACGTGCCGGGCTTGATGCAAAGGCGCACCAGTTTCACCATCAATTTGCCTGAAAGGTTTCGCTAATCTTTCCCGTTCCTTGCGGTCATCGGTGAAAGCAGGCAGAAATTGGGCAAAACAGAGGCAGCCCGCCATAATCGGCGGGAGACAGGTGGAACAGCGGCGCGGCACAGTATCGCGCCCGGCCAGGTCGAAGGGATCGAGCGGTGATGACACGGCTTCCGGGCGCAATCGTGCGCGCGTTCCTCATCGTCCTGCTTATCGCCACGCCGGCGCTCCTGCTGCCCCATTCCACCGCCGATTCAATCCAGGTCACCGCGCTCGTGGCGGTGTTCGCCGCCGCGCTCACCCTCGTCGAGTACAACGCCGAGTACCCCGGGCTCGTGGAATTCCGCGATGCGCCCCCCTTCAACCGGGTGAGGTTCCTCAGCCTCGCGGTGACCGTCTACCTCCTTACGGTGATTGCCCGCGGGGAGGTCGTGCCGACGGAGTTCTCGCTGCTCGTTTCGTCCATCGGAGCGCTGATCGGGCACTCGATCGATTTCTCCTATTCGCCGGTGCGCCTCGTGGTGCTGATGATGCCCCCCGATACGGACCCGTTGCTGATCGCGCAGGTCCGGACCGCCGCGGGGCTTTCGTATCTCGTCTCGCTCGTTTCCCTCGCGGTGTTTCTCATCGTGCTGCGCCTTCACGGCTGGCCGTCGCGTTCGGGGGCGTTCAACGTCTGGGTCAACCTGCCCACCTTCGATCCGACCGCCGGCGGCGATGTGGTTGCGCGCCTCACCCGCGACGCGCGCGTCAACGTCGCGCTGGGCTTTTTGCTGCCTTTCGCCATCCCCGCCTTCGTGAAGCTGGCCTCCGACCTCTTCGATCCGGTAAGCCTTTCCAATCCGCAGACGCTGATCTGGACGATGACGGCATGGGCCTTCCTTCCCGCCAGCCTGTTCATGCGCGGCATCGCCATGGGGCGCGTGGCGCAGATGATCGAGGAAAAGCGCCGCGAGGCCTATCACAAGGCCCGCGCCGACGGCGTGCTCGTTATCTGAGGGCGGCGCTCGCCGGGCTTTGGCTCGGACTTCTCGCCACCCTGCCGGCCGCCGCGGAAACCCTGCGGCTTGCCTATTATCACACCGAGATGAACCGCGAGGGCCCGGGCCTCCTGCTGCGCGATCTGCTGGAGGGCGATCCCCGCGGAGAGGCCGCCGCACGCCTCGTGGCCGGGGCGGCGCCCGACGTTCTGGTGCTCGGCGGGTTCGACTACGATGCGACAGGCGCCGCGCTCGAAGCCTTCGCCGCAGCCATCGAGCGGGCGGGGCACGCGCTACCCCACCGCTTCGCCCTCCGGCCCAACACCGGGCGCGCCACCGGCCTCGATCTCGACGGCGACGGGCGGCTTGGCGGCCCGGGCGATGCCCAGGGCTACGGGCGCTTCGCCGGCGAGGGCGGCCTTGCCGTACTCTCGCGCCATCCCGTGGAGGGCGCGGCCGTTCAGGACCTCTCCGCGCTTCTCTGGGCCGAGGTTCCGGGCAGCCTGTTCGGGCCCGAACCCGACGCCAGCGCCGCGGTGCAGAGGCTCTCCACCACCGCCCATTGGGATGTGCCGGTGCGCGCCCCGGGCGGCGAGCTCCGGCTGCTTGTCTTTCACGCCACGCCGCCCGTGTTCGATGGGCCCGAAGACCGCAACGGTCGCCGCAACGCCGACGAGATCCGGCTCTGGCAAAGCTACCTCGACGGGCGGATCGCCGGCTTCGCGCCCCCTCAGGAGCGCTTCGTGATCCTGGGAACCGCAAATCTCGACCCCGAGCTGGGCGACGGGCGCCGCGAAGCCATGCGCGCCCTTCTCGCCGATCCGCGGCTGCAGGATGCGATGCCGCCCGGCCCCACGGCGCGCTTCGCCGCCCCCGGCCCTCTGAGGGTGGATGTCCTGCTGCCCTCGGTCGATTGGCGCGTGACGGGTGCCGGGCTCGAATGGCCGCCCGAGGGCAGCGCCGCCGGCCGCCATGCGCTGCTCTGGGCAGACCTCGCGCGATAGGCCGGCCGCGCCCGCGATGGCCTGCCGCCGCCGCTTGACCGCCGCCGCGCCCGCCGCTACCCCGCGCGAGCGCGCCGCGCCCCAGATTCAAGGAGACCGCCCCGATGCCCAATCCCTCGCTTCTCATCCTGCCCGGCGACGGGATCGGCCCCGAGGTGATGGCCGAGGTCCGCCGCGTGATCGACTGGTTCGGCACCCGGCGGGGCCTCGCCTTCGACGTCAGCGAGGACCTGGTCGGCGGTGCGGCCTACGACGTGCACGGGGTGCCGCTCTCCGATGCCACCATGGCGCGTGCGCAGGAGGCCGACGCGGTGCTCCTTGGCGCGGTGGGCGGCCCGAAGTACGACACGCTGGATTTCTCGGTGAAGCCCGAGCGCGGGCTCCTGCGCCTGCGCAAGGAGATGGATCTCTACGCCAACCTGCGCCCGGCCCAGTGCTTCGATGCGCTGGCCGATTTCTCCTCGCTCAAGCGCGAGGTGGTGAGCGGGCTCGACATCATGATCATCCGGGAGCTCACCTCGGGCGTCTACTTCGGCGAGCCGCGCGGGATTCACACGGAAG
>CAYXOX010000178.1:5152-5411 GCA_964466745.1 uncultured Rhodobacterales bacterium
CGGTTGCGCGACGCCTCGATGATCGTCATGTGGAAAGCGAGATCGAGCGCGTGGCGCGGTCCGCCTTCGAGCTGGCCCGCCGCCGGTCGAACAAGGTCTGCTCGATGGAGAAGGCCAACGTGATGGAATCCGGCGTGCTCTGGCGCGACGTGGTGAGCGAGGTGCACGCCGCGGAGTATGCCGACGTGGAACTTTCGCACATGTATGCCGATGCCGGGGCCATGCAGCTGACGCGCTGGCCCAAGCAGTTCGACGTGAT
>CAYXOX010000179.1:0-5387 GCA_964466745.1 uncultured Rhodobacterales bacterium
AATAGCGAGGTCTTACCACGATCAAAATCACAGGTAAACATAAAATCACGATCCCAAAGGCTGGCCTGGATAGCGCCTAATGTCCAAGGGGCTGACCAGGGCTTTTTTCCAATCAAGCTGACCCTTGGAGAACTGGCGGATCAGCACTTCCACTTGTCCTTTTTGCCTGCCGATGTTAATTTCATGGCAAGAAAAAAAGGGCCGGCTTTTTCCCTTAATAGTGACCAATCCAGGTTTCATGATTGCCCTTTATCTGCCATAGCTAAAAATACATCGCTCATGGCTCGTTCGAGCGTCGTTTGATATAAGATGAGTCCTTTTCCCTGACACGCCTTACATTTAATTTCTTCAGCAGGCCAACAGCTAGGACCGCCGGGAAATCCTAATTTTTCCATTAGCTCAATTCGTTTCTTGCATCGTTCTTTATCAGTGTAACCCTGTCGGTACCAGTCGTCATCTTGGTCACCAAGTGCGTCATAAACAGGGTTTTGCACATAACCATCCCCGTCGCATTCAGCGCATGTCTCCTCGCATGTAACAAGATATTTTTTCATTGCCGTTCCCCCTTCACTTTTTCCATGACCCAATCACGCACCCAGGGCTTCACGACCAAAGCTCCGGGCACGCTATCCTCAATCAGCCTTTTCGATAGCCAGATTTTCCGGGCCCCGATTCTAATCAAAAGGCTTTGCGGGGTTTCGCCCTCAATACCGGCAATAGCCAGTGCGGTGATTGCTTCCAAAGCGATGCCTCATTTTGTTGACAAAGCGACCGGGCAGGTTACACAGATAGTCGTTTACCGCCCAATACCAGGGGTCAGGCAAATCATGAATGTCGTCATTATTTCTGGTCCAGTTTTCCCGGTCGTCTTTCAGGCATTTCAGTGAAGGCAGCCACACGTGAACCCATTCCACGATATTGCTGCCGCACCCTGGGCAAACGGTGCCACCGGAAAAAATTCGTTCGCAATCCAGACACAATTTTGCATTTTTCAAAAACATAACCGCACCTTCCTTTCTTAATTAAAAGCCCTCTTTATCCCGCTGTTTTCTCCTTATTGCTTTCAAAAACAGTGCTTCCAGCCGCATTACAAAATTATCCAGCCGCATGTTTTCGATTTCTTCCCAACAGTTACGGCAGATAATTTCCGGAGGGTCCTCGATCACTTCAAATGGTCCTCCGCTGACGCCCACCACCTCGCTTCGGAGGTGGCTTTGGGAAATAATCTGTCCGATGTCATCCTGGCCCAGAATTTCCAAACCGCAATGGTCACAGAAAAAGATTTCCTCTTCTGTTGTTTCCTCAAAATCGTCGATGCCGATATCAAAGAAATCCATGGCTGTTTTCTCCTTATTATTTGTTCTTTCCAGCCTCGACACGCAAAAACACGTGGGCATATTGCACCACGTCAACATCAACTAACCCGGAGGCCATGACGCGTCGCACGGCTTCCCTGGCCACGGCTTCTGTCACTTCGCACTCTCTGGCCACTTCTTTTCCCACCTGTTCGAGCCATTTCCCCATCCGGCTGTCGGTTTTTCTGGCCGCGGCCGAATTTTGGCCTGCTGGCGATTCGGGCGGCCCCAAAGATTTTTTATTAAAGTTTCGCACCACGTGTCCTTTCTGTGCTGTCAGCTCCTGCTACCAGGTCCACAAACCAATACTTATCGACCTTTCGCAGGTCCACCTCATCAAGGCAGTTCAACACAAACTCTTGCATCCATTTTTCCTTAATGAACCAATGATCGCCTCCCTGGGCTTTAACCCTGTCCGTGCCCCTCCGGCGTGCCTTCAAATACCCGAGCCGGATCCACCTTGTGACAACATGACTTTCGACGCCGAAGCACATGGCCACGTCACGGGCGCTATGTCCTTCGATGTTTTTCAACATCCTCATTCGTTTACGTTTTAAAACGATGCCTGTCACAGAGCGCGCAAACCCGGCCTTCCTCAAATGCACCTGAATTCGTTCCGGCGACAGGTGGGCCGACCTCTGCAAAATTGTCAGCTCTCTTTCTGTCCATTCCGGTTCTTTCCGTTTTTTTGCCACCCAGCCCTGGCTGATGGCATGCCGCGAGATTTTCCACCTGGGCAGTCCCAATTTTTGTGACAAGGCGGCGATTTCGCCATTGCCTGTTTCTCTCTGATACGTTTTTTTGATCTGCTCGGACGCAAAAGGGGAAATGTTCCATTTGCCGATTCTTGTTTTCTGTTTGCCTTTGCTTCGGCAGTTTCGGCTGCAGAACCGTGGCGGCTTATCTTGCCGCCATTCCCGGCCCGTGGTGCCGCAGATCTCGCATGTAAAGTCAAACATCGGCATATGAGTCAGCTCCGCCCCTTGGATTACATCTGGGGTTTCGAAATGGGAGCGGGGGTGGGGGTCGAACCCACGTTTCCGGGATATGAGCCCGGTGCCTTGCCTCTTGGCTACCCCGCTATGTTGCTGAAATTATTCGGTATACCTTTTTATAACCAAGGTATACGTGACATCTAAAAATTTTTTGATAGAATGTTACGCAAACTCTTGTCGAGATGAGGTTGCGCCATGAACAGATTAGCCAAATCCGCCCTCATGCCATCGAGGATATACCGGTGGCAGAGTTCGGAGACTGTTTTCCCGGTCACCCGGCAAAAGAGGTCCAAAAATTCTTTATATTCGCTTCCGTTGTGAGCGGCCTGGTGCTGAAATCAAGGGTAAGCTGTTCAGACATTGAGCCCCCTACTGTTTGACACATGCAAAACACTGTGTTAAACTCTCAAAAGGCAAAAAAAACCCGAAGCCGGCGCATCAGGCTTCGGGAAAAATGTTTTCGATTGTTGTGGAAAGGGCGCTGGCGATTTTTTCTTTCTCGCCAACGGTGAGGTTATACCGTCCGCAGACGGCCATGCTGATGAGTGTCCGGGCGATCCCGGTTTTTTCGGAGATAGTTTTCTGGTTAAGGCCGAGTTCAACCATCCGGCCGGCCAATTTTCCATTCCTGACAATTTCCATGTTCTCCTCGCTCTGTTTTGGGTTTATGGTTGATGTTTTGTCAAAATCGTAAACATAAAAAAGTGTTCTGTCAACAAAAAAAACGCCATGAATGACAAAAAAAACAAAAAAAATGAAAATGAGACTCGTCAGGCGTTGTTGAGGCTGGCCCAACTAATTGGAATTCCCGCCAAAAGAGGTTGGCAGGCAAAAATAGGTGAAAAGTTAGGATTTCACAGGGCTAACATAAGCTCGTGGGTACAAAGGGACAACATTCCCGAAGAAAACCTAATTCTAATAAACGATGCTGGTTTTCCTTTAGTCAGATGGTATTACACTGAATGGGCCGACATAGCCCGTCACACGCCTCGCACGCCCAGGGACACGGCAGCCATTGCGGAGAGGCTTCAATCGCTGTTGCACGACCTGGGCCTGAACCGCCACCAGCTTTATTCACTGGCCAACATCAACCCGGTCCAGGCGGATGATTTTTACATCATCGGCGACAAGCCCAACCCCCGCCACATCGAAAAAATAGCCCAGGCCACCAATTACAGGCGCGACTGGCTCTGGTACGGCCGCGGCCGTCGAAAGGGGCCGCCTCCCTACACCCAGCCGGAAGAGGAGATGGTCCCGCCAAAAACAGGGGGTGAGCTGCTGCCGGGGTCCTATGGCCAGCCCGATCTGTCCGGCCACCGGGTGACGCGCATCATCGGCTCTGACAAACAGTCCTACCTGCAAAAAGCCAAAGCGGTTCTGGAAAGTGACGAGATTGCCACCATCCAGGCCCTCTGCGCCAACATTGACCAGTTTTACGAAAAGATCCAGGAAAAGAAAAAGAGCGAGTCTGACCTGGCCCGCCTGGAAGAACGGATAAACCAACTGGAAGGCAAGCTCAAAAAAAACCCCGGCCTTTCCGGCGCCGCTATTGCAGTTTGAAAAAAAACGTGCTATACGTGGAGTTCAGGTCGCAAAGAACCAAAGGAGGTGTCGAAGATGTACCAAGTCAAAACGCAAAAATGTCCCGAGTGCCAAAAACTTTTGTCACCAAAGGCCGTCTTGTGCCCTTCGTGCGGCGCGCCCACACGTGCTGCTGCAAAAGCCCACCGGCATAGGCGTGGAAACACCCAGGCCCTGGGTGCGCTGTTGCTGGCCGGTGGCGCTGTCGGCACGCCGGTTTTGGGGTCGGTCGGCCTGCTGGTGGCCATAGTGGGGCTGGTGGTTTTGGTAGCCGGATTTCTGGTCTGATCACTTCCCTACTTTTTTGTCCCACGCACTCCGGGCAACCGTATACCCGGTGTAACCAATCCCAAAAACAGCCCAAAGCTCATTAGGCACGGCAGTCAGCCACGCCTTCATCCCGTCGGCAATCTGCACAGCCGCCTCGGGCCGAAACACAGATAATATGCCCATAGGGATGGACGCCAAAATCATGGCATACATCACATAGAGAAACGATGGCCGTGCCCGGCTGGTCCAAGGGTCGGCAGACTTCGCCTCTGCCAGAATCGCCGACATCTGATGCTCAATTTCCCGGAACTGCCCTTCCTGTTGCAGCCGGATCATTTCCAGTTTGGCCCGCTCTCGTTCGGCAGGGTCCGGGAAGATCTTGTCCAGGACCTTGCCACCGATATTAAGGACCGCTGTTAATGGGTCAAATGACATAACCTACCTCCTTTCTACAATCTCAATATGCGGCAAATCATTAAACTGTTTCGGCCCGTTGAGGGTCCCGTTCCAGGCCCCGCCCCACCGCAGGTCAAAGCCCCTGGCGTGCCCGATTCCCAGCACCAGGCCGGCGATCAGAAAGAATAATTTCAAATCGGTCCACACCGCGCCTTGTCCGGCAATGTAGGGATAGAAATCAACGGCCAAAGAAGGGCTCTGGTTGTGTTTGCTTTCCGGCCAGGACTTGGTCGATTTCCCTTCCTGAAAGGCGATGAGTTGGGCCACCTCGTCCCGGTGGCCGCAGGAAATGCCGAAATCAACCGGGCTGGCTTCCAAAGCGGCAAAAAAGCACTCAGCCAGTCTGATGTCGGCCGTCAGGAGTTTTTCTTCTGATTTCTGACTAAATCGCCACATAAGCGCTCCTCTCTTTCGTTCATCAGAGCTTTCTCAATTTTCCGCAAATGTCCCAAAAGCATAGCCAGGTCCCGGTCACCCAACCGGTTTTTGAAATAAACATAAAGCTCAATCACGGCGTGCCTGATTTCATGTTGGCTTTGGAGCGAGGTCATTTCGCAGTCACTGCCCCGCTGACAACAGTCGTTTAATCTCCTCGGTGTTGCGCAGGATATTATCTTGCCGCTTCTCAATGGCCGTCACCCGCTCTTCCAGCCGGATGACTTTCTCATGGTTGATCTTGGCCGATTTCCGATCATCCTCAATATATCTGGTATCGGCCCACATGGTGGTG
>CAYXOX010000180.1:0-5292 GCA_964466745.1 uncultured Rhodobacterales bacterium
ACGAGAAACGGGTGAACGCCCTCAAGCCGATGAACTGCCCCTGCCACGTGCAGGTCTACAATCACGGCCTGAAATCCTACCGCGACCTGCCGCTCAGGCTCGCGGAGTTCGGCTCGTGCCACCGCTACGAACCGCATGGCGCGCTTCACGGGTTGATGCGCGTGCGCGGCTTTACCCAGGACGACGCGCACATCTTCTGCACCGAGGACCAGATCGAGACGGAATGCGCGGCCTTCATCGATCTGCTCTCCGAGATCTACCGCGACGCCGGTTTCGCCAGTTTCGACATCAAGCTGTCGACCCGGCCCGAGGTGCGCGTGGGCTCCGACGCGATCTGGGACAAGGCGGAAAAAGCCCTCGAACAGGCGATCCTTTCGGTGCGGAACGACTACGAGATCGACCCCGGCGAAGGCGCGTTCTACGGGCCAAAGCTCGATTTCAAGCTGACCGACGCCATCGGGCGCGAGTGGCAGTGCGGGACCTTCCAGGCCGACTTCAACCTTCCCGAGCGGCTGGGCGCGACCTACGTGGGTGCCGACGGCGAGAAACACCGGCCGGTGATGCTGCACCGGGCGATCCTCGGCAGCTTCGAGCGCTTCATCGGGATCCTGACCGAGAACTACGCCGGGCGCTTCCCGCTCTGGCTCGCTCCGCGGCAGGTGGTGGTGGCCTCGATCGTCTCCGACGCCGACGGCTTCGTTGAGGAGGTGACCGCGGCGTTGCGCGCGGCGGGGCTGCGGGCCGAGGCCGACACGCGCAACGAGAAGATCAACTACAAGGTCCGCGAGCACTCCATGGCCAAGGTGCCGGTGATCCTGGCCTGCGGCCAGCGCGAAGTGGAGGAGCGCACCGTCTCCCTGCGACGTCTGGGGGAGAAGACGAGTCGCGTCGTGCCGCTTGCAGACGTGGTCGCCGAGCTGCGCGCGGAGGCCACCCCGCCCGACCTTGTCGGTCAGGATACCATGCCGGCCTGAAACATTCCGCACCGCAGCGAGTGACACAAAGGGCGGCGGCGCCTGCCCGCCGCGCAGGTGTTCTGGCGCGCCCCTTTCGGCAACCCTTTGAAAACGTGGGTCCGGCGCGCGCAGGCGCGCCCTCACGGACGGCTCAACCGGCCTGACGGGCCCGTGTTGCACGGGCTCGTGTGTGGCCCGTGAGCGGCTCCGCGCTCTACGGCTTGGGCGCGCTTGATGTGCAAGCGCCGTACATTGCACCGAAAGGATCGAAGCCCATGTCCAACAGCACCAAGACCCTCGCCCTCGCCGCGACCGTCGCCGCCGCAGTCGCAGGCCTTGCCACCACCGCCCACGCGCAAGCGAACGAGAAGTGTTTCGGCATCTCGCTCGCGGGCGAGAACGACTGCGCCGCCGGCCCCGGCACCACCTGCCAAGGCACCTCCACCGTGGACTACCAGGGTAACGCCTGGACGCTCGTGCCCGCGGGCACCTGCGAAGGCATCACCATCAGCGACGCCGCCGACGGGGTGGAGCGCATGGGCTCGCTCGAGGAACTCGACCGCGACCTGCCCGAGGCTTGAGCCTTCCTGCCAGGCGGGGCGGGCCAAGGCGCCCGCTCCGTCGCCCCTGACGCCGGAGCCCCGCATGTTCGACACCGCACCGCCGCCCCGTGCCCTGCCCCGAAGCCCCGGCGTAGGCTACAAGCCCGCGCATTTCGAGGCGCTGATGGCCGATCCCGGCCCTGTCGCCTGGATCGAGGTGCACGCCGAGAATTACCTTGGAGGCGGCGGCCGTCCGCTGGCCCAGCTCGACGCCCTGCGCGAACGCTTCGCGCTTTCGATCCACGGGGTGGGCCTTTCCATCGGCGGCGAAGACCCGCTCGACCGCGACCACCTCGGGCGCCTGCGCCGGCTCTGCGAGCGGGTCGCGCCCGCATCCTTCTCCGAGCATCTCGCCTGGTCCACCCACGACGGCGGCTTTCTCAACGACCTGCTCCCCCTTCCCTACACCGCCGCCACCCTCACCCGCGTGGCGCGCCATATCGACGAGGTGCAGGAGGCTCTGGGCCGCCGGATGCTCCTGGAGAACCCCTCGTCCTATCTTGCGTTCGCCGAAAGCACCTGGTCGGAGACGGATTTCCTCGCGGAGATCGCGCGCCGCACCGGCTGCTGCCTCCTGCTCGACGTGAACAACGTCTTCGTTTCCGCAACCAACCTCGCGATCTCGCCCGAGGCCTATATCGATGCGTTCCCCGTGGCCCATGTCGCCGAGATTCACCTCGGCGGCCACGACGATCAGCAAGACGATCTCGGTGCACCGCTCCTGATCGACACCCACGATCGGGACGTGGCCGACCCCGTCTGGGCGCTGCTCGACCGGGCGCTGGCCCGAACCGGGCCGCAGCCCGTGCTGATCGAATGGGACAGTTCCCTGCCCGACTGGCCCGTGCTGCGAAGCGAGGCCACCCGCGCTGGCGCGGCGCTGGCCGTGGCCGGAGCCTGAGCGGGATGCCGGGCGCCGTCACCCAGCGCGCGTTCCATGCCGCGCTGCTCGATCCGGGCCTCGCGCCGCCTCCCGGCCTGCTCGGCCCTACCGGCGCCGCGGCGAACAAGCGCTTCGACGTCTACCGCAACAACGTGGCCGTGAGCCTGAAAGAGGCGCTCTGCAGCGGTTTTCCCGTGCTCGAACGGTTGCTCGGGGCCGAGTTCTTCGACGCCATGGCCGGCGTGTTTCTGCGCAGCCACCCGCCCTCCTCGCCCATGCTGATGCTCTACGGGGCGGACATGCCGGGATTTCTCGAAGGCTTCCCGCCGGTGGCCCACCTGCCCTACCTGCCGGACATCGCCCGGTTGGAGCTGGCGCTGCGCGAGAGTTACCACGCCGCCGACGCGCCCCCCGCGGACCCTGCGAGGCTGGCAGCACTGCCCGAGGCGGCCCTGCCCGGGCTGCGCCTGAGGCTCTCGCCTGCCGTGCGGATCGTGCCCTCGGGCTTCCCTGTTCACGGCATCTGGCTCGCCAACACCCTGCCGGATGCCCCGCGCCCCGGCCGGGGGGCCGAAACCGCGCTCGTAACCCGGCCGGGGTTCGATCCGCAGGTCGATGTCCTGTCGCCTGCCGAGGGTGCGCTGGTTGCTGCCCTGGCCGAGGGCGTGCCGCTCGGCGAAGCCGTGCCCGAAGGCACGGACATCTCGCGCGTCCTGACACTTCTTCTCTCCCGCAAGGCCGTCACGGAGTTCCTGCCATGATCCCCACACACCCCGTCCTCGATCGCCTGGGCGACGCACTCGACCGCGCCGCCGGGCCGATCCTGCCGACGCTGGCGCGGCTCGTCTTCGCCGCGGTTCTGCTCGTCTA
Organism: uncultured Rhodobacterales bacterium; assembly: GCA_964466745.1. GTDB lineage: Bacteria > Pseudomonadota > Alphaproteobacteria > Rhodobacterales > Rhodobacteraceae > CAYXOX01. The sequence goes on from CAYXOX010000180.1 coordinate 3,312, forward strand.
CTACGTGAACGCCGGTCTGGCGAAGCTGGGCGAGGGCGCGCTGGGCTTCCTGCGCCCCGAGCTCGGCGCCTATGCCGCGATCTTTCCGCGGGCCATGGAGGCGGTCAGCTACGATGTTTCGCAGCTGGGGCTCTGGCACTGGCTGGTCACGGTTTCGGGGACCTGGGCCGAAATCCTGCTTCCCCTCCTCATCCTCGCCGGCCTCTTCACCCGGCTCGCGGCGCTCGGGATGATCGGCGTCGTCGTGATCCAAAGCGCGACCGACGTTCTGGGGCACGGCGTGGGCGGCGCGGATCTGGGCCGCTTCTTCGACATCGCTTCGGGCGCGGTGATCCTCGACCAACGTGCCCTCTGGATCTTCGTGCTGCTGGTGCTGGTAATGAAAGGTGGCGGGCCGCTCGCGCTCGACAGGGTGGCGTTCAGAAATGCGCCTTCGGCTCGTCCGGTTTCCCGGCCGCTATAGCGAGGAGGCCACCGAGGGCGCAGAGGCCGAGGGGGAACATGGTGAACACGTTGAACCCGAAGCCGTAGAGCATGAGCCCCGCCGCGGCGAGCATCAGCACCCCGCCCCACAGCGCCCTGGCCTTGGCCATGGCCCCGCCGGCGATCGCCAGGAGCGGGGCACCGAAGCTCGCTGCCCGCACGAGGGTCACGTTCTGCACCTGCTCGGCCAGATCGGGGATCTCGCCCCAGCGCGCCACCGCCTCGGTATAGCCCCAGCCGAAGAACCCCACGATCATCGCCAGCACGCCACCGGTGACGCCGAGTACCAGCGCCGCGTTACGCATGGCGCACCGCCTCGCGCACGGCGTCGGTCCAGCCGAGGTGAAACACGCCCTCCGCCTCGATGACCGGCCGCTTCATCAGCGCGGGGTGCCGGGCGAGAAGCTCGGCGGCCGGCGCCGCGCGCTCCTCCTCCGAAAGCCCGCGCCAGGTGGTCGAGCGGCGGTTCACCAGCCCGTCCCCGAGGGCCGCAAGCAGCGCGGCGATCTCGCCGGCGTCCAGGGGTTCGGCCCGAACGTCGCGGGACCGCGCCGCGGGCAGGGCCGCGCGGGCCGCCCGGCAGGTGTCGCAGGTCTTCAGGCCGTAGATCACCATGCGCCCCTCCGTTCGCACATTGCACAATACGGCGGCGTCGGGGCCGCCGGGCCCTCGGGCCGCCGCTGACATCGGCGTTATATAGCGCCCGTCACGCGCGGATGCGACCGCCGGGTGCTTGAATTCTGCGCGGGGCTTCTAATTCCAAGTATGCGAGATCGCGTCCTCCGACGGAAGGCGGCCGGGCGCGGATCGTGAAACTGACCGCCACGCTGGCGCGGCGGTGGACTTGAAGGAGAAGCGGCATGCCCACCGGCACCGTCAAGTGGTTCAACACCACGAAAGGCTACGGTTTCATCGCCCCGGACGAAGGCGGCAAGGACATTTTCGTGCACATCTCGGCGGTCGAACGCGCCGGGCTGACCGGGCTCGCGGACAACCAGAAGGTGTCCTTCGAGCTGCAGGAAGGGCGCGACGGGCGCATGATGGCTGGCGAGCTGAAGGCACTCTGAACCGCCACGCCGCTGCAAGGGAACCGGGCCGCGCGAGCTGCGCTCCGCGGCCGTGGGCATCTGCGCGCCGGAAACGCCCGCTCAGTACCCGCGATGGTATCCGTGGCCATGGGCCGGGCCGACGGAGATGAACATGTCGTTCCCGTAGTGCCCGCCGTGGTGATACCCTTGGCGATACCCGTGGTGCCCGCCGTGGCTGTAGTGCCCGGCATGCCCATAGTGCCGCGCACGGCGCTCGCCGGGGTGCGGGGCGACATGCTGCCAGGGCACGAAGGTGGTGGGCACGCCGCAGCTGATGACGCCGCCGACGACAACGGGCTGAAGGCCCGCGGGGCAGCGATTCTCGTGGAACGCGTAGGGATAGACCACCGGATCGGAGCCCGCGGCCGCGCCGGGGGCCCAAACCACGGCGCCGAGGCCGATGGCCAGCC
>CAYXOX010000181.1:0-5233 GCA_964466745.1 uncultured Rhodobacterales bacterium
AATACGGCATCGGGACCGCGGCGCTGATCGCCATGGGCTGCATCATGGTGCGGCAGTGCCAGTCCAACACCTGCCCGGTGGGCGTGTGCACGCAGGACGAACGCCTGCGCGAGAAGTTCACCGGCACGGCCGACAAGGTGGTCAACCTCATCACCTTCTACGCCCAGGAGGTGCGGGAGATCCTCGCCTCCATCGGCGCCCGCAGCCTCGACGAGGTGATCGGGCGGGCCGATCTGCTGAGCCAGGTCAGCCGCGGCTCGGCGCATCTCGACGATCTGGATCTGAACCCGCTGCTGATCACCGTGGACGGGGCGGAACACATCACCTACGACCGCACGCGCCCGCGCAACCCGGTGCCCGACACGCTCGACGCCGAGATCGTGCAGGACGCCGCGCGGTTCCTGAACGACGGCGAGAAGATGCAGCTGCAATACGCGGTGCAGAACACCCACCGCACCGTGGGCACGCGGGTCAGTTCGCACATCGTGAAGAACTTCGGCATGCGCAACGCGCTGCAGCCCGACCACCTGACGATCAAGCTGAACGGCTCGGCGGGCCAGTCGCTGGGAGCCTTCGCGGCGCCGGGCCTCAAGATCGAGGTATCGGGCGACGCGAACGATTACGTCGGCAAGGGGCTTTCGGGCGGCACGATCGTGGTGCGGCCGCCCATGAACTCCCGGCTCGTGGCATCCGAGAACACCGTGATCGGCAATACCGTGCTTTACGGGGCGACCGGGGGCTTCCTCTTCGCCGCCGGGCGTGCGGGCGAGCGCTTCGCCGTGCGCAACTCCGGCGCACGGGTGGTGGTCGAGGGCTGCGGCTCGAACGGGTGCGAGTACATGACCGGCGGGGTCGCGGTGATCCTCGGCGGGATCGGCGCGAACTTCGGCGCAGGCATGACCGGCGGGATGGCCTATCTCCACGATCCCGCCGGCGAGGCGCCCGACTGGATGAACCTCGAGACGCTGGTGGTCTGCCCGGTGACGGTCGATCACTGGGAGGCCGAGCTCAGGGGCCTCGTCGAACGTCACCTGATCGAGACGGGCAGCCGCAAGGCGCAGGCGATCCTGCAGGACTGGGCCGTGGAGCGCACGCGCTTCCTGCAGGTCTGCCCCAAGGAGATGCTCCCGCATCTTCCCGTCCCGCTGGGCATCGAAAGCGCGGCGATCCCGGCCGAGTAGGGCCGGGCGGCGCAGAGGGAGGACGGCGCCGTGGCGCGTTCGGGTTCGGGGCGCGCCGGCAGGGCGAAGAAGCGAGAGCCGCGCGGCGGGCCGCTCCGCCGGCTCGCCGCGGCCGCCCTGCGCCCGGCCCTGCGGTGGCTGCGGCGGGCCGCCCTGCTCTTCGTCGGCGTGGTTGCCTTCTTCGTGGGCCTCTACGCCTTCGTGAATCCGCCCGGCGGGCTCTACCAGGCCGCCGAGGCGCGGCGCCTCGGCGGCATAGAGAGGCAGTGGGTTCCGCTCGAGGCGGTGGCCCCGGTGGCCGCGCGCGCCGCCGTCGCCGCGGAAGACGCGAATTTCTGCCTGCACTGGGGGCTCGATCTCGACGCGATCCGCGGGGCTCTTGCCGAGGGCGGGCAGCGGGGCGCCTCCACCATCAGCCAGCAGGTGGTCAAGAACGTGTACCTCTGGCACGGGCGCAGCTGGGCGCGGAAGGCGCTGGAGGCGCTTCTGACCCCGGCCGTGGAGCTCGTGTGGTCGAAGCGGCGGATCCTCGAGGTCTATCTCAACGTGGCCGAGTTCGACGCCGGTGTCTTCGGCATCGAGGCCGCGGCCCGGCACTATTTCGGCGTTTCGGCCGATGCGCTCACGCCGATCCAGTCCGCGCGCCTTGCCGCGTTGCTGCCCGACCCCAAGGGGCGCGACGCGGCGGCGCCCTCGGCCTTCGTCACCCGCCGCGCGGCGGCCATTCTCGATGGCGCCGCCACCATCGCGGCCGACGGGCGCGCCGACTGTTTCCAGGACGTCGAGGACTGACGCGCGCAGCGGGTCCGCGCCTGCCGCAGCATCGCTCTCCGGGCGGAAGCCGGGAGCCGCCACCGCGGCGCGTCGGCGCTGGCTCCACTCCCGCGCCGGCGGCTCGGAGCGCACCACCGGAGGCCGGCGGGCAGGCGCGAACCGCCGCCCCTGGCCGGCCGGGTGGTTGAACTGCCGACGTCTAGGCGGCATTGAGGTGGCGAACACCGATCCACGGACGCCGCGCCATGAACCGCCTCTACCACGTGCCCCTCTCTCCCTTCTGCCGCAAGGTGCGGCTCGTGCTCGCGGAGAAGAAGATCGAGGTCGAGCTGGTGGAGGAGCGCTACTGGGAACCGTCGCCGGATTTTTTGCGCCGCAACCCCGCCGCGCAGGTGCCGGTGCTCAAGCTCGACGGCCGCACCCTCGCAGACAGCGGCGCGATCTGCGAATTCATCGAGGAAAAATACCCCAGCCCCGCGCTGATGCCGCGCACACCCGAGGGCCGCTACGAGGTGCGGCGGCTGGTCGGCTGGTTCGACGACAAGTTCCATGGCGAGGTCACGGCGAACCTGCTCTACGAGCGGGTGAACAAGAAGCTCATGGGCCGTGGCTACCCGGATTCCGGGAACGTCAAGGCCGGCGCGCGCGCGATCAAGTACCACCTCGACTACATGGCCGGGCTGCTCGAAACGCGCCGCTGGCTGGCGGGAGACGACATGACCCTGGCCGATTTCGCCGCCGCCGCGCATCTGAGCGCGCTCGACTACATCTCCGACGTGGACTGGCACCGCTCCGATGCCGTCAAGGACTGGTACGCCAAGATCAAGTCGCGCCCGGCCTTCCGCTCGATCCTCGCCGACCAGCTGCCCGGGTTTCCCCAGCCGCCGCACTATGCCGACCTCGATTTCTGAAACGCGGCCGCGGGAAGGGGGCCTTCGGCCCCGCGCCCCCGCTGCTCGGGGCCTACCCCCGAGAGTATTTCGGCCAAGATGAAGGCGGCCGCCGATCTCAAGGCCGCGCTGGAAGCAGAGGCGCGGGCCGCCGGTTTCGCGGCGATGGGGGTGTGCCGGCCCGACAGCGTGCCCGAGGCCGGGGCGCGCCTGCGCCGGTTCGTGGAGCTAGGGCGCCATGGCCAGATGTCGTGGATGGCGGAACGGCTGGCGTGGCGCTCGGACCCCGCCGAACTCTGGCCCGCGGCACGTTCGGCGGTGATGCTTGCGGAGCTCTACACGCCCGAGGAGGATCCGCTGGACGTCCTCGGCCGGCCGACGCGGGGAAGCATCAGCGTCTATGCGCGCAACCGGGACTACCACGACGTGGTCAAGAAGAAGCTCAAGCGTCTCGGGCGCTGGCTGATCGGCGAGGGCGGCGGCGAGATCAAGGTGTTCGTGGACACGGCCCCGGTGGCCGAGAAGCCGCTGGCCGCCGCCGCCGGCCTCGGCTGGCAGGGAAAGCACACCAACCTCCTCGGCCGCGATCTCGGCAACTGGTTTTTCCTCGGCGCGCTTTTCACCACGGTGGAGCTGCCGGCCGACGCGCCGGGCGAAGACCGGTGCGGAAGCTGCCGGGCCTGCATTGACATCTGCCCGACCGACGCTTTCCCGGCGCCCTACCAACTGGATGCGCGGCGCTGCATTTCGTACCTGACGATCGAGCACCGCGGGCCGGTGGCCCCGGAGCTTCGAGGACGCCTGGGCAACCGGATCTACGGGTGCGACGATTGCCTTGCCGTCTGCCCGTGGAACAAGTTCGCCCGCGCAGGGGCCGAGATGCGCTACCGCTCCCGCGAGGATCTGCGGGCGCCGGAACTCGCCGAGCTCGCCGCGCTCGACGACACGGGGTTCCGGGCGCGCTTCTCGGGCTCGCCGATCAAGCGCATCGGGCGAGACCGCTTCGTGCGCAACGTGCTCTATGCGATCGGCAACTCGGGAGACCCGGGACTTGCGCCGGTTGCGGCATCGCTCCGCGCGGACCCCGATCCGGCCGTGGCCGATGCCGCGCGCTGGGCCGTTGCGCGGCTGGCCGGATCCCCGGCCTGAGCCGTCGTCGGTGGGCGGGCGGGCGGCTTGATGCCGGAAAGGACCGGGGAGGGCCCTGACGCGGGCGGTTCGGCGTGCTAGTCTTCCCGCATACAACGAAGCCAGGACACGGAGGCCTGCAATGCAAAAGCATATCGCCGATCAGCCGCGGGACCGTAGCGACACGATCCGCCTGCGCCGGCTCCTCGAGGTGGAGCGCCGCCGCAAGGCGCCGCCGGCCGCGCGCGCCATCTACCGTGCGCCGCGTGGTACGGAGAGCTGGCTGAAATGGGCCGCCGACGTGGAACGGCGGGCCAAGGCCTAGCCTGCCGCTGCCGGCGGGGGCCGAAAACATGCCTGGCCCCGGGTGCGACGGTCAGCGCCACTCCTGCGCGAGGCGCCAGGCCGCCGTGGCCGTGGGAATGCCTTCGGCCGCCCGGGCGAGCGGATAGCGGCCAAGGCGCTGTTCGCCAAGCATGAAGACAACCCACCCCTCGCCCATCGCCGGCAGCATCGTGACCTGCACCCTGATGCCCTGTGCAGCGAAGCTCTCCCGAATGGCCGTGGCGAAGCTTTGGGGATCGGAGGCGCCGGCGGGCGGGGCGAGTTGCACTGCGAGCATCCCGGTGCCGGCATCGCCCGAGGCAGCCAGCCGCTCCACGGTGATGCCGAGAGGGCGCAGGCTCGCATCGCCGGTGAGCAGATATACGCCCAGCGCCGTGGCTGCCGGCGCGGCCGCCAGGGCAGCCAGCACGCTCAGCACCCGTGCCGTGCCGCGGCCGGAGCTGGCCGTTGACGGGGCGGGCCGCTGCCGGTTAGCGGGGGCGGTGACGGCGGTATCCTGGCGCGACATGGATAGGGCTCCTGCCTTCTGGCTCGCCCCACGGTGCGCCCGGAATTGTCGCGACCGGGTTAAGCCCGAACGAGTTTCTCGTAGCCGTCCGCGATTTCCCTTGTCAGTGCGCCGACCTCGAAGCTGTAGGGTCCGATTTCTCCCACCGGGGTGACCTCGGCGGCGGTGCCCGTGAGCCAGCACTGCTCGAACCCCTCGAGTTCCTCGGGCATGATGTGGCGTTCGTGCACCTTCACCTGACGGTCCCGGAGCATCCCGATCACCGTCTGGCGGGTGATGCCGTTGAGGAAGCAGTCTGGATCGGGGGTGTGCACCTCGCCATCCTTCACGAAGAAGATGTTGGCGCCCGTCGCCTCGGCGACATAGCCGCGATAGTCGAACATCATCGCATCCGCGCAGCCCTTCGC
>CAYXOX010000182.1:0-5152 GCA_964466745.1 uncultured Rhodobacterales bacterium
ATCGAGACGCTGGGCGGCGTGTTCACCCGCCTGATCGACCGCAACACCACGATCCCGACCAAGAAATCCCAGGTCTTCTCCACCGCCGAAGACAACCAGAACGCGGTGACGATCCGGGTGTTCCAGGGCGAGCGCGAGATGGCGGCCGACAACAAGATGCTCGGCCAGTTCAACCTCGAGAACATCCCGCCGGCGCCGCGGGGCATGCCCCAGATCGAGGTGACCTTCGACATCGACGCCAACGGCATCGTTTCCGTCAGTGCCAAGGACAAGGGCACCGGCAAGGAGCAGAAGATCACCATCCAGGCGTCCGGCGGGCTCTCGGACGACGAGATCGAACAGATGGTCAAGGATGCCGAGGCCAATGCCGAGGCGGACAAGGAGCGCCGCGATCTGGTGGAGGCCAAGAACCAGGCCGAAAGCCTGATCCACTCCACGGAGAAATCCATGGAGGAGCATGGCGAGAAGGTGGACCCGTCCACGATCGAGGCGATCGAGCTGGCCATCGCGGCGCTCAAGGACGAGCTCGAGGGCGAAGATGCCGGCAAGATCCGCTCGGGTATCCAGAACGTCACCGAGGCGGCCATGAAACTCGGCGAGGCGATCTACAAGGCCAGCCAGGAAGAGGCGGCCGGCGAGGCGCCCGGCGCGGATGGCGAGCCGAAGGGCGTGGACGACGATATCGTGGACGCGGATTTCGAGGATCTCGACGACGACAAGCGCGCCTCGTGAGGCTTGTTTGAACGCGCTCGAGGCCGGCCCGCATTGTCCGGGCCGGCCTTCGCGTTCTGAGGAGAGCTGGAACCAGCCATGTCAAAACGCGACTACTACGATGTGCTCGGTGTCTCGCGCGGCGCGTCCGCCGACGAGATAAAGAAGGCGTACCGCCAGAAGGCCAAGGAGCTCCATCCCGACCGCAACGCCGACAATCCCCAGGCCGAGGCGCAGTTCAAGGAAGCCAACGAGGCCTACGAGATCCTCAAGGACGCGGAGAAGAAGGCCGCCTACGACCGCTTCGGCCACGCCGCCTTCGAGGGAGGCATGGGCCCCGGCAGCCGCGCGGGCGCCGGGGCGCGCGCCGGCCACGGGGGCAACGCCGATTTCGCGTCCGCCTTCTCCGACGTGTTCGACGATCTGTTCGGCGATTTCATGGGCGGCAGGGGTGCCAACGCACGCCAGCGCGCCTCGCGCGGATCCGATCTTCGCTACAATCTCCGCATTTCGCTGGAAGACGCCCACGAAGGGCTGCAGAAAACCGTCACCGTGCCCACCTCGGTCACCTGCACGGCCTGCAGCGGCACCGGCGCCGAGGGCGGCAGCGAGCCCTCGCTCTGCCCCACCTGTTCGGGCATGGGCAAGGTACGGGCGCAGCAGGGCTTCTTCACGGTGGAGCGCACCTGCCCCACCTGCTCGGGCTCGGGCCAGATCATCAAGAACCCCTGCACCACCTGCGGGGGCCCCGGCCGTGTCGAGAAGGATCGCGCGCTCAACGTGAACATTCCCGCCGGTGTCGAGACAGGCACCCGCATCAGGCTCGCCGGCGAGGGCGAGGCGGGGCTGCGCGGCGGGCCAGCGGGTGATCTCTACATCTTCATCGAGGTGGAGCCGCACCCGCTCTTCGAGCGCGACGGCCAGAACCTTTACTGCCGCGTGCCGGTCTCGATGACGACGGCCGCCCTCGGCGGCGACATCGAGGTGCCCACCATAGACGGCGGACGGAGCCGGGTGAAGCTCCCCGCCGGCAGCCAGTCCGGCCGCCAGATGCGCCTGCGCGGCAAGGGCATGCCTGCCCTGAGGGGCGCAACCACGGGCGACATGTTCATCGAGCTCGCCGTCGAAACGCCGGTCAACCTGACGAACAAGCAGAAGGAGCTGCTGCGCGAGTTCGACAGGCTCTCCGAAGACAACAACCCCGAGAGTTCGAGCTTCTTCACCAAGGTCAAGAACTTCTGGGACGGCATGAAATCCTGACGGGATTAACGCCCCGTTAGCCTTGCTGCGCACAGGCTGGGCCATGGCCCGCCCGTCGCACACCATCACCTCGAGGCCGACAGGCCGCTCGCTGTCGGAGCCGCTGCTGCCGCTCTTTCGGGAGGCGGCGGCCGGCGCGCCGTCGCCCTCGCCGGAGAGCATCGGCCGGGGCCCCGGGCCCGGCGGCAGCGCCAGCCTCCACCGCGCGCGCGCCACCGCTGCGGAACGCGGTGCCGCACAGCCCTCCTACATCAAGGATCACCGCAAGCGGCTGCGCGCCAGGTTCGCAGAGGGCGGTGCGCGGGCGATGCCCGATTACGAACTGCTCGAACTGATCCTCTTCCGGGCGATCCGCCGGGCCGACGTGAAGCCGGTCGCCGCCGCGCTGATGGCCACCTTCGGCGATCTCGGCCATGTGCTCGCAGCGCCGGTGGACAGGCTGACGGAAGTGCCCGGCGTGGGCGAGGCCGTTGCGCTCGAACTGAAGGTCGTCGAGGCGACGGCCCACCGGCTCGCCCGCGCCCGGGTGATCGATCGCCCGGTGCTCTCGGGCTGGAACGCCCTGCTGGACTACTGCAGGACCGCGCTCGCCCATGCCGAAACCGAGAGCGTGCGCTGCCTCTACCTCAACCGCCAGAACCGCCTGATCGCCGACGAGGAAGCCGGGCGCGGCACGGTGGACCATGTTCCCGTCTACCCGCGGGAGGTGCTGCGGCGCGCGCTCGCGCTCAACGCCTCGGCGCTCATCCTGGTGCACAACCACCCGTCGGGCGACCCCACGCCGAGCCAGGCCGACATCGCGATGACAGCCCAGATCGCGCGTGGCTCGGAGGCGCTGGGCCTCGTACTTCACGATCACATCGTCGTCGGCAAGAGCAGGGAGGTCAGCTTCCGCGCGGAAGGGCTTCTGGGCGCCTGAGCGACCGCCGCGACACCGCGCGGCGCGCGCCCCGGGTTCGCGAAATCGCGGCTCCCTCAGTTCGCGGCGAGGATGACGTCCTCGAAGAGGGTGCGGAGCACGACGTACTCGCCCACCGCCTCGCATTCGGGAAGCGACAGCACGAGATCGAGCACGCGCATCTCTTCGCCGGGGCGCACCTGCAGGCTCTGGGCCTCCAGATCACGCCCGCAGGTTTCCCCGGTCACCGCCGCCTCGACGCTCAGCGCGACGGTGCCATCGCCCTGCGCCATCCCGGTGGGAAACGTGTAGATCTCGGCCATGAGGGGCTCGGCGATGGCACCGGCGCCGAGGCGCGTCAGGAATCCGCCCTCGCCGCGCGCGGCGACCGCGGGCTCACGGGGCGTCTGCGCCCATACATGGCCGGGCGTGTCGTAGTCGGCCCCAAGCTCGAGAGCATGAATATGGAATGCCGGTTCGCCGCGCCATTGCAGCACCACGCGGTCGTAGAAGGCCAGGCTCGGCACGTCCACCGTGGCGGCCGCGCCGGTTTCGTCGGCGAAGGCGGCGATGAAGACGGCCCGCTCAGAGAGGGCCGGCACCTCCACTTCGGCACGGCCGGCAACGTCTGTCACGGCCGAGAACATCATGCCGTTGTGGTGGATTGTGGCGCGCTCGTTCCGGTGGCAGGGCGCCGCAAGCCGCAGCGAAACCATGGCCGCCGCACCTGGCGCGGCATCGAGCGTCGGCGCGCATTCGGCGGAAACCTCGTCCACCGGCGCGCCGGGCTCGGCCTCTTCCAGACGGGCCGGCATCGTGTTCATCGTGGTCGAGCCGAGGAGCAGCGGCAGCGACTCCCGGCCTCCGGCCGCGCGGGTGACCTCGAAGGCCGGATCCGTATCCACCTCGGGGCCGGCGCCCGGCGCATCCGCCGACGTCGCCACGGCCGGCAACGGCACGTTGCCCTCGGGGCCGGCGGGCGCCGTGCCGGGCATGCCGGGGGTATCGCCGGAGCTGGCGAGCGCGGCCTCGGGCATCGGCTGGCCTTCCAGCGCGGCCTCCCCGGCGGGGGCCGAGGCCTCCACCACCATTGCAGGGGCAGTGCCCGCATCGCGCATCACGGGGGCCTGCGGCGGCGGGGGCGGCGCGGCGACGAAGCGGTCGCGCAGCCCCGGCCCCGTCTGCATGAAGAACCCGATCAGCGCCGCCACCATGAGGACGGCGCCGGCCATGGCGAGGCGCTGGGGCAGCGGGCGCCGCGCAGTGGTTTCCATCCTGAGATCCTCGAGTTCCATGGCACTGCCTCCGGGCCCTTCAGGGCCGCAACCGCTTACGTTTCACCCCCGGCACCATCGGCGCCAAAAATGAAAAAGCCGTGGCCAAGCCACGGCTCATTCGCGGTATTTCGGCGCCTCAGGCGAGGCGGCCGTGGCAGTGCTTGAACTTCTTTCCCGAGCCGCAGGGGCAGGGCTCGTTGCGGCCCGGGCTGCCCCAGGTGCCGGGATCGTCGTCGCGGAACCCCTCCACCAGCGGTGCCCCCTCGGCCGGCGCAGCCGCCGAGCCGGCACCGGCGAGGGCGGGAGCCGCGGCGGCCGGCGCGGGGCTTCCCTCCGCGGCCGGTGCGGCCGCGGCGGCAGCGTCGCGCATCGCCCGGTTCTGGGCGAGGAACTGCTGCACCATCGCCTGCTGTTCTTCCGGCGTCATCGGGCGGACCTGCGCGAGTTTCTGGGTCACCTCCACGCGCAGCCCGTCGAGGAGCCCCTCGAAAAGCTGGAACGCTTCCGTCTTGTATTCGTTGAGCGGATCGCGCTGTGCGTACCCACGGAAGCCCACCACGGAGCGCAGGTGTTCGAGCTTCAGGAGGTGCTCGCGCCACTTGCCGTCGATGGTCTGCAGCAGGATCTGCTTTTCCACCATCCGCATCGTCTCGGGCCCGAACTGCGCGGCCTTGGCGGCCATGAAGGCATCGGCCTCGGTTTCAAGGCGCTCGCGGATATCGGCGTCGTCCACCCCTTCCTCGGCGGCCCAGGCGGCCACGGGCACGTCGAGGCCGAGCTGGTCGCGCACGGCGGCCTCCAGCGCCTCGGTTTCCCACTGGTCGGCGTAGGTCTTGGGCGGCATGTACTGCTCGACGAGATCGTCGATCACCTGGTTGCGCATGTCCTGGACGATCTCGGAAAGATCCTCGGCTTCCATGATCTCGCGGCGCTGGCCGAAGATCACCTTGCGCTGATCGTTCATCACGTCGTCGAACTTCAGAAGCTGCTTGCGGATGTCGAAGTT
>CAYXOX010000183.1:0-5038 GCA_964466745.1 uncultured Rhodobacterales bacterium
CAGCCTCAGGATAAAGAACATGCATAGAAGGTCGAATATGAGGTATAGTGCTTTGCCCCCACCGCAGCGCCACCATGAAGCACAGATCATGGAGGCAGATCGCGCTGGGCGCGCGGAACACACCCAACCCGTCGAAGGCGTTCCGCGCCAGCCATGCGCCGCGCGGGCGCCGCTCGTGCACCTTCGCGCAGTCGGATCCCCGCAACGCCTCCGTTGCGAGTGTGCGCGAGGCGGCCTGAAGTGGCGAGCCGGCCCGGCTGCGGCGAGGCGGTCACAGCACGGAGGCCAGCACGACGACCATGATCAGCGTGTAGAGCGCGATGCCCCCGCCGATCAGCACGTAGGGAAAGTTGCGCGTGACCGTGGCTCTGGCGATCTGGCCTGCCTGGTACACCAGATCGGGCCAGGTGTAGGAGACGAAATCGCCCTGGGTGAAGACCGCAGCGATCCGCCCCTCCCCGTCGACGACGGGAAGCCGGCGGAACCGGTCGTTCGACATGATACGCATCCAATCGAGCACGTCGTCCGTTTCCCTCGCGACGCGCGGCTGCGCCGTCATGATCTCCGAAAGCTCCGTTTTCGAGGCATCGCGCCCGGCATCGACGATCCGCCTGAGCACGTCCCGCTCCGTGACGATCCCCGTCACCTTGCGGTCGTCATCGACCACCACCACCGAGCCGTAGTTCTTCTCGCTCATCGCCCGGACGGCCTCGGCCACGCTTGCGTCGGGGGCGAAGGTGAGCGGCTTGGGTTTCTCACGGTACTCGGGCCGGTCCATGAGGCGGGTGCCCGGGCGCTTTTCCTGCTGCATGCTGACGTCTCCGTGGTTGTTGTGCGGGCTGAAGAAGAGGGCCGGCGCCGTGGCAACGCTAGCGGGAGAGCACGACATCGCGCCGGATGTCGCGCCCGTGCACGATCGCGTCCACGAGATAGGCGGCAACGTCCGCGCGCGCGACGAGCCCGTTGCGCCACTCCGAAGGCTCCCGCAGCACCCGGAGGCGGCCGGACCTCGGCCCCCTGGTGAGGATCACCGGCCGGACGATGGTCCAGTCGAATTCGCTGCGCTCGATCAACGCTTCCTGGCAGCTCTTGTCAGCGTAGGGTCTGCCCAGAAGGGCGCCGTGGCCCAGCCGTTCGAGGGAGCTCATCGCCGCGCGTGAACGGCCTGCGCCGAAGCCCGTGACGGCAACGAGGCGCCGGACCCCGCCATCCTCCATCGCCGCGAGCAGGGCCCCCGTGCTTTCGGAGAACAGCGTCTCATGTTCCCACAGCATGGCGAGACGCTCGCGGATGCCGAGCGCGTATATCACCGCTGTCATGCCCGCGAGGGCGGCGGAGAGATCGGCGGGGTTGCGTGCATCGCCCGGGGCGGGCTCCACGAATTCGGAGGGCGCGATGCGGCCAGCGCTCCGCGCAAAGGCGCGCACAGGAATGCCGCGCCCGGATGCCTCCTGCACCGCGAGCGCGCCGATGCCCGACGTGGCGCCCAGAAAGAGGATCGGCCCGGTCATAACGGCGTTCGCGGGGCCGGTCGCGGTCCGGGCCGCGGGCGTCGTTTGCCGAAGGGAGCAGTCCTGCCCAAAAGGAGCGCTCTCGCGTCGGCGCCGCGTCTTTGCCGGCCGGTCCGGGCGCGCGTCTCGGTAGCGGCAAGGCATGCGCCGTCATCGGGAGAACATCCGCTCATGACTCAAAGCCTAGGGCGCATCGGCGCGTTTGACAGGGCGACGCTCGACAAAGGTGTTTCCCTCGAACTGGCCCGGGAAAAGCGCTATGCCATCGGCGCCCTGTCGCAAGGAGCCGCCAAGGTGACGACGACGCTCATCGTGCTCGCCCACCCCAGCCCGTTGTCGTTCAACGCGGAATGGGCGCGGCGCTCCCGCGCCGCGAGCGAACGCCTCGGGCACCGCGTTCTCTGGACGGATCTCTACGGGCTCGGCTTCGAGCCGGCCGAAGCGGTGCGGCACCACGTCCTTTCGCGCGCCGGCGCGCCCTTCGATCCGTTGAAGGCCCAGGAGGCTGCCAGCAAGGCCGGCACCCTGCCCCGCGACGTCAGCGCCGAGATCGACAAGCTGCGCAGCGCCGAGCAGGTGATCTTCCACTTTCCGCTCTGGTGGTTCGCGCCGCCGGCCATCCTCAAGGGCTACTTCGACCGCGTGTTCGCCCACGGCGCCCTGCACGACGTGAAGCACCGTTTCGACACCGGCCATTGCCGGGGAAAGCGCGCCCTGTTCTGCGTGACGACCGGGAGTTCAGCGGCCGAGAGCGGCCCGGGCGGAAAGGAGGGCGACATCCGGATGCTGCTGTGGCCCGCCGCCTACACCCTGCGCTACCTCGGCTTCGACGTGCTGGAGCCGGTCACGGTGCACGGCGTGCACGGCCATCACCGTGGAGCGAGAGCGGACGCGCTGCACACACGGCTCACCGAGGCGCTCGCGAGACAAGACAGGCTGATCGCCACATTCGACGACCTCCCGCGGATGCGGTTCAACGCCGATTCCGAGTTCGACGCGGAAGGCCGGCTGAAGCCGGGGCGCGAGAGCCATTCCCCGTTCATTCGCCATCCCTCGTAGGGCCTTCCCCTCCCGAGCGGCCGCAAGGCCGCGGCATCCCCGGCCCCGGAGCGCCGCCCACCGCAGCCCGGCGGCGCGGGCGCGCGCAGGCCTTCCCGGGCCGCGATCAGCCGCCGCCAGTCCGGACGCCGCGAAGAGGCATTCACGCCGATCAGCAGCAGTGCGGCAAGGATCTCGCAGAGCATGGGCGGGCCCGGTGCGAGGCAATCGTGACGCTGCGGATGGCCAGTGGCACGTTGCAGCACGGGCGGCGGTGCGCGCCGGCTGGTGCGAGGAGCCGGCCGACGTCAGCGCAGGGTGGCGTCGATCTCGATCACCCGGCCGGCGCCGCCGCCACCCGGACCGGCATGGTTCTCGCGTTCACGATGCCGGTCCCGTTGACGCCGATGATGCCGGCGAGAGCTTCGTCGCGCCCGTGCCCGATTGCGGGGCCCTCTGCTCGCAGGGCACCTTTCCGTTCGATCAGCAGAGCGTCGGCGTCCGCCGGTGTCCGCCGGATGAGCATGCGGGTGCCTGACCCGGTCCCGCCGTCGGCGGGCACCTCGACGTCGTCGGACATTTCCAGAACGCCGGGCAGCCAGTCCTGCACCGGCCCCTGCGCCTCGGCTGCTGCGGTCGTTCGCAGGATCAGCGCGAGCGCAATGCAGATGGCGAGGAGCCAGAGCGAGGCCCTGGAGAAGCCGTTCTTGCCGCCTATCGGATAACCGGGCATCGGCTTTCCGATGCGGGGGGGCACCGGGTCCGGCCGTGGGGCGGGGTCGTTGTCGGACTCGCTCGATCGTCCTGGGAGAGGCATCTTGTCCTGCTTCGCTGTTTGGCCGGCGTTGAGGGAATTGCCGGGTGGTGGTCTTGCCGTGCCGTCGTCGGTTCTCCGGCGACGCCGGTATGGATCATTCGGCTCGAGAGAGCAGCAAGTCGGCACCGACGGCCAGCTGGTCGGGATGACCGGAGTCGTCGATGAGAACGAAGGAGGAGCGCCCGCGCCCGAAGAGGGCAACGGTGCGTCCCCGGTACTCGAAGACCGTCGACGGATCCTCGATGTCCCCGGGGCTCCGCGCGACGGCCATGAGCAGCAGCCGCCCGAGATCGGGGGCGTCAACCGCGATTGCGACGGCGGGACGCTCGGGGGTGGCGACGATCTGCACGTCGCGCACCGTCCAGTCACCGGGCAAGTCGGGCATATCGATCCCCAGCGCGGCGACGATCTCCTGCGCATTCAGCTCCACGCTTTCGGGCTGCGATGCCATCCAGTGCCGAACCTCGAGCGCGGCCTGTGCGTCGAGCGCGGCCTCCACCAGCGGCGGGGCCCCCGCGGGCCCGGCCGCCTGCCAGGCTGCATGGCCGGTCCAGCCGGATGCGAAGAGGACGACGGCGGCCGCGAAGGGGGCCGCGCGGCGGAGCAGCCGCTGCCCGCGCAGGCGGTCCTGCAGGCGGCGCGCCTCGGCCACGAGGCGCTCCGGCGCGGGGTCGCCTTCGGCCGAGAGCGCAAGGCGCAGCGCCGCGGCGGTGCCGGCATCGGAAAGCAGGTCGGCCGTACGCTCCGGCCTCTTCTTGAGGTAATCGGCAACTGCAAGCATGCGGTCGGGGTCCAGACGCCCCTCGAGGAGCGCCAGAAGATCGGCCTCGACAGCCGGATCGGTCTCAGTCCTGTGGCTCATCGCATCCTCCCACGATCCTCAAGAGCCTCGCGGCGTCCGCCTCCCCCCTGTCCTCGAAGGCCCGGAGCGCCGCGCGCGCCCGGCCGACGCGGGACATCACCGTGCCGGCGGGCACGCCCAGAACCTGCGCCGCCTCGGCCGGGCCGAGCCCTTCGACCGCCACGAGGTGCAGGGCTTCGCGCTGCTCGGCGCTGAGGGAAAGGAACGCCGCACGCAGCTGCGCCAGCCGCGCGGCCATTTCGCCGGACGCCTCCACGAAGGACGGGCGCGTCTCCGCCCAGGCCTGTTCGCGCGCCTGCGCTGCCCGGGCGCTGCGCCGGGCGTCGATGAAGAGATTGTGCAGAATCGCCATCAGCCAGACCCGCACATCAGCGCCATCGCGGAAGGTCGCGCGCCGCTCCTGCGCCCGCACGAAGGTTGCCTGCACGAGATCGTCGGCCGCATCGGCGTCGCGCGTGAGCACGCGCGCGTACCGCCGCAGGGCTTCGATCTGCCCGACGATGTCGAGGTCGTCACGGGCCATCGCGGCTCACCTCCCGTTCCGGGCGCGGATCATGCCGATGCCTCCGCCGCGGAGTCCGGCCCCGAACGATAGGACGACCCGGACTCGCCCACATACCGGGCGTTTTCCTCGCGGATACGCGCCGCGGCATCGTCGTACAGGAAGGGCAGGAAGGCATAGCGCCGGCCGCGCGTCACGCGGCTCACCTTGTGCAACAGCGAGCAGGAGAACACCACGGCGCCGCCCGGAGGGGCCTTGAAGCTGCGCGGCCCGTATTCGGGAAAGCTCACCTCGCCGCCGTCGAAATC
>CAYXOX010000184.1:0-5017 GCA_964466745.1 uncultured Rhodobacterales bacterium
CCAGCAGCTCGAAGCCGTGGATGATCCCGCGCCCGCCGCAGCCGCGGCCCACTTCGGGCCCGCCGAGCTCCATCGCGAAGACGCCGCCGCGCTTGAAGCAGACATCGCCGATCTTCACGTCCTCGCCGGCGAGCTTCTTCTGGGTGGAGGTCTCGATGATCGTCGGGCAGGCCTTGCCGCCGAAGAGAAGCGAGGTGGTATCCGATTTCGGATCGCAGCCGATCAGGAGCACGCGCTTGCCCTGCTCGGCCATCATGTGGCTGAGGTTGGCGAGGGTGAAGCTCTTGCCGATCCCGCCCTTGCCGTAGATCGCGATGATCTGCGTCTTCTTGGTCGGTTCGCCCTGCGGAACCTCGAGGGTCGGCTCCTGGGCCGCCTCCTCGCGCAAGCGCTTGTCGAAGTCTTTCAGGTTCGGGACTTCGTCCTTCATGCTGCGGTCTCCCAATCGAGGATCATCTTCAGGCAGTCGGGTTCGCCGAACGCCGTTTCATAGGCGTCGGCCGCCGCTGCCGCGGGGCGGGTATGGGTGATGAGGCCGTCGAGCGAGAGGGCTCCCGCCTCCACGAGCGTGCGTGTGGCCACGAGATCGGCGGCATCCCACTCGGCGGCGACGCGGAAGCGTGCCTCCTTCATGAACGCCGGAGGGAAGGCGAAACTGAGCGGATCGGTGTAGAAACCCGCGAGCACGATCTCGCCGCCCTTGGCGATGCGCCCGATCAGCGTGTTCAGCAGGTCGGCGCGGCCACTGGCATCGTAGATGGCGCGGTAATCGCGGCGCTCGTCGCGGTCGGGATGGACAACGCGGTATCCGGCGGCTCCTTTGGCGCGGGCCGGGTCGATCTCCCAGACCGTGGGCGCGGGAGCGCCGGCGGCGAGCGTGAGCCGCGCCAGCAGCCGGCCCAGCACGCCGTGGCCGACGATGAGGTCGGGCAGCGCGGTGTCGAAGCCGGCAAGCGCATGGCGCGCCGTGGCCGCGAGGGCAAGGAGCGCGCCCTCGGCGCCGAGGCCCCTGTCGATCCGGGTCACGCGGGAGGCGTCGGAAACCAGCCTGCGCGCCGATCCTCCGAAGAGGCCGAAGGCGCCCTCGTAGCAGTTGGCGCCCGGCACGAACACGTGCTCGCCCACCCGGTAGCCCGTGTCGCGGCCGGCCTCGACGATCTCGCCGGCGGCCTCGTAGCCGGGCACCAGCGGGTAGCCCATCCCCGGAAACGGCGGCATCTGCCCTGTGTAGAAGAGTTTTTCGGTGCCGGTCGAAATGCCGGAGTGGCGCACGTCGATCACCAGGTCGGACGGGCCGGGAGGCTTCAGCGGAAGCGTATCGAGCCCCAGCTTGCGCGGGCCTTCGAGGATGACAGCGGTTGTCTCCACAGGTGTCTCCTCCCGTAGCTGGCCCCGTCGCGGAGGCCAGAGAGACTCAGCGACAAGGGTCCGGTTTCGATGTGTAAGTCTAGATTGACAGTTTATTCTGTCAATGCACTTAGACAATTCTTTTTGCAGACTGTCCAGCGCGGCTGACAGGAAAGGCTCACGCCGGGCGCCGAGCGGAAAGAACCCTTGTAACGTAAGGTCTTGCGGGTTCCCGTGAGGCGATCTCGGTGAAGCCCGCCGCCCGGGCGAGCGCCGCGATCTCGCCTGGCGTGCGCGCACGCCCCGTGCGCATCGCCATGCAATAGAGCGAAAAATAGACATCCCCCGCCCGCTCGGGGCGTTTCGCGCCGCGCATGGGCTCCGAAACGATCAGCCGCCCGCCGGGGGGAAGCGCCTCGAAGACGCGGGCGAGAAGCTCGGCCACGGTCGCGTCGGCATGGTCGTAGAGCACCCGCACGAGGCTGATGGTATCGGCGCCTTCGGGGAGCGGATCGTCGCGGAACGAGCCCGGCACGATCCGAACGCGCTGGGCCAGGCCCGCAGCCGCGAAGCGGCGGGTGGCGTCGGGCACCACCGCCGGCAGATCGAAGAGGGTCAGCCTCGGTATCGCGGTCGCGCGGCCCACGGCCTCCAGGAACGCGCCGGTGCCGCCGCCGATGTCGAGCAGATGCCCGACCCCGGCGAAGCGCACCGCGCGCAACGTGTCTTCCGCGACCAGCACTTGGCTTTCGGCCATGAGCCCGGAATAGGTGCGCGCGGTATCGGGATCCTCGGCCGCCGCCGCCCCGAACACGTAGGGCCAGAAGCCGGCCAGCTCGGTCTCCGTTTCGCCCCGGAAGAAGGCGGCCGGGTCCGCGAGGTCGCGGTAGAGCACGCGGTGATGGCGGATCATCGGCTTGAGCCCCGGAACCCCTTCCAGCGCCGCGCCGAGGCGGGAAAGCCCGTAGGCACCGCGCCGGGAACGGGTGAAGAGGCCCAGCGCCACGCCGGCATCGAGCAGCGTCGCCATGCGCCCGGGCGGTACGGCCGCCGCGGCGGCCAGCTCCGCGGCGCTGCGCGGCCCGTCCATCATCTTCGCGGGCAGCTCCAGCTCCACCACCGCCATCAGCACCTGCGAGTGGGTGAAGCCTGCCAGCAGGTCAAACAGCCGCGCACCGTCGGCTCGGGCGATGCCGCGGGTCAGCGGGAAGCCGGACGTGAATCTCTGGAATCCT
Source organism: uncultured Rhodobacterales bacterium (assembly GCA_964466745.1). Classification (GTDB taxonomy): domain Bacteria; phylum Pseudomonadota; class Alphaproteobacteria; order Rhodobacterales; family Rhodobacteraceae; genus CAYXOX01. The sequence continues at coordinate 2,583 of CAYXOX010000184.1, forward strand.
CGGGAGGCGACAAGGCGGTTGCGCAACGCGCCAAGGGAGAAGCCGCGGCGTCGCGGCGCGGCCAACCCGGCAACCTCCGCCACGCCTCAGACCCGCGTGGTCGCGGGCGCTACCGGTGTGAGCCGCTCGGCCTGGGCGCGCACCATCGCGGCAAGCGCCGCCTCTCCGGGGCAGGAGGGGATCGAAGCGATCGCGCCGCCCAGGATGTCCTTCAGGCGCCGCGTCGCGCCCTGAACGCCGAGGGCGGCCACCGCGTTGGGGCGGCCGTGCAGATCGTCCTGCCCGGCGGGCTTGCCGAGCGTTTCCGAATCGTAGAGCGCGTCGCGCAGATCGTCGGCCACCTGGAACGCTTCGCCGATGCGGGCGCCGAGCTCTTCCCAGGGTTCCGGCTCCTGCCCGGCAGCGATGGCGCCCATCTGGGTGGCGGCGATGAAGAGCGCCCCCGTCTTGGCGCGATGGTAGGCCGAGAGGTTCACCTCGGCCTCGCTCTCCCAACCCTGGCCGGCGCAGATGCCCCCGGGCATCCCGGTGCGGCGCGCGAGGGTGAGCACGAGCCGCGCGGACCGCTGGGCATCGAGATCGGCGGCATGGGCGAGCACCTCGAAGGCCAGCACGATCAGGCTGTCGCCGGTGAGCAGCGCGAGGGGCTCGGAATAGGCGCGATGCACCGAGGGCTTGCCGCGGCGCGTGTCGGCGTCGTCGAAACAGGGCATGTCGTCGTGCACGAGGCTCGCGCAGTGTATCAGCTCCAGCGCAGCGCAGGCGGCATCGGTGATCCCCGGCCGGTCGTCGCCGCAGGCGAGCGCCACCGACATGCAGATCGTGGGCCGGATCCGGGCGCCGCCCGGTGTGACGGCATAGCGCAGCGCGGAGGAAAGCTTGGGCGGCGCCGCCCCGCCCTGGCCCCTTGAGATCGCGTGCGAAATGGCGGCTTCGATGCGGTCGTTGAGCGGCATTGCGTGCTCCTCTGCGGCCCGAAGGCGGCGCTGGCGAAAGTGACTGCCCTCGGTCACTGTCATCTGCAGCGGACAATCAAGTTGTAAACTAGAATGGACACTCTATCTTGCCGAGTCAACATGACCAGTTCGTTGACATCGCCAGCTTCCCTGCATTCCCGTTCCGACCGGGTGGTCGTGATCGGCGCCGGGATCGGCGGGCTGGCCTGCGCGTTGCGCCTCGCGGCCGCGGGCGCGCGGGTGACGGTGCTGGAGCGCGCCTCCGCGCCGGGCGGCAAGATGCGCACGCTGCCCACGCCGTGCGGGCCGGCCGACACGGGCCCCACGGTGATGACGATGCGCCCCGTCTTCGATGAGCTCTTCGCGGCCGCAGGCGCGCGGCTCGGCGATCACGTCCGCCTGCACCGCGAGGCCGTGCTCGCGCGGCATTTCTGGCGCGACGGCTCCCGCCTCGACCTGCACGACGATGCCGAGCGCAGCGCGGCGGCCGTCGAGGCCTTCGCCGGGGCACGCGCCGCCGCCGAGTTCCACGGCTTCGCCCGGCGCGCCCGGCGGCTCTTCGAGGCGTTCCAGGCGCCGATGATGGAAACCGGCGAGCCCAGCCAGGGCGCGCTCGCGCTGCAGGTGATGCGGCAACCGGCGCTGGCGGCGCTCATGGCGCCGCACCGCTCGCTTGCCGGCCTGCTGGCGCGCCAGTTCTCCGATCCGCGCCTCGCACAGCTCTTCGGGCGCTACGCCACCTACGTGGGCGGCTCGCCCTACCAGTCTCCGGCGCTTCTGTCGCTGATCTTCCGGGCCGAGGCGGCCGGTGTCTGGCGGGTGGAGGGCGGAATGCACGCGCTGGCCCGCGCCACGGCCGCGCTCGCCGAGGCCAGGGGCGCCGAGTTCCACTACGATACCCACGTGGAACGGATCGAGGTGCAGGGCGGCCGGGCCCGCGCGGCCATCGCCGCCGACGGGCGCCGTTTCGAGGGTGTGGCGCTGGTGTTCAACGGCGATCCCAAGGCGCTGGCCGACGGGCTGCTCGGCCCCGGCGCGCGGGAGGCGGTGCCGCGCGCGCTGGTGACGCCGCGCAGCCTCTCCGCCTATGTGCATGCCTTCGGCGCGCGGCCCTCGCCGGTGCCGCTCGTGCATCACAACGTCTTCTTCGGGGCCGATCCGCGCCGGGAGTTCGACGCGCTGCGCGCGGGACGGATGCCGGACGACCCCACGCTCTACGTCTGCGCACAGGACCGGGGAGGCGACGCCGCGCCCCCGGAAACGGAGCGCTTCGAGATCATCATGAACGGCCCGCCCGCCCGGGCCGGCGACGACGAGGAGGCACAGGCATGTCGGACACGGGTCTTCGGGACACTCGGCCAATTCGGCTTGACCTTCGACCCCGAGCCGGGGCCGGCGGCGCTGACGACGCCGGCGGGCTTCGCGGCGCTCTTCCCCGGCTCGGACGGTTCCCTTTACGGGCGGAGCCCACATGGGCTG
>CAYXOX010000185.1:0-4912 GCA_964466745.1 uncultured Rhodobacterales bacterium
GAGCCCGCCGGCCGCCTTTTCGGCGCACCACGCCCGGATGTTCGCGGCCGCGGAGGCGTGGCTCTCGGCGGTTTTTCCCATATGATGGGTCAGTGCCCCGCAACACCCGGCGCCCTCGGCCACCACCACCTCGCAGCCGAGCCGCGTGAGCAGGCGGATGGTGGCATCGTTGATGTCGGTATTCAGGGCACGCTGGGCGCAGCCGGTGAGAAGCGCCACGCGCATGCGGCGCGCGCCCCGGGCGGGGAAGACCTGCGGGTCGTCGTTGCGGCTGACCGGCGGGATCGTGCGGGGGACCATCTCCAGCATCGCCTTGAGCCGGGCATCGGGCACCAGAAAGGCGAAGGGCCGCCCGATCTTCGCCCCGAGCAGCGCGAGGCGGAACCGCATCGGGTGCGGCAGGATCCGCGCCAGCAGCCAGCGCAGCACGCGCTCGCCGGGGGGGCGCCGGTAGGTTGCCTCGATGTGTTCGCGGGCATGGTCGACGAGGTGCATGTAGTGCACGCCCGAAGGGCAGGTGGTCATGCAGGCGAGGCACGAAAGGCAGCGGTCGATGTGCTTCACCGTCCTGGCATCGGCCGCGCGGCCGCTCTCAAGCATGTCCTTGATGAGGTAGATGCGCCCCCGCGGGCTGTCGAGCTCGTCACCGAGCACCTGGTAGGTCGGGCAGGTCGCGGTGCAGAAGCCGCAGTGCACGCAGGACCGCAGGATCTCGTTCGACCGCGCGGTCGCCGGATCCTTCAGCTGCTCGGGCGTGAAGGTCGTCTGCATCAGGCATGCTCTCCCGCGGGATCCATGAGCCCTGGGTTCAGGATACCGCGCGGGTCGAACCGGGCGCGCAGCCCCGCCGCGAGGGCCGCCACCGGCGCCGGCTCGGGCGGAAAGACACCGAGCCGCGCGCAGGTTTCCGGCGCGGCGCGCACCAGTGTCGCGTGGCCGGGCAGATCGCCGAGCCGGGCGCGGGCATCCGTGCCACCGGGCAGGAGCGCCCAGACGCGCCCGCCGCCCCAGTCGTAGACCGCGCCGTCCGGCGCGAGCCGCCGCACGGCTTCCGGCCCGTCGCCGGGCTTCACCGACACGCGCCAGACATCGCCCGCACGCCCGTGAAAGGCCGCCACGTCGCGGATAGCGGCCCAGGCCGCTGCCGTCGCTGCGGGATCGGTCTCGATCTCGACGGCCCCGTAATCGCCAAGCAGCCCGGCGAGCCGCCGGCTGCGGTAGGCCACGGAATCTGCGAAGCCCTCGATCCGTAGCAGGGTCTCGGGCCGGTCTGTGGTCCCGGCTGGCAGATGCGCCGCGCCGGAGACGTCGAAAGGCGAGCCCAGCGCGCGCGACAGCGCGCGGATCGCGGAGGCATCGTCGAGATCGCGCAGGCGCAGCATCGCGCTGGCCGCGGCCGCGGGCAGCACCTTCAGCGCCACCTCCGTCAGCACGCCCAGCGTGCCGTGGCTGCCGGCCATGAGCTTGACGAGATCGTAGCCGGTCACGTTCTTCATCACCCGGCCACCGTTGCGGATCACCCGGCCGCGCCCGTCCACGAAACGAACCCCCAGCAGGAAATCGCGGCAGGCACCGGCCTGAACCCGTCGCGGTCCCGAAACGTTCGCAGCAACCACTCCGCCGATGGTCGAACTGCCCGAACTCCCCAGAAGCCCGCGCGCATCCATCGGCTCGAAGGGCAGGCACTGCCCCTCGCCGGCCAGCGCCGCCTCCACCGCGGCCATGCTTCCGTCCCCGGCCGCATTCCCGAACTGCAAGTACCCGTAGATGCGCAGCCACGAGCGTCAGAGAGCCCGGCTCGTAAAGGGTAATGCCACCCAGGCGCGCGGTGCCGAGAACAGCCGAAGGCCCGGCCGCGCCCGCGCTCCGCGTGCCGCCACCCACGATGCGCATCGGCCCCGATGCGGCCGCCAACGCCTCGGAAAGCGCGGCCTCGTCTTCCGGTTCGATCCTCATCTTGGCGCAAATACTCCGGGTGTCCGGGGGCGGCACCCCCGGCCTGCCCCGCGGCCCGTGCCACGGGAGGGGCAGCGTGCCGCCGCGCCCATCACGCCGCCCGCGCCGGCCCGTTCCGCCGCGGCGCGGAAGCCTCGAGCGGGAACACCTTCGCCGGGTTCAGCAGCCAGGCGGGGTCAAACACGTCCTTGATCTCCATCTGCGCCTCGAGATCGTCGGGCGTGTACTGGACGCCCATGAGGTCGCGCTTCTCGATCCCCACACCGTGCTCGCCGGTCAGGCAGCCTCCCACCTCGACGCACAGCTTGAGGATCTCGGCGCCCATCGCCTCGCAGGTCTCGAGGTCCCCCGGCTTGTTGGCGTCGAAGAGGATCAGCGGGTGCATGTTGCCGTCTCCGGCGTGGAACACGTTGCCCACCTGCAGCCCGTACTCGGCGGAGAGTTCCCCGATCCGGCGCAGCACCCGCGGGAGCTGCGAGACGGGGATGGTCCCGTCGAGGCACATGTAATCGTTGATCCGGCCGACCGCCCCGAAGGCCGATTTCCGGCCGAGCCAGATGCGTTTCGCCTCCGCCTCGTCCCTCGCCTCGCGCAGCTCGACCGGGTCGTGGCGCCGCGCGATCTGGAGGATCAGGCCGAGCTGTTCATCGATCTCGGCGGGGCTTCCCTCCACCTCGACGATCAGCAGCGCCTCGCAATCGGGGTATCCGGCACCGGAGAACTCGTCGGTCACCTCGATGCACAGCCGGTCCATGAACTCGATCGCCACCGGCAACACGCCGGCCTTGATGATGTCGGCCACGCAGGCCCCGGCCACCTCGCTGCTGTCGAAGCCCATGAGCACGGGCCGCGCGCCCTCGGGCTTCGGCAGGATCCTGAGCGTGGCCTCGGTGACGATTCCGAGCTGCCCCTCCGAGCCGCAGAAGAGGCCAAGCAGATCGAGCCCAGCGCTCTCCAGATGCGCCCCGCCCAGCTCCACCACCGTGCCGTCCATCAGCACCACCGTGGCGCCGAGCAGGTTGTTGGTCGTCACGCCGTACTTGAGGCAGTGCGCGCCGCCGGAGTTCATCGCGATGTTGCCGGCGATGGCGCAGGCCAGCTGGCTGGAGGGGTCGGGCGCGTAGAAGAAGCCGTCGGCTTCCACGGCACCGGTGACGCTCAGGTTGGTGCGCCCTGTCTGCACCCGGATGAAACGGTTTTCGTAGTCGGTTTCCAGCACCGCGTTCATGCGGGCCACGCCGAGGATCACGCTGTCGGCGGTGGGCAGCGCCCCCCCGGCAAGCGAGGTGCCCGAGCCGCGAGGCACGACCGGCACCCCCTCGGCGGCGCAGATCCTCAGGACGGCCGCAACCTCTTCCGTCGTCGAGGGCAGCACCGCCGCCATGGGCGGGCACCGGTAGGCCGTCAGGGCGTCGCATTCGTAGGCCCGCGTGGCCGCCGGATCGTCGATCACGGCATCGGCGCCGAGCGCCTCCCTGAGGCGCCCGACGATCCAGCCCTTGCGGGCAAGAACGGCGGCGTTCGGCGCAGGCATTTCCATGATGGTGGTCCCCCGGGGCTGTGGTCCAGAAGTATGGCCCTCGGAGCCGGCTGGCAAGCCGCGGGGCCGCGGCGCTCCGGCGCGGGCCTTTCCGGCCGTCAGCGCCGCCCTTCGCGCAGCCACGCCCCGAGTGCGAGCGCCGACGCCAGGAGCAGGAAGGCCCAGGCGGGCAGCAGCGCACGGAGCTGGACATCGGCGGTGGTATAGGCATCGCGCGGCGTCAGCCCCACCCAGCCACGGCCGGCAGCCGGGCGGCCGGGGCGGACATCCCGAAGCGACGGGAAACCCTCCTCGAGCCGCATCACGCCTCCCCGCCAGCTGTCGACAAGCGGCGTGAGCGCGGCACCCGAGGCGATGGTCTGCACGAACTCCCTCGGCGCCGCGGGGCCGAGGCCGATCACCGTGTCGAGCTCCCCGTCGCTCAGCCGGTAGAGCCCGATCTCCGGCGCCTCCCAGAGAGCCTCGAACCGCCCCGGCGCCACCTCTTCGAGCCCGAGCACCGTCTCCGATCCGTCCGGGGCGGTCACGGTCACGTCGCCGGCGCCGTCGGCGAGCGTACGCCGCATGATCCGCATCGTCTGCCCCTGGGCATCGGCGGTCAGGGCCTCCTCTTCGAGCTCGGGCTCCTTCATCATCCAGTGCGCCAGCCGTCGGAGAAGCTCGAGCTGCGGGCCGCCGCCCTCGTAGCCCCGGTTCCAGAGCCAGGCATGGTCCGAGCCGAGCAGCGCCACGCGCCCCTCGCCCACCCTGTCGAGCACCAGGAGCGGCCGCTCGCCGAGCGCCGTCATCACCACCTGCCCGCGCTTGGGCGCAAGGTCGATCAGGCGGAACCAGCGGCCCCAGCCCGGCGCGCCGTCCTCGCCTTGCGGCCGCGGTGCGTAGTCTTCCAGACCCTCGGTCACCGGGTGGCGGGCGCCAAGCTCGGTCACCCGCGGCACGAAGCCTTCCTCGATCACCTGCGCGGTCGGGGACGCCGGCAGTATCTCCGAGAGAGGCGAGCGGTAGATGCTGTCCGCCCCCGCGAAATCCGGCCCGGCCGCCACCAGAACGGCGCCGCCGCTCTCCACGTAACGGCGAATGTTGTCGAGATAGACCGTTGGCAGGATCCCGCGGCGCTTGTAGCGGTCGAAGATGATCAGGTCGAACTCGTCGATCTTCTCCAGGAACAGCTCCCGCGTGGGAAAGGCGATCAGCGAAAGCTCGGCCACCGGCACGCCATCCTGCTTCTCGGGCGGCCGCAGGATGGTGAAGTGCACGAGATCCACCGAGCTGTCCGACTTCAGCAGGTTGCGCCAGGTGCGCTCGCCGGCGTGGGGCTCGCCGGAAACAAGGAGCACCCGCAACCTGTCGCGCACACCGTTGATCTGCACCACGGCGGCGTTGTTGCGGTCGGTCAGCTCGCCCGCGGCCTCCGGC
>CAYXOX010000186.1:0-4872 GCA_964466745.1 uncultured Rhodobacterales bacterium
GCACCACACCTTCTTCGAGATGCTCGGCAACTTCTCCTTCGGCGATTACTTCAAGGAGGAGGCGATCCCCTTCGCCTGGGAACTTGTGACGCGCGAGCTCGACATCCCCGCCGACCGGCTGCTGGTGACGGTCTTTCACGAGGACGAGGAGGCGGCCGCGATCTGGAAGAAGGTCGCCGGCCTGCCTGACGAACGGATCATCCGGATCGCCACCTCGGACAATTTCTGGATGATGGGGCCGACGGGCCCGTGCGGGCCCTGCTCGGAGATCTTCTTCGATCACGGGGATGCCTACTGGGGCGGCCCCCCGGGCTCGCCGGAGGAAGACGGCGACAGGTTCGTGGAGATCTGGAACCTCGTCTTCATGCAGTTCGAGCAGTTCGAGGACGGCACGCGCCGCTCCCTGCCCAAGCCGTCCATCGATACCGGGATGGGGATCGAGCGGGTGGCGGCGCTCCTGCAGGGCACCAACGACAACTACGCCACGGACCTGATGCGCGCGCTCATCGAGGCCAGCGCCCAGGCCACGGGGACCGAGCCCGACGGGCCGGCCCGCACCCATCACCGCGTGATCGCGGACCACCTGCGCTCCACCTCCTTCCTGATCGCCGACGGGGTGATGCCCGGCAACGATGGGCGTGGCTACGTGCTGCGCCGGATCATGCGCCGCGCAATGCGCCACGCGCATCTGGCCGGCGCGCAGGACCCTCTGATGCACCGCCTGGTTCCGGCCCTCGTGCGGCAGATGGGCCAGGCCTACCCCGAGCTGGTGCAGGCGCAGGCGCTCATCGAGGAGACGCTGCGGCTGGAGGAAAGCCGGTTCCAGACCACGCTCGACAGGGGGCTGCGCCTGCTGGACGAGGAGCTTGCGCATCTGCCGGAGGGATCCGACCTGCCCGGAGAGGCCGCCTTCAAGCTCTACGACACCTTCGGTTTCCCCCTCGATCTGACGCAGGACGCGCTGCGCGAGAAGGGGCGGAGCGTGGATCTCGAAGGCTTTGCCCACGCCATGGAGCGCCAGAAGGCGAAGGCACGGGCGGCGTGGTCGGGAAGCGGCGAGACCGCCGATGCCGCGATCTGGTTCGATCTGCTCGATGCCCACGGCGCCACCGATTTCCTCGGCTACGATACCGAGAGCGCGGAGGGGCAGATCCTCGCCATCGTGGCCGACGGCGCGAGCCGCCCGAAGGCGTCGGAGGGCGAGGAGGTGCAGCTCGTTCTGAACCAGACGCCGTTCTACGCCGAGGCCGGCGGGCAGGTGGGCGATACCGGGACGGTTGCCACCGAGAGCGGCGAGGCGGAGATCACCGACACGCGCAAGGTTGAGGGGCTCTTCATCCATTTCGCCCGGGTCACGCGGGGCACGCTGGCGGTGGGCGAGGGGGCCGAACTGCGGGTCGATCACGCGCGGCGCGCGGCGATCCGCGCCAATCACTCGGCGACGCACCTGCTTCACGAGGCGTTGCGGCAGGCGCTCGGCGCCCATGTGGCGCAGCGCGGCTCGCTCAACGCGCCCGACCGGCTGCGCTTCGACTTCTCGCACTCAACTGCGCTCTCGGCCGAGGAGCTTGCGGCCATCGAGGCCGAGGTGAATGCCTACATCCGCCAGAACAGCCCGGTGGAAACCCGCATCATGACGCCGGACGACGCCCGCGCGATCGGCGCACAGGCGCTCTTCGGCGAGAAATACGGCGAGGAGGTGCGGGTGGTCTCCATGGGCGAGGCTCCCACGGGCAAGGGCACCGCGGGCAAGACCTTTTCGATCGAGCTCTGCGGCGGCACCCATGTGCGGCGCACGGGCGACATCGGCGCCTTCGTCGCGCTCGGCGACAGCGCCTCCTCGGCGGGGGTGCGGCGCGTGGAGGCGCTCACGGGTGCGGCGGCGCTGGAGCACATGGCGCGCCAGCAGCGCGCCCTGGCCGAGGCGGCCTCGGCCCTCCGGGCGGCTCCGGCCGAGGTGCCCGAGCGCGTGCGAACGCTGATGGAGGAACGCCGTGCCCTTCAGGGCGAGGTTGCAACCCTGCGGCGGCAACTTGCGCTGTCGGGCGGCGCGTCGGCCGGAGGCGAAGCCGGGCCGACGGCACGCGAAGTGGCCGGCACCTCCTTCGTCGCGCAGGCGCTTGAGGGGGTGACGGGCAAGGATCTTGCCGCTCTGGTGGACGAGCACAAGGACCGGCTCGGCACGGGCGTCGTGCTTCTGGTGGCCGACACCGGCGGCAAGGCGGCCGTGGCCGCCGGCGTGACCGACGATCTCGTCGAACGGTTCTCGGCGGTGGAGATCGTGCGGGCGGCCGTTCAGGCGCTCGGCGGAAAGGGCGGCGGCGGCCGTCCGGCCTTCGCCCAGGGAGGCGGCCCCGATGCGGGGCGCGCGCAGGATGCCTTCGCCGCCGCGCAGGCCTACATGGAGGGTCGCGCATGAGCGCACTCTGGATCGCCCACGTCACCGTGACGGACGAGGAAAACTACATGAAATACGCCGGTCTCGCGACCGAGGCCATCCTGGCCCACGGCGGCGAGTTCCTTGCCCGCGGCGGCCGGAACATCTGGATGGAGGGCAAACCCCGCGCGCGCAACGTGGTGATCCGCTTTCCATCGGTGGAGGCGGCCGAGGCCTGCTACCATTCACCGGGCTACCAGAAGGCGCTGGGTTTCGCGCGCGGTGCGAGCGAGCGCGACCTGATGGTCGTCGAAGAGCTAGAGGGCTGACCCGGCCGCGCCGGAGGGCGCCATCGCCGCCGGGCCGGGCGGGGGACTGCGCGGCCAGCGCGTGGCAGCGGCCCGCTGTCGGGCCGGGCCACGCTGCAGCCTTCGCCCTGCCGCCCCTCGATATCTGGAATCTGCTCGGCTCGGCCCCGGCCGGGGCGGGCCGGTGCCCGGCGGCGGCCCCCGGGCCGCGAATGCGCGGCGCTTGACAGCGCGGCCCGCGGAGCGCCACGCTGGTGCGATCCGGCAAGGCAAGGGAGGGCCGCACCGTGACAGTCGCCAAAATTCTGAAATCGAAGGGAAATGACGAGGTCGTGACGATCGCGTCGGAGCGGTCGGTGACGGAGGCCGCCCAGATTCTCGCCGAAAGGCGCATCGGCTCGCTCGTGGTCTCCAACGACGGGAAGCTGCCGCTCGGCATTCTCTCGGAGCGGGATATCGTGCGCGAACTCGGCCGCCGCGGCCCTGGCTGCCTCTCCGAACGGGTCGAGCAGATGATGACGACGCGCCTGGTGACCTGCACCCGCGCGGACAAGGCGGACGACGTGCTGGCGACCATGACGAGCGGCCGGTTCCGCCACATGCCGGTGGTGGAGGATGGCGTGATGGTGGGGCTGATCACGCTCGGCGACGTGGTCAAGTATCGCCTCGAGGAACTCGAGATGGAGAAGGGCGCCCTTCAGGGCATGATCATGGGGTACTGAGCGGCGGCCCGCCGCCGCTTCCGGGCCTGCGCCGCAACTCCCGGGCCTTGCGCGGGCGCGGCCCCTGGCGTGCGCGCCTCCCGGCGGTGCCGGTTGCGCCGCGGCGGGCCACGCCCCTGCAACGCCGTGCCGCAATCCCCTTGAATTCCCGCCGCGTTTCGGGCTTGCCTGCGCCGGCACGACATCCAAAGCGGACCCATCCCAATGCGCATCGGCCTCTACCCGGGCACATTCGATCCCATCACGCTCGGCCATATCGACATCATCGAGCGGGCCGCGGCCCTGGTGGACCGCCTCGTGGTGGGGGTGGCGATCAACCGCGACAAGGGCCCGCTCTTCGATCTCGAAGAGCGGGTCGCGATGATCGAGGGAGCCACCACCGCCATCGCCCGCGACCGGGGTATCTCCATCGACGTGCACCCGTTCGACAACCTGCTGATCGACTGCGCGCGCGACGTGGGCGCGGGCATCATCGTGCGCGGTCTGCGGGCGGTGGCGGATTTCGAATACGAGTACCAGATGGTGGGCATGAACCGGCAGCTCGACGACAGCATCGAGACGGTGTTTCTCATGGCCGACGCCGAGCGGCAGGCAATCTCCTCGAGGCTCGTCAAGGAGATCGCGCGGCTTGGCGGGGATGTCTCGAAATTCGTCACGCCGCCGGTGGCGGCGGCGCTTGGCGCGCGCTTTGGGAATGTCTAGGCCAACGGCGCCGGCGGCCCGCCTGCGCTAGCGGGTCAGGATGAGCGTGTCGCCCGCGATCTCGATGCGCGCGAAGCGCGACAGGTAGCTCATGCCGAGCAGCGAGCCGAACATCTCCGCCTCGTTCACCGAGGCCGGCACCGCCGTATCGCGCATGTCGCCGAGGCGCACCTCGTCGAGCCGGACGCGGGCAATGCCCACCGTGCCGTTGGCGGTGCGGGCGCGGCCGAGGAACGCGAGATCCTCCACCTCGATGCCCACGCGGGCGGCATCCTCCCGGGTCAGCACGATGTCGGTCGCCCCGGTGTCGACGATGAAGTCCACCGGGGTTCCGTTGATCTCCGCTGTGAGGTGGAAATGGCCGTCGGCCCGCCGCGGCACCTCGTAGACGCCCTCGGCCACGACCGCCCCCTGCGGCGGGGCAAAGCCGTTCTGGGAGCGGATGTCGCCCCAGAGCCCCGCGGCGGCGATGGTTCCGATGAAGATGAGCGCCCAGGTCGCCGCCTGCTGCAGCTTCTTGCCGATCCGTTCGGAGTTCGCGACGAAGAACATCACGGCGATCACGGTGCCGAGCAGCCCGAGATAGGCAAGATTGGCGATCTGGTCTCCGGACATGGCATACCCCGTGCTGCGTCCGTCGCATATAGGGGCTGCGCCGGCGGGAGGACAGGGTTTCCGCCGGTTTCGCGGCACGCGTTTGTGCAGGTGGAAGGGTGGCTTAGACGATGACGCGCCATATGCCCGCTGGGGCCGCACCGGGGGC
>CAYXOX010000187.1:0-4845 GCA_964466745.1 uncultured Rhodobacterales bacterium
CCGGTTCGGCGGCCACATTGAACAAGGCCAAGGCCATCTCGGAGGGATGGGGCGAAGCGCTGCGGGCAGCCTTCAGCCACCTGCCGCCCTTTACCCTCGGCGAGACGTGACCGCCGAAGACGCACGCGCCTTCGCCCTCACGGTGGCCGTTGCGGCGGCGGGGGCGGGGCTGGCCTATGCGGCGAGCGTGCCCGCGCCCTACCTTGTCGGCCCCGCGGTGGCCGTAACGGCCGCGAGCCTGCGGGGCATGCGCACCGGAATGCCCGGGGTCGCGCGCGACGCGGCCTTCCTCGTGATCGGCCTTGCCATGGGCACCGGCGTCACGCCCGAGGTGCTGCAGGAGGCCCGGTCGTGGCCGGGAAGCCTCGTGCTGCTCGCCCTTGCCGTTCTGACGATGATCTTCGCGGGCGCGGCGGTGATGCGGGGGGCGTTCGGGATGGACCGGAACACCGCGATGCTCTGCGCCACGCCGGGCCATCTGAGCTTCACGATCCTCTTGTCGATGGAGGTGGGCGGAGAGACACGGCGGGTGGTCATCATCCAGTCGCTGCGCGTGCTGTCGCTGGTGGTGATCGTGCCGCTGCTCGTCGCCGCTGTCTCCGACCGCACGCTGGGCGCGGCCATTCCCTTCGACGGCGCGCCGCTGACACTGCCACATCTAGCCATCCTGCTGGCGGCCGCGCTCGCGCTTGGGCATGTGTTCAAGCTCCTCCGCGCGCCTGCCGCGATGCTGCTCGGCGCGATGTTCGTTTCGGCCATCGGTCACGGCAGCGGGCTGACGCCCGGCGCCGTGCCGGGCTGGCTGTCGGTGTCGGGGTTCGTCCTGCTCGGAGCGCTGATCGGCACGCGGTTCGCCGGCGTGACGATGCCGGAGGTGATCGGGGCGCTCGGCGCTGTCGTCGTTCTGACGACGATATCCGCGCTTGTGGCCGTTGCGGGTGCGCTGGTCGCCACCTGGGCCTTCGGGGTTTCGCTCACCTCCGCGCTCATTGCCTTCGCGCCGGGCGGGCTGGAGACGATGGCGGCGCTCGCGGTTCTGCTCGATGCCGACATCGCCTATGTCGCGGCGCATCACGTTGGCCGGCTGATGTTTCTTGCGGCCATCCTGCCGCTGCTCGTGCGGGCGCCGCGCCCGCCGGGCGGGCAGGCCGGTGGGCGGCAGGAAAGCGGCAGCGGCTGAAGCCCACGGGATTGCCGGAAGGGCGTCTGCCGCCGCGTCGGGGCTGGACTGCGCCGCCCGTTTGCGTTCCCCTTGCAACCGCACAGCCGGAGTCACGCCATGCAGGAAACCCCACCCCTCGCCCACCTCATCGAGATCGCTGCCGGCCGCGCTCCCGCCGACAGGGTGCTCAGGGGCGGGCGCGTCTTCGATACCGTGACGGGTGATTTCATCGAGGGCGATGTCGCCCTCGCGGGCGACACGATCGCCGGGATCGGGGCCGCCTACGAGGGCCGCGAGATCACCGACGTTTCGGGGCTCGTGCTCGTTCCGGGTTTCATCGACACGCATCTGCACATCGAAAGCTCGCTCGTGACCCCCTACGAGTTCGACCGCTGCGTGGCGCCGCGCGGCATCACCACCGCGATCTGCGACCCCCACGAGATCGCCAACGTCATCGGGGTGGCGGGCATCCGCTATTTCCTCGAGGCTTCCGCCGAGACGGTGATGGACATCCGTGTTGCGCTTTCCTCCTGCGTGCCGTCCACGAACATGGAAACCGCCGGCGCCGAAGTGACGGCGGCCGAGCTGGCCGAGCTCGCCGACCATCCGCGCGCCATCGGCCTCGCGGAGTTCATGAACTACCCCGGCGTCGTCTTCGCCGACCCGATGTGCCTGGAGAAGATCGGCCATTTCGCGGGCCGTCACATCGACGGTCACGCGCCGATGCTCTCGGGCACCGCGCTCAATGCCTACATCGCCGCGGGTATTCGCACCGAGCACGAGGCCACGAGCCCCGAGGAAGCGCGGGAAAAGCTGCAGAAGGGCATGCGCGTGCTGATCCGCGAAGGCTCCGTTTCGCGCGATCTCGATGCGCTGCTGCCGCTGCTCACCGAACGCACCTCCCCCTACATGTGCCTGTGCACCGACGACCGGAACCCGCTCGACATCGGCGAGCACGGGCACCTCGACTACATGATCCGGACCGCCATCGCCCGCGGTGTTCCGCCGCTTGCCGTCTACCGCGCGGCCAGCCTCTCGGCGGCAGAAGCCTTCGGCCTGAAGGACCGCGGCCAGATCGCGCCGGGCAAGCGCGCCGACATCGTGGCCCTCGGCAGCCTGGAGGCCTGCGATGCGCGGCTCGTGCTCGTGGCAGGCACCGAGGCGGCAGAGCCGGCCTTCGCCGCGCGGCGCATCGTGCCGCCGCCGGGGCGCGACAGCGTGCGCGCGCCCGAGATCTCCCCCGACAGCTTCCGCACCAAGGGCAACGCGGAACGCACCGACGTTATCGGGATCGTGCCGGGCAAGATCATCACCGAGCATCTGGTCGAGGAGGTGCCCATCGAGGGCGGGGACAAGCGCCCCGATCCGTCACGCGACCTCGCCAAGATCGCCGTGATCGAGCGCCACGGCCGCAACGGCAACCACGCGACGGGCTTCGTGAGGGGCTTCGGGCTGCGCCATGGCGCGCTGGCGGCGACCGTGGCCCACGATCATCACAACATCGTCGTCGTCGGTGCCGATTACGAAGACATGGCCCTGGCCGCGCGGCGCCTGACCGAGATCGAGGGCGGCTATGCCGTGGCCGAAGGCGGGCGGATCACCGCGGAACTGGCGCTGCCGGTGGCAGGGCTGATGAGCCTCGAGCCCTACGAGGAGGTGCGCGCGGGCCTCACGGCACTGCGCGCGGCGGCGCGGGCGCTGGGCATCACCCTCGACGAGCCGTTCCTGCAGCTCTCCTTCCTCGCTCTTCCGGTGATCCCGGCGCTCAAGATCACGGACCGGGGCCTCGTGGACGTGACCGCCTTCGAGATCATCGGGTGAACCCGGACGGGCTGCGGCGCGCGGCGCCGGCCGCCGCGGCCGCCTCCCCCGATCCAGGCTCCCGCCGGCCGGTGCATGGGGAACGTGCCCCTCGGCGATGCCGGTTACGGCGCCTGAACCTTGCGGGCGCACGGCGGCCTACGCGGATGATGCCGAGGTGTCCCGGGCCGGGGTGCGGAGCGGCTGTGGCGCAGGAGCTGGCGCCGGCGCCGGGCGCTCAACCCCGGATGACGGTGGCGAAACTGTCGAAGATCTCGGCGTTCGCGGCAATCACGCCGCCGCTTTCCAGTATGCTGGCGCCAGGTTCCAGCGGCTCCACCAGCCCGCCGGCCTCCCGCAGGATCACGAGCCCCGCCGCGAGGTCCCACGCATGCAGGCGCCGTTCCCAGAACCCGTCGTACCGGCCGGCGGCTACATAGGCGAGATCAAGCGCCGCGGCGCCCCAGCGCCGAACGCCGGCGCAGGCCGGCAGGAGGCGCGCCAGGTCCTGCAGGCTCTCGGGAAGGTCGGCCCGGCCGCCGAAGGGCAGCCCGGTGGCGAACACGCATTCGATCATCCGGCTGCGGCCCGAAACGCGCAGCCGGGTGTTGTTGAGCCACGCGCCCGCACCCTTTTCGGCCCAGAACATCTCGTCCTTCGCGGGGTCGTAGATCACGCCCGCAACGATCTCGCCCTTGTGCTCCAGCGCGATCGAGATGGCCCAGTGCGGCAGCCCGTGCAGGAAGTTCGTCGTCCCGTCCAGCGGGTCCACGATCCAGCGGCGCGTCGGGTCCTCGCCGTCCTCGCCGCCGCCCTCCTCGGCGAGCCAGCCGTAGGTCTTGCGCCCGCCGCGCAGCTCGTCACGCAGCAGCGCCTCCGCCGTGGTGTCCGCGCGGCTCACGAAATCGCCGGCCCCCTTCATGGAGACCTGCAGGTTCTCCACCTCGCGGAAATCCTTCACCAGCCCGCGGGCCGCCTTGCGCGCGGCCTTCATCATCAGGTTGAGATTGGCACTGCCCTGCATGTCTCGGCTCCCCGCTGTCAGGCGGCGGCTCTACACCCGGCGGCCGGGGATGCCAAGCCGCGGCGGCCGCGGCGGCCCTGGCCGGAGCCCTTCGGAAACGTCCCGGCAGTGGCGCGCCCCTGCCATCAGGCGCGCCGCGGAACGGGGCCGGATTCGCACCGCGCATGGTTCCCTGCGCCATCCGCCGCCTCGGCGTCACGCTTGCGGTGCCCGGCCGGGGCTTTCCCTCGCCCGCCGCCTTCGGTAGATCACCGACAACGAACGAGGAGAGCCCATGCCCCTTGAAAAGATCTTCGATGCGGCCGCCGCCGAGGCGCGCATTTCCGCCCGCTGGGCGGAGGCCGACGCGTTTCGCGCGGGCGCCGCGAAGCGCCGCGACGAAACCTTCTGCATCATGATCCCGCCGCCGAACGTGACGGGCTCGCTCCACATGGGGCATGCCTTCAACAACACGCTGCAGGACATCCTGACCCGCTGGCACCGGATGCGCGGCTTCGACACGCTCTGGCAGCCGGGGCAGGACCACGCGGGGATCGCCACCCAGATGGTCGTGGAGCGCGAGCTGGCCAGGCAGGGCAAGCGGCGCACCGACATGAGCCGCGCGGATTTCACCGCTCTCGTCTGGGAGCAGAAGGAACGGTCGGGCGGCACGATCATCGAGCAGCTCAAGCGCCTCGGCGCCTCCTGCGACTGGTCGCGCAACGCCTTCACCATGGCCGGCGCGCCCGGCGACACGCGGGTGGGCCACGAGAACAGCCCCGACTTCCACAACGCGGTGATGCGCGTCTTCGTGGACATGTACCGCAAGGGCTACATCTACCGCGGCAAGCGGCTGGTGAACTGGGACCCGCATTTCGAG
>CAYXOX010000188.1:0-4820 GCA_964466745.1 uncultured Rhodobacterales bacterium
GCGGGGGGTCAGCCTGTGCTCCATGGCGCGGGCCTTCAGTGCGGCCAAGAGCGCGTCGAGATCGGCCAGCAGGATGTCGGCCGCGCGGGTGAGCTGGACGTTCAGGCAGGTATCGAGAACGTCGGACGAGGTGAGCCCCTGGTGGACGAAGCGGGCCTCCTCGGCGCCCACGATCTCGGCGAGATGGGTGAGGAAGGCGATGACATCGTGACGGGTGGTGCGCTCGATCTCGTCGATGCGGGCGACGTCGAACTCCGCGTCGGCAGCCTTCCAGACGGCCTCGGCATTGGCGCGGGGGATCAGCCCGAGATCGGCCATCGCGTCGCAGGCATGGGCCTCGATCTCGAACCAGATGCGAAACCTGGTGGCGGGCTCCCAGATCGCGGTCATCTCGGGGCGGGCGTAGCGGGGGATCATCGGCGCGGTCCTTCCTCTGCGGGCCTCGGCGCGCCTTTCGCTCTCCGGCCGCCATCGGGCCGTGCGCGGGCGCGCGCCGCCGCGGGCTTAGTCCCCGGTGGCGCCCGGGGCAAGTCCGGCGCGTGCGGCAAGCCCGCTCCGGCGGCGGGAGGCTTGCGCGCGGGGCCCGGCTCGGGCATCAATCGTGCGAAGGTTCCCGAGCGGAGTGAGACGAGATGAACACGATGCGTGCCGACATGGTGCTGAGCGAGGCGATCCTGCCGATGACGGGGGCGGCGCTGCGCGTCAAGCAGGCGATACTCGTCGTCGCCGGCATCGCGCTGCTGGCCGTGGCGGCCAAGATCAAGCTGCCGATTCCGCCTTCGCCGGTGGCCATCGGCATGGGCACATTCGCCGTGCTCGCCATCGCGGCGGCCTACGGCCCGAGGCTCGGGCTCACCACCATCCTGGGATACATGATCGTCGGCGCGCTGGGGTTCGACGTGTTCCAGAGCTCCAGCGCGGAGCTGAACGGCTGGACGTACATGCAGGGAAGTACCGGGGGCTACCTCGTGGGCTTCGTGCTGGCGACACTGGCGCTGGGATGGGCGGCGCGGCGGGGCTGGGACCGCTCGGTCTGGCGGATGGCACTCGCCATGGCGATCGGAAACCTGCTGATCTACGTGCCCGGCCTTCTTTGGCTCGGCCAACTCTACGGCTGGGATCAGCCGATCCTCGCATGGGGCCTGACGCCGTTTCTTGTCGGCGACGCGATGAAACTGGCACTCGCCGCGCTGTTTCTGCCGGCGGCCTGGAAGCTCGTGGGCGCGGCCCGCGCCTGACCAGAAGGCCGCTGCGCGCCGTCCCCGGTTCCGGGCGGGGGGGCGCAGCCCGGGCCGGCCGGAGCCGGGCGAACCAAGCGCCGCGTACCCCGGCGGCTGCCGTGCGCTGCATCAGCCGTCCTTGCCGCGACGCCTGCGCGGACTCGGCGCACCGCCGGTATGGTGCCCGTGGAGCACCGCCGCAGCGTCCGTGCCTACGGCAAAGGCGCCCCGGCGTGACCGCCTGTCGGGCGGCGCGCGTACATGCCACCCCGGCGGGCGTCGTGTTCCGCCGCGAAGTGCTGACGCGCACACCTGTTCCGGCATCGGTTGTCCTCGCGCTGCGTCCGTTCGCACTCAACGGAACGCAAGGCCGGGGCTCTGCCCCGGACCCCGAGGTATTTCGGGACCAAAGTGAAACCTGTCGCCTCGGCGCGCCGCTGCTGTTGCCCGGCGCCGAAAGCACTTTGGTCCCGAAGTACCTCGGGGAGCGCGAGGGGCGGCGCCCCTCGCTCCCGCCGTCTCGGAATGTGCATGACAGCGATCAGGGGGCCTCCTCTTCCGCAAGGCGGGTGACCACCTCCGCGCCCGCCTCCAGCGAGCGATGCACGGGGCACCTGTCCGCGATTTCGAGAAGCCGCCGTTTCTGCGTGGCGTCGAGGTCGCCTTCGAGCGTGACCGTTCGGGAGAAGCGATCGATACGGGTTCCCTTCGCCCCGCCCGTATCCTGCCCGTGCATCTTTCCGTGGGCGACGTCGACCCGGACATGCGCGAGCGGCCAGCCCTTGCGCCGCGCGTACAACCGGATGGTCATGGAGGTGCAGGCGCCGAGCGCCGCCGCCAGGAGGCCGTAGGGGCTGAGGCCCCGATCGGTCCCGCCGTAGGAAAGCGGCTCGTCGGCAAGCAGATGGTGGTGCGGTCCGTGCGACACGTCCTGGAGAAAGCCGTCCGGATCGGCCTCGCTGACCCGCACGACCCCTTCCGGTGCGCCGGGGGGAGGCGCGGGGGCGGCGAGGGACAGGTAGCGCCCGGCCCATGCGGCGATGACGCCGGCGGCGTATTCCGCGTCGTCCTTGCGGCTGACGAGGTGGTCGGCGTCGTCCAGCGTCACGAAGCTCTTGGGGTGCTTCGCGGCGCCGAAGATCTTCCCGGCGTTCGCGATGTCGACCTGCATGTCGCGCGGTGCGTGCATCACGAGCAGGGCCCGGTCGAGGCCGGCGACGGCGGGGCCGAGCCATTCGGCGGCGATATCCTCCACGAAGCCGCGCGCGATGCGGAAGGGCCGCCCGCCGAGGGTGACCTCGGCGCTGCCCTTCTCGGCGATTTCGGGCAGGGCGTCGGCGAAGCTCTTCGTGACATGCACGGGATCGAAGGGGGCGCCGATGGTGACGACGGCGCGAGCCGAGGCGATCCGGCCTGCCGCGCGCAGCACGGCCGCTCCCCCGAGCGAGTGGCCGACCAGGAGGCCGGGGGCCATGCCGCGGGTCTCGAGGTAGCGGGCCGCGGCGAGCAGATCACCCACGTTCGAACTGAAGGAGGTGTTCGCGAACTCGCCGCCCGAGTGCCCCAGCCCGGTGAAGTCGAACCGGAGCACGGCCAGCCCCATCGCGGCCAGCCGGCCGGCGATCCTGCGTGCGGCGGGAATGTCCTTCGAGCAGGTGAAGCAGTGGGCGAACAGCGCCGTGCCGAGGTGGGGCCCCTCCGGCAGATCGAGTCGCGCGGCCAGCTCGGCGCCATCGTGGCCCTGGAAGGTTATGCGTTCCGTCGGCATCGGCTGCCCCCTCGTTCCTTTTGCCAGTGTCGCGCAAGGTGCGCCGCAGGCGGCCAGGCTACAAGCGGCTGAAACCTCGATGACGGGAGGGTGACGCCGCGCGATCCGGCTTGCGGCGTGCCGGGCTGGCCTTAGGCTGAAGCCGTTGTCGTTGTCGTTGTCGTTGCCGTTGTCGTTGCCAGCGCTGGCGCTGGTGAAGGCGGCTGCGTTGGGGCATGGGCGGGACCGGGGATCGGGACCCGGGGCGGCGCGGGAGCGGGCGGTTTCCCGTTGCGGACTCGCATTGCGCGCGTTTCGCGTTGCTGGTCGGCTGGCCGGTGCGACATAAACGAGGGGGGGGCTGTGGCATGCCCGAGGGGCCTGGTCCGGCGTGGAGCGACATTCCCTACGACCCGCTCGCTGCGGAACGGCGGCGGCTTCCGGGGACGGCGCCTGTGGGGCCGGAGGGTTGGCTGGTGGTCGACCGCGCCTATGCCGGGCAGATGGCCGAACGTGACCGGCTCATCGCCGTGCGCCCAGGCGACGTGCACAGGCTTTCCGCCGAGGCCGAGGAGCCGGCGGAGGAGCTCTTGGAGATCGTGCTGGCCAACCTGCGGCACCGGGAGGGGTTCGTTTTCGAGCGCTCCGAGATCCGCCGCCCCGATGGCGTGCGGGTTCCGCGGGATCTGCCTCCGCTCCTCCTGTTGGGCCGCCTCGTCCAGGCCGATTTCTGCCTGCTCCAGGCCGCGGGCGGGGTGCACAGGCTCACCGGGGCGATCCTGTGCTTTCCCGCGAGCTGGAGCCTTGCGGAGAAATTCGGGCGCGGCCTCGCGGAGATCCACCTGCCCGTGGCCGCCTACACCCCCGAACTGGCGCGGCGTGTGGAGCGCCTGTGTGCCGGCGTGCAGCCCGGCCGGCCGCTCTGGCGGGCCAACGCCCTGCGCTATGCCGATGCCGCGCTCTTCCAGCCCGAGCCGCGGGGGGCGCACCCCGAGGTGAGGCACGCGCCCTGGCTGCGCACCGAACGCCAGTGCCTCGTGCGGCTGCCGCGAACCGGTACCGTGGCGTTTTCCATCCACACGCGGGTTCTGGCCGTTGCCCGCGGCAAAAGCGCCCGCACCGGTTGAATCCCCTTTGCCTTGATCTGGCGCAAGGCGGTGCCGGTTCGGCCTTCGCCAAGCTCGAGCCCAGGGCACGCGCGGTGTACCGCCGCATGCCCAAGAGGGAGAGAAGAATGCGCCACTGGTCCCAACTCGAAGCGGACGGCCGGATATCGCGGTTGCGGTGCCGGGCCCGGCCCGAAGACCGGCCTGCGGCCGGAGAGGAAGATCGCCGCGCGCGCCTGCGTGCCATGGTCGAGCGCCTGGTTCTGCCGGAACTCCTTGGGCGGCTCGACGATGGCGATTTCGGAGCCGCGATGGAGGAAGAGCGCCGCTACGGCTGACGCGCTGCGGCGTGGTCAGCCCGGCCCCCGGCACTGCGCGGGGCCGAGCCGGCGCGCATGCCCGGCGGGCCGGCGCCAGCGCCCGAGCCCGTGCAGCGGCCCACGCCCGACGAAAAAGGGGCGCCCCGCGAGGCGCCCCCTTCCCACGCTGGCGCGGAGGTCAGCAGCTGTAGTACATCTTGAACTCCGCCGGGTGCGGCGTGTGCTCGTAGGTGTAGATCTCTTCCCACTTGAGCTCCATGTAACCCTCGATCTGGTGCTTGGTGAACACGTCGCCGGCCAGCAGGAACTCGTGATCGGCCTCGAGGTTCTCCATCGCCTCGCGCAGCGACGCGCAGACGGTGGGGATGCCCTGAAGCTCCTCGGGGGGCAGATCGTAGAGATCCTTGTCCATGGCTTCGCCCGGGTC
>CAYXOX010000189.1:0-3248 GCA_964466745.1 uncultured Rhodobacterales bacterium
CCCGATGCGGTAGTCCGCCGGAATGCCGAGGATCTCGCGGGTGCCCTCGATCGCGGCCTTGAGCCGCGCCTTGCCCACGCTCGCGCGATGGCTGCGCCCGAGGGGCGCATCGGCGAGGGCTGCGGGTGTCCAGGTGGGGGGTTTGGCACAGGGGCCGGAGGAAAAACGCGGGTTGGCCGGCCGCGTTGCCGGTTTCGTCGTATCCATCGCTGGATATCCTTCCAGATATGCGCCCCTCGTTGGGGAGGGGTGTCCCGCCGCGGGACATAGGCGCCTCGCCGGAGCCGCGCAACGGCAAAGTTGTCGCCCCATCGGGGCGGGCGGGTGCGAAACGGTGTGCATCGGAAACCCGTGCTTCGCAGCGCGGCATCGCCGCTCTGGCCTGCCCGCACGGGCCATGCTACGCGCGCCGCGGTTAGGCGGAGGCACCCCATGCACATCGCGACATTGCTGACGGCGCCCAGCGGCGCCCCGCTCGACCCCGCGCTGGTGCGCGCGCTGCGCAATGCCTGGGGCGGCGGCGAGGTGGCGTGGCTGGCGCCCGGCGAGGCGGCCGAATTTCCGCTTCCGGCCGTTCCGGGCGACCTCGAAACGACATGGCAGAGCCTGCAGGCCGAGGGCGTGGACCTGCTGGTTCAGCCCGGGGAGGGGCGGCGCAAGCGCGTGCTGCTCGCCGACATGGACAGCACCATGATCGCGCAGGAATGCATCGACGAGCTTGCCGCAGAGGCCGGGCTGGGCGGGCGCGTGGCGGCGATCACCGAGAGGGCGATGAACGGCGAGCTGGATTTCGAGGCCGCGCTGACGGAGCGCGTGGCCCTTCTGGCCGGGCTCGATGCCGGGGTGATCGGGAAGGTGCTGCACGAACGGATCACCCTCGCGCCCGGCGCGTCCACCCTGGTGGCCACCATGCGGGCCGCCGGTGCGCGATGCGTGCTTGTTTCGGGCGGCTTCACGGCCTTCACGGAGTCGGTGGCGGCGCGGCTCGGCTTCCACGAGCACCGCGCCAACACGCTGGAGATCGGTTCCGACGGCCGGCTGACGGGGCGCGTCGTGCCGCCGGTGCTGGGCCGCGAGGCGAAGGTCGCCGCGCTGCGCGAGGTCACAGCCGGGCTGGGCTGCGCGCCGGGTGACGTGCTCGCCGTTGGCGACGGTGCGAACGACCTGGGGATGCTCGGGCTTGCCGGAGCGGGGGTGGCCGTGCACGCGAAGCCCTCGGTGCAGCAGGCCTGCGCGCTGCGCGTGAACCACGGGGATCTGACGGCCCTTCTCTACATGCAGGGATATCCACGCAGCGCCTTCGCACCGGGCTGACGGGCGAAACCTCGCGCGTTTGCCCGGTGCCCTCGGCAATCGGGCTTTGCCCGCGGGGGCATTTGCGATACCAAGAGGGCGTGGAGCATGGCTCCCTCGCGACCCAAGGCGCCTGCAAGCGCGCCGGTTGCACGGGGCAGAGGCAGGAACCGGCTTGGAGACGTTGAGCATGAACTGGGCAAGGCGCGCCGCCCTCGCGGGTGCGGCAATCGCGGTGTCGGCGGCGGCCGCGATTGCGCAGGAAGAATCCACCAATCGGGTTGCGGCGAACACGGATTGGGCCGTGTTCGTGGAAGACGGCCCGCGCCAGTGCTGGGCCGTATCGGCCCCGAAGGAAACGGTGAACACGCGCGACGGGCGCGTGGTGGCCGTGCGGCGCGGCGACATCTACATGCTCGTGTTCTACCAGCCCGGCGACAACATCGCCGGGCAGGTGCAGTTCGTGGGCGGCTATCCCTTTGCCAGCGGCTCGACCGTGGACGTGGTGATCGGCGACGACACCTTCGAGTTCTTCACCGAGGGCGAAAGCGCCTGGCCCGCGTCACCCGAGGAGGACGCGCGCGTCGTGGCGGCCATGAAGGCGGGCGTGGACGCGGTTGTCACCGGGCGCTCCTCCCGCGGCACCACCACCCGCGATACCTTCTCGCTGCTGGGCTTCACCGCCGCGGTGGAAGATGCCGAGGGCCGCTGTTCGGGCTGAAGCCGCGGGCCGTGCAGGCAGCTCATCGCACCGCGCGCTTCGGGCCGCGCGACCCCGGAAGCACGGCCGGCAAGTGCTGGCGACGCTCTCCCTGCGTGCTAAGGGAGCCCCATGCGCAGGTACTGGGCCGACACCACCGCACTGATCATCGTTTCCACCCTAGGGGCGGGTTTCGTGGAGTTCGTGATCGCCGGGCTTGCCCCCGGGCAGGTGCTCAGCGCGCGGCTGCTGGCCATCCCGGTTGTCCTGCTGACCGCCCGGCCCTACGGGATGTATCGCGATATCGTCTTCATCCGCGGTGGCGGGCTGACGGGGGGCCGCGCGCGTCGCCTCGTGCTCGATACGCTGGCCTTCATGAGCTTCCAGATACCGCTCTACGTGGGCATCCTGCTCTACGCCGGGGCGACGCCCGGCGAGATCCTGCGGGCCGTGCTCGGCGCACTTGCCGTGATGGCCGTTTCCGGGCGCCCGGCGGGGATCGTTCTGGAAGCATGCCGCCGCGCCTGGCGCGTTGCCTGATCGCGGCGCGGGGGTTTCGCGCCGCCCGCGTATCCTATATGTGAGCGGACCGCCGCGCAGGAGCCCTCCGATGACCGCTACCGCACCCATAACGCAGGACGTGCTGACGATCCGCCGCGAGGCGGGCCCCACGGGCGCGGACGGCCGGATCAACCTCGTGGGGCTCACCCGGCCCGAGCTGCGGGCCGCGCTCGTCGCCGCCGGCACCGCCGAACGGCAGGCGAAGATGCGCGAGGCGCAGCTCTGGCAGTGGATCTACCAGAAGGGCGTGCGGGATTTCTCCGCGATGACGAACCTCGCCAAGGATTACCGCGCGATGCTGGCCGAACGCTTCGTGATCGAGGTGCCCGAGGTGGTTTCGCGGCAGGTATCCGCGGACGGCACCCGCAAGTATCTCGTGCGCATCGCCGGAGGCCACGAGGTGGAAACGGTCTACATCCCCGAGGAGGGGCGCGGCACGCTCTGCGTGTCCAGCCAGGTGGGCTGCACCCTGACCTGCTCGTTCTGCCATACCGGCACGCAGAAGCTGGTGCGCAACCTCACCGCCGGCGAGATCGTGGGCCAGGTGATGATCGCCCGCGACGACCTCGGTGAATGGCCCGCGCCCGGGCGCGCCCCGAAGGACGAGACGCGCCTCGTTTCCAACATCGTGCTGATGGGGATGGGCGAGCCGCTGCACAACTACGACAACGTCGTGCGTACCATTCACGTACTC
>CAYXOX010000189.1:3258-4817 GCA_964466745.1 uncultured Rhodobacterales bacterium
GGGGATGGGCGAGCCGCTCTACAATTTCGAGGCGGTGCGCGACGCCATGAAAATCGCCATGGACGGCGAGGGCATCAGCCTCAGCCGCCGCCGCATCACCCTTTCGACCTCGGGCGTGGTGCCCGAAATCGCCCGGACCGCGGAAGAGATCGGCTGCCTGCTCGCGGTGAGCTTCCACGCTACCACCGACGAGGTGCGCGACAAGCTGGTGCCCATCAACAGGAAGTGGAACATCGCCACCCTGCTTGACGCGCTGCGCGAATACCCGCGGCTTTCGAACTCCGAGCGGATCACCTTCGAGTACGTGATGCTCAAGGGCGTGAACGACAGCGACGAGGACGCACGCCGGCTGGTGAAGCTGATTGCCGGCATTCCCGCCAAGATCAACCTGATCCCGTTCAACGAATGGCCCGGCGCACCCTACAAGCCCGGTTACGCCAGCCCGATCCGCACGCCGCGCGGAGAGGATATTCTCGCGGCGTGCGGCCAGCTCAAGTCGGCCACGGAACGCGGCCGCAAGAGCCGCGCGGACATCGCCGCAGAGGCGGGCCAGGGCGCCTAGCCCGCAGGCGCAGCGCACACCAGACGGTCCACAAAAGAAGTACGCCCCCCGTCGGAGCGGACGGGGGGCGTGGAACGTTGGTCACGTCGGGCTGGAGCAAACTTGCCAAGGGCCAACGGTGAATCAGTATAGGCGATGCCCGGCAGGAAACAAGCGGGGCAGCGCGCACCGCGGCGTGCCGTGGCCCGGCAATCACGCCCCTTGAGGGCTGCGCCTTGTCCGTGCCGAAGAGGCGTGGCGCGGCCGGTTGCGCCCTGCCGGGCCCGGCCGGAACGACTTCAGAACCGGGCAGAAAGCGAAACGCGCAGGCGCTCGCTCTCATCGTCGGCGCGCTCCTCGATGGGCTCGGCGAGATCGATCTGGAGCCGTAGTGCATCCACCTGCCAGCCAAGGCTGAGGCCCGCCGCGCTGCGCCAGTGGAGCTCGTCGTCAACCGTCTCCGGCGCATCGGTCAGGCCCCACACCGAGCCGACATCCACGAAGGCGCCGAGGGTCCAGTTCGGCGCGCCCACGATTGCGAGGGTGCGATCGAGCTGCAGGCTCGCGGCCGCATAGGATTCACCGCCCACGGGATCGTTCCCGAGGGAGGCGGAGTCGCGCGGGCCGATGCCGCCGAAGGTGAAGCCGCGCATCACCCGCTCGCCGCCGAAGAAGCGCTCGCTGGACAGCAGGTCGTCGGCCGAAACCTGGCCGCCGCGCACCTCCAGCGACAGCCCGTAGTTCTGGCCGATGGGCAGCCCCAGGGCGGCCTCCGCCTCGGCACGCGAGAAATCGCCGTCGCCCTCCGTGCGCTGGCCGACCTCGCCGTCGATCGACAAGCTGTAACTGAGCGGCGTTCCAGAGAACATCGCCCGCCCCTCGTAGCCGAGGGCGCCCGTTAGGGTCACGGTTTCCCGGCTCGATTCCTCGACGAGTGCGGATGTGAAGATGTTGACGTCCGTGATCTCCTCGGCCCGCCAGGCGATGCCCGCGCGCCCCGACAGCCCGCCGAACGATC
>CAYXOX010000190.1:0-559 GCA_964466745.1 uncultured Rhodobacterales bacterium
GCGGTCTCGTCGGCCACGGCCATGAGATCTTCCACCGAAACGGCCGAACCGCCCACCATGTTCCCGATCATCGCGTTGGCCGTGGCCGCTCCCACCGAGCCGGCAAGTTCGCGCTCCAGCGTCTCGACGAATTCCGGCGTCGGCTCGGGCAGATAGCCGCTCACGCCCTGTTCCGCGGCCGCGCGCCGGAACAGTGCCTGCGCTTCCTCGGGCCCGAGGATACGCTGCGCCATGATCAGCAGGTCCTCGGGCTCGGCCGCGCCCCGGCTCCAGCCCTGCGGCGTGCGCGCGGCGCCTTCGACGCCCACGAACTGCGCGCCCTGCAGCCTTTCGAGGGGCCGCGGAAAGCTGGCGAGCGAGACGGCGATGAAGGCCGCGCAGTTGAGCGCGAGCGACCAGAAGGTGGCGTGCACCAGAGGATCGAGCGCGCCGGAGCCGAACAGCGCCTGCGGCCGCAGGATCCCGATCCCGAACGGTCCCTCCGCCAGCAGGGCCGGCGGCAGCGGTCCGGCGGCGCCGAAGCTCGGCAGGAACAGGCTGTACATCCAGACCGCGAACC
>CAYXOX010000190.1:569-4812 GCA_964466745.1 uncultured Rhodobacterales bacterium
GGCCGCAGCCAGCCGATGCCGAAGGGGCCCTCGGCCATCACCCGCGCGGAGATCGCAACGCCTTCGCCGAAACTGGGCAGGTAGAGCCCGTAGAGCCAGACGGCGAAGCCGATGCACAGGCCGGCCGCCGCGCCGTGGCGGGTGGCTCCGCGCCAGAAGATCCCGCCGATGAGCGCGGGCAGTGCCTGGGCCACGCCCACGAAGCTGATCAGCCCGATGGCCGCGAGCGCTTCTCCGCCGCCCGAAAGCTTGTGGTAGAGGTACCCGAGCCCCAGCACCGCCACGATGGAGGCCCGCCTGGCGAGCAGCAGCAGCCGCCGCAGATCGCCGGCCATGCTGGCCCCCTCCGAGCGGGTGGCGAGCCACAGCGGCATCACGATGTGGTTCGAGACCATCGTGGCCAGCGCGATGGTGGCCACGATCACCATGGAGGTGGCCGCCGAGAAGCCGCCGAGGAACGCGAGCACCGCAAGCCCCTCGCGTTCGAGCGCCAGGGGCAGGGCGAGCACGAAGAGATCGGGGTTGGTGCCCTCCGGCATCAGCTCCAGCCCCACCACCGCGATCGGGATCACGAAGAGACTCATGACGATCAGATAGAGCGGGAAGGCCCATGCCGCCGTCGCGAGTTGCCTGTCGTCGGGGGTTTCGACCACCAGCACGTGGAACATGCGCGGCAGGCACAGGAAGGCCGCGGCCGACAGGAAGATGAGCATCGTCCAGCGTGCGGGTTCGATACCGATGGTCTGGATCGGCGAGCGTTCGATGCGGGCGAGCATCTCGGCCGGCCCGCCGGCCACGCCCCAGACGACGAAGATTCCCACGGCAAGCAAGGCGACCAGCTTGACCACCGCCTCGACGGCGATCGCCGTCACGATGCCCTCGTGGCGTTCGTTGGCGTCCACGGCCCGGGTGCCGAAGATGATGGTGAACAGCGCCAGTCCCGCCGCCACCCAGAGAGCGATTTCGCCCGGGTCACCGGGGTTGTCTGCCATCCCCGAAGCGCCCGCGCTGCCGGCGAAGGCGGCGAAGCTGAAGGTTACCGATTGCAGCTGCAGCGCGATGTAGGGCGTGGTGCCGATCACGGCGAGCAGCGTCACCAGGGCGCCGAGCAGCGTGGACTTGCCGAACCGCGCCGAGATGAGATCGGCCACCGAGGTGATGCGCTGGCTGCGCGCGATCTGTACCAGCTTGCGCAGCACGACCCACCAGCCGATCATGACAAGCGTCGGGCCGAGGTAGATCGTCACGAATTCGAGCCCCGAGCGCACCGCGTAGCCGACCGCCCCGTAGAAGGTCCAGCCGGTGCAGTAGATCGAGAGCGAGAGCGTGTAGACGAGCGGCGAGCGCAACCACCCGGCGCGCCCGCGCGCCGCGAGCCGCTCCGCCGCGAAGGCGACCCCGAAGAGGAGCACCACGTAGCCCAGGGCTCCCGCTGCCAGCAGGTTGAAGCTCATGGCGGCATGTCCGCGGCGTCTGCCTTGGCGCGCCGCTCGGCCTCGGCAGCGGCCGACGCGGCGCCGGCCAGACGGTGGGCGATGATGCCGGCCAGCACCAGGAGCGCCAGCCAGAGCCCGAAGAGCCAGAGCCCTGCGGTGCCTGTCCCGATGCCGCCGGCCGTGGCGGGGGCCGCGCCTGAGCTGGCCGGGTCGGGCGCCGAGGGGGACAGCCAGATCAGCGGCAGCATGAAGAACACCGCCCCGGCGAGCGGCAGGGCGCGCGCGGCATCCATCAGCCGGCGGCGCCGGTAGAGCTCGCGTGCGAGAAAGAGCGGCTGCGGCGGGCGCATCAGGCGGTGCCGGTCAGCTCGCGCACCGAGGCCAGCACCTCGGCGTTCGAGAAGGGTTTGGTCATGAAGCGGCTGGCGCCGTAGCGCTCGGCAAGCGCGCGGTCCTGTTTCTGGCCGCGGGCGGTGAGCATCAGCACCGGCAGCTCGGCGAAACGGGGCAGGGCGCGCAGCTCCTGGAGAATCTCGAAGCCCGAGCGGTTCGGCAGCATGGCGTCGAGGATCACGATGTCCGGATCGCGCGCCTCCACCGCGGCGAGGGCGGTGGCGCCGTCGGCGTGCGTGTGGACGGCCCAGCCCTCGCGCGAAAGGATGAACCCGATCGCCTGGACGATGTTGGCTTCGTCCTCGATCAGCAGGACCGACTTGCCCATTGCCGATCACTCCCCCCTGGTTGTGGCCATCGCGCAGGCTGCCCCGGTCTTTGCTGCCGGGCTCGTCGTTCGCGCGGTGCCTTTTCGAGACTATTGCCGCAACGCGCGCGCCTGTCAAAACGCAGTCGCTGCCGGCACCGTCCTCGCACGCCGCGGGCGGCGGCCACGGCAGCGGCCGGCTCAGGCCAGCGCGCCGTCGGTGAGGGAAGGTTCGCGCCGGGCGGGGCAGGCCGCGCGGGGGCAGACGCGGCAGCCTGCGCCCACCGGTTCGGCGGCGCGGGCCTGCTCGGCCCGGGCGCCCGCGTGCTCGGGCAGCACCAGCATCACCGACTGAAGCACTGGCTCGGCATCGAAACGCGGCGCGCCCAGCGGCTCGCAGACGGCGAAGGCCTCGAAGCGTTCGGGCCGCCCCCCGGCCGGGACCAGCGCCGCGGCGACCGGCTGCTGCGGGCGCGAGATCGCGCGGTAGAGCGGCCAGAGCGGGCATCCGGCCCCGTAGCGCGGCATCGGAAAGCCGGCGATCGGCTTGCGCAGGATCGGCGTGCCCGACGCGTCGCAGGCCACGAGCCCCGTGGGCGGCAGCCCCCCGGTGCCTTCGGGCAGGCAGGCGAGGCGCCACAGCATCAGCCCGGGCGGCACGCCGAAGCCATCGGCGAGCGCGCCGGGATCGGGGCCGGTCCGCCCCAGCGCCTCGGCCAGCGGCGCGAGCGGCAGCCGTTCGGCGGCCGCGCGATACCTTCGGAAATGCGCCTCCGCGAGGACGCGGCTCGCGGAGGCCGAGAACGCCGCCGCGAGCGCTTCGGGCGCGCTGGGGGTCTCGCCTTCCAGCTCGGGCACGTGATGGCCGCGCGGTTCGAGCCAGGCCTCGAGCTCCTCCTGCGGCGTCGTCGGAGTGCGTTCGGCGCTCGCCTCGGCCTCCAGGTAGCTCACCAGGGCCCGGGCGCCCTCGGCGAGCCGCTGGCTGTCCTCGTAGAGATTGCGGTGAAAACGGCGCTGCCACTCCGGCGCGATCTCCTCGGGGCCGGCGAGGATGGCCGAGGTGGACCGCACGGCGGTGACCGTGGAAAGCACGTCGTGGAGCGCCTCCGAAAGGTGCGGATCGTGGCCCATCCTGTCGGTCAGCAGGGCCACGTCGCGCTCGAGCGCCGCGGCGCGCCGTGCCTGGGCGGCCACGAGGCGCGCCCAGCCCGGAAAGCGCGCCGCGAACCGCTCCGCCTCGGAGAGCTCGGCCTCGGCGGATGGCTCGGTCGCAGAGGCGGCATGAAGTTCGGCCAGAAGATCCGCCTCGGCTCCCTCGGCCAGCGCGAAGACCTCGGTGCCGAGGGCATCTGCGATGGCTCGCAGCCGCGCGCCGCCCACCGGCCTTCGGTTGTGTTCGATGAGATTGAGATAGGCCGGAGAGACGCCCACGGCCTCGGCCAGCGTCACCTGCTTGATGCCGAGATCGAGGCGGCGAGCCCTGATCCGGGTGCCGACGCGGCCGGGCTGAGCCATCCGATCCATCCTCGCGCAACGTGATTTTTACAAGATTGCTGCAGCGCTCCGTAACTAATTTTACAAATTTTTGCAACGACCGGAGGCTTTTGTTGAGTTTTTTGCGGGTGCGCACGATTGTTGCGCACGCCCTGTAAAGGGCCGTGGCGGCGCGGAGGAGCGTCGTGTGCTTAGGAAACCCAGGGAGGGATCACTGATGCCCAAGAGTAACTTCACCCGTCGGGGGCTGCTCAAGACCGGTGCCGTGGCCGGCGCCGGCCTCGCGCTGCCCACGATCTTCACCAGCCAGGCCCGCGCCTTCACCAACGAGCCCACGGGCAGCACGGTGACCTTCGGCTTCAACGTGCCCCAGTCGGGCGCCTACGCCGACGAGGGCGGCGACCAGCTGCGCGCCTACCAGCTTGCCGTCGAGCACCTGAACGGTGAAGGCGACGACAACGGCATGCTCGAGACGTTCCGCTACGCCGACGGCTCGCCCACGCAGCTGACCGGCCAGGGTATCATGGGCAAGAAGGTCGAGTACGTCACCGGCGACACCCAGACCAAGACCGACGCCGCGCGCGCCTCCGCCCGCTCGATGATCGAGAAGGAC
>CAYXOX010000191.1:0-4797 GCA_964466745.1 uncultured Rhodobacterales bacterium
TCGGCGCCGGCGTCGTCTCGAAGATCATCGAGTAAACGGCGCGCGCGGCCGTGCTCGAGAGGGCCGGCCGGAATGGAAGACAACCACGAGAGGGGCCGCCCGGCAGGGCGGCCCTTTGCTTTGGGCGTCCCGCCCCTTTACTGCGGGGGAAACGCCGGAGGAGGGTGAGATGAACAGGACCGCGATCTGACCACGGTTCTTACCGAAACCTTCAGACGGCAGGTCATCCCATGTCCGATCCATGCGCCTTTCCTGGGCCCGACACAGCGAACCCCGTGCTTCTGCCCGACGGCTCAGCCCATGCGGGGACAGTCTTCCTTCGCGCCGTGATCGATCATCCGCGGATCGCGGTGGGCGATTACAGCTACGCATCCGCCCATGTGCCACCGGAGGACTGGGCGTTCCGCCTCGCGCCATACCTCTACCCGCTGAGCCCGGAACGGCTCGTCATCGGCAAGTTCTGCCAGATCGCCGATGGCGCGTGTTTCGTCACCTCCTCGGCCAACCATCGCTACGATGGCTTCTCCAGTTTTCCTTTTGCCATCTTCGGCGGGGCCGGAGCAGGGGCCGATCGGCCGTCCATGCCGGGTTCGGGCCCCGACACTTGCGTGGGGCACGACGTCTGGATCGGGTCCGGCGCGACCGTTCTGCCGGGGGCACGCATCGGCTCCGGGTGCATCATCGGGGCCGAGGCCGTCGTGTCCGGCGATGTCGCGCCTTACAGCATCGTCGCGGGGAACCCCGCGCGCGTCATCCGCCGACGCTTCGAGGACGGGATCGTCGCGCGCCTCCTGGCGCTGGCGTGGTGGGACTGGCCCATCGGGCGCATTCTCGCCCACGAGGCCGAGATCTGCGGGGCAGACATCGCGGCTCTCGAAGCCGCGGCCTAGCCCGGGCCTGACGGCGCCCCGGCTGTGGCTCCCGGCGCGCCAGGCTCGCGCTTGGCATCGGGCGCGACCGGCGAAGGGGCAGCCGGCAGGACCGGACCAGCCGAGGCGGATCGCGCGCCGCTGTTCCCGAGGACGATCTTGGCGCGCAAATCGCGAAGGATTCCCGCGTCGAGGGCGTTGGCCAGCGCATCCTCGCGGGAACGCAGGCGTGCGAGATCGGCCGCGGAGATGCGCCAGAGGCGCGCCGGCGTGGCGACCGTGGCGGTTGCCGTGGCCGGCGTTCCGTCGATCAGCGAAAGCTCGCCCACGAAATTGCCCGGACCGCAGGTCGCCACCGCGCGCCCACCGGCCTCGATGCCGACCGATCCCTCCGCCACGAAGACGAGCGCGGGCGCCAAGCTGCCTTCGCGGGCGAGGATCTCACCCGGCGCCGCGTCGGCCCATGCGCCACGCGCGAGAAGCCTGCGCGCCTGCGCGGGCTGCAGCGGGCCGAGACCGCGCTCCAGCATGAACCTCTCCTCGGCGGTGAACCTCGCCGACCGGTTGCGCCGCCACAAAAGGGCAATCTGGCCGACGTTCGCGGCCAGCAGCAGGCCCTCCCAGAACACGCCGACGGGGTTCGACAACCAGATCCAGTCGTAGCAGATGCCGGTCACGGCCGAGCTGATCACCAGCAGGCGCAACCAGAGCATCGAGCGCATGAGCATGGAAACGACGAGAAGTAGGTATGAGGCATGGCCGACGAGGCCGCCGAAACTGAAGGCGAGGTCGATGTTCATCGATAGATTCCGGAGCGAGTTGCCGCTTGCGCAGGCATGCTTGCGGAGTATGCAAGCCGCAAGCCGGCACGACTGCAAGCATATCCTGCGCCTGGGCTTGTGCAGACGACGGTGTGCTGCCAGCCTGTGCCGGGCATGCCCACACAACGGGTGCAGCATCGGAGCGACTGCGATGAAGGACATCCTTCCCGCCTGCGAGGGCCTTCCCGAGCGCCGTTTTTCCGCCGGCGAGGTTCTTTTGCGCGAGGGCGATGCCGGCGTTGCGCTCTTCGTTCTGATCGAGGGCGATGTCTCGGTCTGCAAGGGCACCGTCGAGGTGGCCCGGGCGCGCGAGCCGGGCGCGCTTTTCGGCGAGATGTCGGCGCTGCTCGGCCAGCCCTACAGCGCAAGCGTCGTGGCCCGCGGAGACGTGCGCACCTTCGAGGCGCCCGACGGCCGGGAGTTTCTTGCCGAGCATCCGGCGGTTGCTCTCCACACCGCGCGACTGCTGGCGCAACGGCTGCACGACGCGACGACCTATCTGGCCGATCTCAAGGCCCAGTTCGGCGACCGCTCCGACCATTTCGGCATGGTGGATCGTATCCTCGACGCGCTGCTCCAGAGCCAGCTTGCGAAGGGCGCCGGCTCCGAGGAGCGTTCGGATGATCCGCGCCTCTAGCCGGGCCGCGCCTGCCGGCTAGCCGTTCTGGGCGCGCAACCAGCCCGGCAGCGATGCGAGCGGAGCGATGGGGCGCTCCAGCGGCGCTGCAAGCGAGAGCAGTTCGTTGCCCTCCAGCGAGAACCATGCGGCCTCCTCGGCCTCCGTGTCGAACGCGATGTGGCAGGGCGCCGGCCCGAGCTGCTGGCCGGTGTTGAAGACCCATGTGTCTCCGATCCGGTCGGCCCACGAGCCGCCCGGGATGAACGGGGACTGGTGGACATGGCCCGAAAGCACGAGATCGGGCCGGTAGAGCGCGATCCATTCCGAGAGCCGCGTGTCTCCGTAGTGGCGGCTTCCCGACCAGCTGACCGGGCTTTCCGCCGGCGGGGCGTGGTAGACCCAGATCCAGCGTGCGGGCCGCCGCTCGGCGTCGGCGGCGAGCTGCCTGTCGATCGCATCCTGCGCCTCGGGCCCGTCCCACCACGGGCACACCGTGAACAACGTGTCGTCGATCTCGAAGCTGGTGCCGTCGGCTGCGACGCCCAGATCGCCCACGTCTTGCAGCCAGTCGGCCATCTTTTCGCCCGCCGCGCTTTCACCATCGAGATCATGGTTGCCGGAACAGACTGTCAGGCGTGTGATCCGGGCGATGCGTTCCAGATAGGCGCGGACGACCACGATCTGTGCGCGCCGATCCACCATCGAGGAGATCTCGAGCAGGTCCCCGGCGATGATCACATGGTCGAAATCGGGCGCGACCTCGACCAGCCAGTCGAACTGCTTGAGGGCGTAGTGAATGTCGGCGGTGACGAGGCACTTCATTCGGCTTGCTCCCTTGGGGAAAGGAATAGCGCGCGCACGGCCTGCATGAAAGCGCGGTCTGGCTTGGCGCGAGCCCGGTGGCGTTCCGGGTGTTGTCTCGCCGCGCAGGCCGGCTCCCTCGGCTGCCGTGCCCGGGTGCGTGGGGCGGCGGGATCGACAGCGATCCGGCGAGCGGGCTTGCCCGCGGCGGCAAATCGGTCTATCCGCCGGATCGGCCTTAGGGGTGTAGCTCAGTTGGTAGAGCATCGGTCTCCAAAACCGAGGGTCGGGGGTTCGAGTCCCTCCGCCCCTGCCAGGCCGGCGACGCCGGAGTTGCCCGCGGGAGACAGGACGCCATGACCGCTCCCGCAGATCCCTACAGCCAACACCCTGAACTTCGCGGCGAGATCGCGGATCCGGAAAGCTCGTTCTTCCGCACCCTCGATATCGCGGCCATGGATGCTCACCTGGCCGCCAACGGCCACGGTCCCGACTGGCGCTACACCTGCGAAGAGCGCGAGGCGATGCGCCGGGACTTTTTCGCGGGGTACGACGGCGACGCGCTGTGGGTGTTCGCCTACGGCTCGCTCATGTGGGATCCGGGCATCCATTTCACCGAGGTTCGGCGCGCACATGTCGCGGGCTTCGCACGCAGCTTCTGCATTCTCGACGACGGCGGCCGCGGAACGCGCGAGGCGCCCGGGCTCATGCTGGCGATGGATCGCGGGGAGGGATGCACCGGGCTGGCCTTCCGGGTTGCGGCGGAGGGTTTGGAAGAGGAATCCTTCCAGCTCTGGCGGCGCGAGATGATCACGCCCGCCTACCTGCCCGTATTCGTCGATGTAGAGACGCAACACGGCACGCAGCGGGCGCTCACCTTCGTGGCCGATCGCGCCCTGAAAGACCGAATCCGCCCCGATATCCCCTTCGACGAACAGGTGCGGATGATCGCCGCCGCGAGCGGGATTCTGGGGTCGAACCGCGCGTATCTCGAAAACGTCGTGCGCCACCTTTCGCTTATGGGCATCGAAGACGCATCGGTCAGCCGCCTGGCGGCGGCGGTGGCAGGTCTGCCAGCGTCCGCTTGAATTCGCGCCCCGCAGCGCGTATCTCGCAGCCGTCAGCACAGGGGCGCGATCATGGCCACCACCAATCCCATCCAGTTCATTCAGCAGGTTCGCGCCGAGGTTGCGAAGGTCGTCTGGCCGACGCGCCGCGAGGTCGCCCTGACCACGGCAATGGTCTTCGTGATGGCGGTGCTCACGGCGATCTTCTTCTTTTTCGTCGACTGGTTGATCCGGCAGGGCCTCGGGCTCGTGCTCGGCGTGTTCGGCGGCTGACGGGAAATATCGGAAGCTGCGGGCTTGAATTGGCGCGCCAGCGCGTCTATCCCGCCTGAACCTCTCCGAATGGCGTGCAATGATTCGTGTTGCGCGCCGCTTTTCGTTCGGAAGGCAGCGGAACGACCGCGACGTTTGCAGCACGACCCCACGACCGGGGCGCAGAAGGCAAGGACGACATGGCGAAACGGTGGTACTCGGTGAGCGTTCTCTCGAACTTCGAGAAGAAGATCGCCGAGCAGATCAGGACGTCGGTCGCCGAGGCCGGGCTCGAGGACGAGATCGACGAGGTGCTCGATTTTTCAAATACTAAACTTAAAATTTCAAGTGAGTCGACTGTTATCTGA
>CAYXOX010000192.1:0-4776 GCA_964466745.1 uncultured Rhodobacterales bacterium
GCCCTGGGTGGGCTCGATGTAGGAGGGGTGGTTGTGGCTCTCCATCTTGAAGACGACCGCGAGCCCCTCGCCGATGTCGACGACGCCGGCGTTCTCGCCCGGCCCGCAGATCACCTGCGGCCCCTCGGTGGGCAGCGTGCGCAGCCATTTCCTGGAGGATTTGTAGGAGCAGTGCTCGTTCCACATCGCCGAGAAGATGCCGAGTTCCGTGAAGCTCGGCTCGCGGTTGAGCAGGCGCTTGATCTGGGCGAACTCACCCGGCGAAAGGCCGTGATCGGCGACGAGAGCGTCGGTGATTTCGGGGTCGGGTCCGGGCCGTTCCATGGTGCCGCTCATAGTCCCTCTGCGCGGCGAGGGAAAGATGCCTCCTCCGTACGCGCCGCCGCCCTCGCGGGCCCTGCAGGCCAAAAAAAAGGCCGAGCACTAAGCTCGGCCGAAGTCCAACAGGGAGGTAAGAAGCAAGGCGGTACGCCCCGCTCCTTGGGCGATTAATTAAGCGGCACGCCGGCTCGCTGCAAGTGCAAAGGGCGCGCATCGTGGCAAAGCCGCTATGCCTGTGGCGCATATCTCACATCCGGCCGTGGCCGTCCTCGCCCTCGCCGCCATCGCTGGCTTCCCGCAGCCGGCGCCTGTGGGCCATGATCTCGTCCTGCACGAAGTCGCGGAACACCGCGATGCGTTTGGACTGGCGCAACTCCTCGGGGTAGGCCAGGAAAACCGGCACCTCGCCGGACTCCACGTCCGGGAGCACGCGCTCGAGATCGGGGAAATCGCGGGTCAGGTAGTCGGGCAGCACGCCGATTCCGAGATCGTTGATGACTCCCTGCAACACCCCGAAGTAGTTGTTCACAAGCAGCAGCGAAGGCAGCTCCAGCGAGAGCAGATGCTGAACGAGCTGCGCGCCGGCGCTCACCTGGAAGGACCGCACGTTCTGGCATATCAGGCGGTGGGCGCGCAGATCCTCGATCCGCTCGGGGCGGCCCTGCTTGTCGAGGTAGCGCGGCGAGGCGTAGAGCCGCATGCGCACGCTCATCAGGCGTTTGCGGATGAGATCGGCCTGGCTCGGCTCCTTCATGCGGATCGCCACGTCCGCCTCCCGCATCGGCAGGTCGAGCACGCGTTCCTCGAGCATGAGGTCGAGCTTCATCAGCGGGTAGCGCTCGTAGAACTTGCCAAGCCTTGGTGCGAGCCAGAGCGTGCCGAAGCCGGTGGTGGTGGTCACGCGCAACTCACCGAACACTTCCTCGTCGGCATCGCGGATGCGCGCGGCGGCGGCTTCCAGGCGCTTGTTCATCGCGCGCGTGGCATCGAACAGAAGTTCGCCCTGCTCGGTGAGGATCAGCCCGCGGGCATGACGGTGAAAGAGGGTGGTGTTCAGCGTCTCTTCAAGCGCGCGGATCTGGCGGCTGACCGCCGACTGGGAAAGATGCAGCGTGTCGCCTGCATGGGTCAGGCTGCCGGCGTCGGCGACGGCATGGAAGATCCTCAGCTTGTCCCAGTCCATCACCCCTCTCCTCGCACGCCGCCCGCCACTCGTGATACCGGTGTGGCACCATGGCGGGCCCGGCAAGTCAACTGCGCAGGATGCCCCGCATCGCGGGATTCCGGCACGGCGCCCCCGGCTGCACGCGAATGCGCCGATAATGATCTTTCCTAGGCGAGGTGCGGGGATTAAATACAGCCCGTGCCTCTCTCCCCGGACCTGCGCCAATGAAGCAATACCGCGATCTCGCCCGCGACATCAGCTATGCAAGCTCGGCGGCCACGAGAGGCGGTCGCGCCCTCATCCGCATGATGGAGAACGTCACCGGCCGGCTCGGCCTCATCCGGCGTGCCGAGGGCTACGAACGCGAGGTCGCCGCGGGGCGCGATTTCTGGCAGGTGATGGTGGAGCGCTACGGGCTCAGTCTCGAGGTGACTGCCGGAAACCTCGCCGACATCCCCCGCACGGGGCCGCTCGTGCTCATCGCCAACCACCCCTACGGCATCCTCGACGGGCTGATGATGGGCCATATCCTGAGCGAGGTGCGCGGCGACTTCCGCATTCTCGCGCACCGGGTGTTCCGCAAGGCCGAGGATCTCAACCGCATCATCCTGCCGATCTCCTTCGACAATTCGAAGGAGGCGCTGCGCCTGAACGTGGAAACCCGCAAGGCCGCGCTCGAATACCTTGCCGGCGGCGGCGCAATCGGCGTGTTTCCCGGCGGCACGGTGTCCACGGCCGCCAAGCCCTTCGCCCAGCCGATGGATCCGGGGTGGCGGCTGTTCACCGCCAAGATGGTGGCGCGATCGCAGGCCACGGTGGTTCCGGTGTTCTTCGAGGGGCACAATTCGCGGCTCTTCCAGATCGCCAGCCACCTGCACGCGACGCTGCGGATGGGGCTGCTCATCAAGGAGTTCCGCTCGCGCGTGGGCGAGCCGGTGCGCGTGGTGGTGGGCAAGCCCGTCCCGCGCGAGCAACTGGCCATGCTCGCGAGCGATCCCAAGGCGATGATGGACTATCTGCGCAAGGTCACCTACGAGCTGTCGCCCAAGCCGCTGGAAGCCAGCGGCCTGGGCTACGAGTTCGAGGACCGGCACCGGGGAAGGGCATGACATGGCAGTGGGAGTGTTCGATTCCGGCCTCGGCGGGCTCACGGTGCTCGATGCCGCGGCGCGCCGCTTGCCCGACGTCCCCTTCGTCTATTTCGGGGACAACGCGCACGCGCCCTATGGCGTGCGCGACAGCGAGGACATCTTCGAACTGACGACCCGGGGGGTGGAGCGGCTGTGGGCCGCGGGATGCGATCTCGTGGTGCTGGCCTGCAACACCGCCTCGGCGGCGGCGCTCCGGCGCATGCAGGAAAGCTGGGTGCCGCCGGGCAAGCGGGTGCTTGGCGTATTCGTGCCGCTCATCGAGGCGCTCACGGAGCGGCAATGGGGCGACAACTCCCCGCCCCGCGAGGTGGGCGTGCGGCACGTGGCGCTCTTCGCGACGCCGGCCACGGTGCGCTCCCGCGCGTTCCAGCGCGAGCTCGCCTTCCGTGCCATCGGCGTGGATGTCGAGGCGCAGGCCTGCGGCGGCGTGGTGGACGCCATCGAGGAGGGCGATCTCATCCTTGCCGAGGCGCTGGTGCGCAGCCATGTCGACGCGCTAAAGCGCAAGATGCCGGAGCCGGAGGCCGCCGTGCTGGGCTGCACGCACTACCCGTTGATGGAAGCCATCTTCCAGGATGCGCTCGGCCCCGGGGTACGGGTCTTTTCGCAGCCGAGCATCGTGGCCGAGAGCCTTGCGGACTATCTCGGCCGCCGGCCCGAGATGCTGGGGCCCGGAGGGGGCGCTCAGTTTCTCACCACCGGCGATCCGCAGCGCGTGTCCGACAAGGCCACGCAGTTCCTGCGGCGGCGGATCGTTTTCCAGCCCGCGTGAGCGGGCGCCCCGCAAGGGTGCGAAACGGGCGCGGGAGGGCGCTTGAGGCATGCAGCATGACGTGACGATCCTCGGGGCGAGCGGCTACACCGGCGCGGAGCTTGTGCGCCTGATCGCTACCCATCCGGCCCTGCGCATCCGCGGCCTTTCGGCCGACCGGAAGGCGGGGCAGGCGATGGGCGAGGTGTTCCCGCATCTTGCGCATCTCGATCTGCCGCCGCTCCAGAAGATCGAGGATCTCGATCTGGCGGGCACGGATCTCGTGTTCTGCGCCTTGCCCCACGCCACCAGCCAGCGCGTGGTGGCCGCGCTTCCCGCCGGGGTGAAGGTCGTCGATCTGTCGGCCGATTTCCGGCTGCGCGACCTCGACGCCTACCGGCGCTGGTACGGGCAGGAGCACGCCGCGCCGGAGCTGCAGGCCGAGGCCGTCTACGGGCTCACGGAGTTCTACCGGGAGGAAATCCGCGGCGCGCGGCTGGTGGCCGGCACCGGGTGCAACGCCGCGACGGGGCAGTACGCGGTGCGCCCGCTGCTCGAGGCCGGGGTGATCTCTCCCGACGGCATCGTGATCGATCTCAAGACGGGCGTGAGCGGCGCCGGGCGCTCGCTGAAGGAGAACCTCCTGCATGCGGAGCTCTCAGAGGGGCTGCACGCCTACGCCGCCGGCGGCACCCATCGCCATCTTGCGGAATTCGACCAGGAGTTCTCGCGGGTTGCCGGGCGCGAGGTGCGGGTGACGTTCACGCCTCACCTCGTGCCGGCCAACCGGGGCATCCTTGCTACCGTCTACGTGGCGGGCGACCCGGCGCAGGTGCATGCCACGCTGGCCGCGGCCTACGCCTCCGAGCCGTTTCTGCATGTGCTGCCCTTTGGCGCACTCCCCTCGACACGGTCGGTCCGCGGCTCCAATTATTGCCACATCGGCGTGGTGGGCGACCGCGCCCCGGGCCGGGCGGTGGTGTTCGCCGCGCTGGACAACCTCGCCAAGGGGTCCTCGGGGCAGGCGATCCAGAACGCCAATCTCATGCTGGGGCTGCCCGAAACCGAAGGGCTGACTCTGGCGCCGGTGTTCCCGTAGCCCCGTGCCGTGGCAGGGAGGAGAGTAGATGAAGAGCCTCAAGAAGACCCGCCGGATCCAGGTGATCGCCGTTGCCGTGGTCGCGCTTGCGCTTTCGACGGCGCTCATCGGTTACGCCATGCGCGACGGGATCAACTTCTTCCGCTCGCCCAGCCAGATCGCGGCGGAACCGCCCGAGGCATCCGAGGTGTTCCGCATCGGCGGGCTGGTGGCAGAGGGCACGCTCATGCGCGGCCAGGGCGAGACGATCCGCTTCGAGGTCACCGATGGCGGTGCCTCCATTCCCGTT
>CAYXOX010000193.1:0-4762 GCA_964466745.1 uncultured Rhodobacterales bacterium
CTTCGGCGCGGCCCGAGAACCCGGCGGCCCCGGCGGTCGCTGCGCCGGCGCCGCCCCGCCCGGCGCCGCCCCGCCCGGCCCCGCCCCGCCCGGCGCCCTCGCTGCAACCGGAGCAGGGCGGCGCGCGCGCGGCCGAAGGGGCAGGCTCCGGCGCTGCGGCATCGGCAAGCGGGGAGGGGACCGCCCTGCGCGAACGGCTGGTGGCGCGCTGGGGTGCGGCGGTGCGCCGGGCGGTGGAGCGGCGCAAGCGCTATCCCGCCGGGACGCGGGCCACCGGAACGGCGACGGTGGAGTTCTCGGTGCGGCCCGACGGCGGGCTGGGCGCCCTGCGGCTCGTCGCGTCATCGGGCGACGCGGCGCTGGACGCGGCCGCCCTGGCGGCGGTGCGCACGGCACGGCTGCCACCTGCACCCGAGGGGCTTTCCGAGGCGCGCGGCTTCCGCCTGCCGATCTCCTTCACCCGCTAGCCGTTGCCCTTGCCCGGCCTGTCGTGCCCGGGCAACGGCCCCGCAGGAGGCGTGTCGGCGGTAACCCCATGTTAACCATACCGTCCAACCCTCGCGCCCGGGGACAGATCCACGGGGTGCAAGGGCGATGGGTGATCTTCTGCGCGATGCGATGCGTGAACGGCGGGCCGGCGGGGCCGACCGGAGCGGCACCGCGGCGCTGGAATGGTATCTTATCCGGCTCCGCCCGGGCGGGTTGCCCACGGCGCAGGCGCATCTCGCGCGGCAGGGTTTCGCGCCCTTCGCGCCGATGACCGAGACCACCCGGCGCCGGGCGGGGCACTTCTTCCGGGCGCGGGTGCCGCTCTTCCCGGGCTACGTGTTCGCGGGGCGCGGGCCGGCAAGCGCCGGGCCGGGCGCGCTCGCCGGAACGCGCGGGGTCGCGGCGCCGGTGCGCTTCGGCTCGGGCCCGCTCGCCCGCGTGCCCGGCGCGCTCGTGCGGGAGCTGCAGCTGGCCTGCGGCGCCGACGGTATCTTTCGCGGCGCCGCCCGTCTCGCTCCGGGCAGCGAGGTGCGCGTCGCCGCCGGCCCCTTCGCCGCCTGCCTCGGGCGGATCGAGGGCGCCGCCCCGCAGGACAGGGTGTGGCTCCTCGTCGAGGCGATGGGCCAGAGTGCCCGGGTGGCGGTGCCGCGGAGCGATCTTTCGGTGTCGGCCGAGGCCGGCTGAACGGCCGGGCGGCGGAGCGGCAGCTGCGCCCCTTGCGCGGGCCGGCCAAATCGACAACACCCTGCGCGGGCCGCGCGGCGCGGCAGGCAGGGGGAAACGATGCGCATCGCCATCAACGGGTTCGGACGGATCGGGCGTTCGATCCTTCGCATCGTGGCCAGCGGGCAGGCGCCGGGGGTGGAGGTGGTGCACCTCAACGACATCGAGGATCTCGAGACCTGCGCCTATCTGTTCCGCTACGACAGCGTGTTCGGGCCGTTTCCCGGCGCGGTGGCCGTACGCAAGAACGGGCTCGAGGTGGCGGGGCGCGCGATCCCTTTCACCCGGGCGTCGGACCTCTCGAAGGTGGATCTGTCCGGCGTCGACCTCGTGCTCGAATGCACCGGCCTGGGCGGCAGCCGGGCGGTGGCCGAGCGCGGGCTGGCGGCAGGGGCCCGGCGGGTGCTGATCTCGGGGCCCTCGGACGAGGCCGAACTCACGGTCGTTCTCGGGGCCAACGAGGGCGAACTCTCGGCGCAGCGCGTGGTTTCGAACGCGTCCTGCACCACCAACGCGATCGCGCCGCTCGCGCGGGCGCTCGATGCCGCCTTCGGGATCGAGACGGGGCACATGACGACGGTGCATTGTTACACGGGCAGCCAGCCGACGGTGGACAAGCCCCGCGGAGCTCCGGAGCGCAGCCGCGCCGCGGCGCTCTCCATGGTGCCGACGACCACCTCCGCGCACCGGCTTCTCGGCCAGGTGCTGCCGCATCTCGCCGGGCGGATCGCGGCGCGGGCGGTGCGGGTGCCCGTGGCCTCGGTGAGCTGTATCGACCTGACCGTCAGCCTGCGCGCGCGCCCCGATGCCGCCGCCGTCAACCGGGCGATCGAGGCGGCCGCGGGCCGCGTCATCGGCGTGACGGGCGAGCCGCTGGTCTCCTCCGATCTGCGCGGACGCCCCGAGAGCATCGTGATGGCCCTGCCGGAAACCGGGGTGACGGAGGGCGGCCTCGTGCGGGTCTTCGGCTGGTACGACAACGAATGGGGGTTTTCCCACCGCATGCTGGACGTGGCACGGCTGATGGCGGGCTAGCCCGGCGCGCCCTTGCGGGGCAGGCGGTCGCGTGGCGGGCGGGCGCGGGGCAGGGTGGACGACGGCGCCCTCCGCCCTGCGCGGCAACCGGGCCGCCGGGTTCCGGCAACGCCAGGACCCGCTGCCGCGGTGCGCCGGCCCGGGCACCCGCGGCGCTCGGGTTCCGGCGAAGCGCCGGCTGCCGGGGGGCACGCCGCGCTGCGGCCCGACGACCGGAGCCGGCGGACGGAAGCGCCTCGGCCCGGAGCTTCCGGGGGCGACGTCAGCCGGCCTGCGCCTCGCGCCAGCCCTCGTCGGACAGGCCATCGAGGCGGGGCATGAGGCCGAGAAGCTCGCGGGTGTAGGGGTGGCCGGGCGCGGCGAAGAGCGTCTCGGTGTCAGCGACCTCCAGCAGGCGGCCGCCCTTCAGCACGCCAACCCTGTCGCACATCTGGCGCACCACCGGCAGGTCGTGGCTGATGAACAGCATGGTGAGATTAAGGTGCTCCTGCAGATCCTTGAGAATGTTCAGGATCTGCGCCTGGATAGACACATCGAGCGCGCTGGTGGGTTCATCGCAGATCAGGAAGCGGGGCTGGGTGGCGAGCGCGCGGGCGATGGAAATGCGCTGGCGTTGCCCGCCGGAGAATTCGTGCGGGTACTTCAGCCCCGCCGCCGCGCCGAGGCCGACCCTGTCGAGCAGCTCGTCCACCCGGGCCTTGAGGGGCGCGCCCGACAGCAGGCCGTGGTGCCGGGCCGGTTCGGCGACGATGTCGTCCACCCGCATCCGGGGGTTGAGCGAGGAATAGGGATCCTGGAAGATCATCTGGATCTGCCGGCGGTAGCTGTCCGGCACGCCTCGGGGCCCGGCGGTGACGTCCTCGCCATCGA
The DNA here is from genome assembly GCA_964466745.1 of uncultured Rhodobacterales bacterium. Taxonomy (GTDB): domain Bacteria; phylum Pseudomonadota; class Alphaproteobacteria; order Rhodobacterales; family Rhodobacteraceae; genus CAYXOX01. Next base: position 3,118 of record CAYXOX010000193.1, read on the forward strand.
AACGCACCGTGCCGCTATCGGCCCGGTAGAGCCCGGCCACGATCCGCGCGATGGTGGACTTGCCCGAGCCGCTCTCGCCCACGAGGCCGAAGACCTCGCCCTGGCGCACCTCGAAGCTGGCATCGTCCACGGCGGTGAAGTACTGCCGCCGCGAGGGCAGGAGCGCGCGTTTCGAGAGGAACCGCTTGGTGAGCCCCTCCACCTCCAGCAGCGGCGCGCCGCGCGGGGCGGACTGGCTGGGCCAGTTGCGCGCGAGATCCTCGATGCGGAACTCCGTGACGCGGCCGCCGTAGCCGATCAGCGGGAAGCGCCGCAGCCGCAGTGTGGGCCGCGGAACTGCGGCGATGAGCGAGCGTGTATAGGGATGCTCGGGGGTGCCGAGGACCCGCGCGGTGGGCCCGCTTTCCACCACCTCGCCGCGGTACATCACGGTGACACGGTCGGTGGTGTCGGCGATCACGCCCATGTCGTGGGTGATCAGGATCACGCCCACCTGCCGCTCCCGCGCCAGCTCCTTGATGAGATCGAGGATCTGCGCCTGGATCGAGACGTCGAGCGCGGTTGTGGGCTCGTCGGCGATGATCACGTCGGGTTCAGAGCACAGCGCGAGGGCGATGACCACGCGCTGGCGCATGCCGCCGGAGAACTGGTGCGGATACTGGTGAACGCGGGTCGCGGCGTCGGCGATGCCCACCCTCTCGACAAGGGCGACGGCGCGGCGCCCGGCCTCGGCCTCGGAGACGTGCAGGTGCTCGCGGATGGTCTCGACCAGCTGCTCGCGCACCGTGAAGAGGGGGTTCAGGGAGGTCAGCGGATCCTGGAAGATCATGGAGATCTTCTTGCCGCGAAGGCTGCGCATGGCGGCGGCGTCGCGCCCCGAGATCTCCTCGCCCCGGAAGCGGATCACCCCGCCGGAGATGTGGCCCGGCGGATCGAGCAGGCCCATCACGGCCGCCCCGACGGTGGACTTGCCGGCACCGCTCTCGCCCACCAGCCCGTGGATCTCGCCGGGCTCGACCGTGAGATCGGCCGCCTTGACCGCGACGAAGGTTTCGCGGCGGGTGGGGAACTCGACGGTGAGGTTCTCGATCTCGAGCAGCGCCATCGATCAGCGCCCCTGCCCGGGCCGGCGGGATGCGGCATCGATGCGCCGGTGAGTATTTGTGCCAAGATGAAGGGGCATGTCAGCGCAGCCTCGGGTTCAGCGCGTCGCGCAGCCAGTCGCCCAGGAGATTGACCGAGAGGGCTAGCGCCAGCAGCGTGATCGAGGGGAACAGCAGGATCCACCATTCGCCGGAGAACAGGAAGCCCTGGCCGATGCGGATCAGCGTGCCGAGCGAGGGCTGGGTGGGCGGCGCGCCGACGCCGAGGAAGCTGAGCGTCGCCTCGGCGATGATCGCCAGCGCGAGGCTGATCGTCGCGATCACCAGAACCGGCGACATCACGTTGGGCAGGATGTGGCGCAGCATGATGGCCGGGCCGGAGCGGCCGATGAGCTGGGCGGCCTGCACGTATTCCTTGCCCTTTTCCACCAGGGTGGCCCCGCGCACGACGCGGGCGAACTGGACCCAGTCGCTCAGCCCGATGGCCAGGATCAGCACCCAGATGGCCACCTCGTCGCGGTACTCCACGGGGGTGATGCCCT
>CAYXOX010000194.1:0-4761 GCA_964466745.1 uncultured Rhodobacterales bacterium
CCATCCAGTCGGCCGAGGAAATGAAGACCCGCGCGCGCTCGGAGGGCAGCGCGGAGCCGTTGCCGAAACACACGATGCGCGAATGCTCGAGGAAGCGCCCGACGATGGATTTCACCCGGATGTGTTCCGAAAGGCCCCTGACCCCCGGCCGCAGCCCGCAGATGCCGCGCACCACAAGGCTGATCTCCACACCGGCCTGGCTCGCGCGGTAGAGCGCGTCGATCACGTCGGCCTCGATCAGCGAGTTCATCTTCGCCCAGATCACCGCCGGGCGCCCGGCGCGGGCATGGTCGATCTCCGCTTCGATCAGCTCGAGGATTCGCGGCTTCAGCGAATGGGGCGAGATCGCGAGATTCTCGAGCCCCGCAGGCTCGGCGTAGCCAGACAGGTAGTTGAACACCTTGGTGGCATCGCGCCCCAGCGCCGGATCGCAGGTGAACAGGCTCAGATCGGTGTAGATGCGCGCCGTGATGGGGTGGTAGTTGCCGGTGCCGTAGTGGGTGTATGTCACCAGCTTCCCGCCCTCGCGCCGGACCACGGTGCTGATCTTCGCGTGAGTCTTGTAGTTGATGAAGCCGTAGACGACGTGCGCCCCGGACCGTTCGAGCTGCCGGGACTGGCGGATGTTGGCAGCCTCGTCGAAGCGGGCCTTCAGCTCCACCAGCGCGGTGACGGATTTCCCGTCCTCGGCCGCCTCGCAGAGCGCCTCCACGATGGGCGAGCGTTTCGACGTGCGGTAGAGCGTCTGCTTGATGGCCAGAACGTCGGGGTCGCGGGCGGCCTGCTGAAGAAAGCGCACCACCATGTCGAAGGTCTCGTAGGGGTGGTGCAGAAGCATGTCCTTCTGGCGGATCGCGGCGAACATGTCGCCGTCGTGGTCCTGCACGCGTTCGGGAACGCGGGGGGTGAAGGACGGCCACAGCAGGTCGGGGCGGCTTTCGAGCACAAGCTCGGAGACGTCGTTGATGCCGATCATGCCGTCGAAATCGACGATCTCGTCCTCGGACACGCCCATCTCGCTCTTGATGAGCGCGCGCAGCGCGGGCGGGGCCTCGGCGGAGATCTTGAGCCGCACCACCTCGCCGCGCCGGCGCCGCTTGAGCGCGACCTCGAACTCGCGCACGAGATCCTCGGCTTCCTCCTCCACTTCGAGATCGCTGTCGCGAAGCACGCGGAAGGCACAGTGCCCCACCGGCTCGTACCCCGGGAAAAGACTCTCGATATGCTCGAGCAGCACCTCCTCGAGCGGAAGAAAGCGGTGGTGCCCGTCGGGGGCGGGAAGGCTCACGAAGCGGGCGATCTGGTGGGGGATCGGCAGCAGCGCCGCCAGCGGCGTGCCGTCACGCCTCCGTTGCAGCTGCAGCGCAAGCGCGAATCCCTCGTTGGGCAGGAACGGGAAGGGGTGCGCCGGGTCGATGGCCAGCGGTGAAAGCACGGGGAAGACCTGGGAGAGAAACACCTCCTCGAGATGCGCCCGGTCTTCGGCGGTGAGCATGGTGCGATCGAGGATGTAGATGTCCTGCGCTTCCATTTCCCGGCGCAGCGCCTTGAAGGCCAGCGTCTGCCGTTCCATGAGGCGCCGCGCGTCCTCGTTGATCAGAACAAGCTGCTCGGAGGGTGTCAGGCCATCGGCCGCGGGGGTCGTGTTGCCCGCCTGGGCGAGCTCGCGAAGCCCGGCCACGCGCACGGTGTAAAATTCGTCGAGATTGGTTCCCGAGATCGAGATGAAGCGCACCCGCTCCAGCAGCGGCACGCGCGGGTTCTCGGCTTCCTCCAGCACGCGCCAGTTGAACGCGAGCCAGCTGAGCTCGCGGTTCAGGAACCGCGCGGGGCCGGTGAGATCCGCGTCGAGCGCGACCGGCTCTGGCAGCGGCGCTTTGAGGAAATCCGAAGTGTTCATGGCGGCTCTGTGACGGTCCTGTGTGACGGGGGCATGACGCTCGGCGCGCGCGCCCGGGAGGGCATCGCGCCGCGTGTCGCGGCGCCGGGCCCGGCAGCGCCTTATGGGCCCGCGGGGTGGCCGCTGTCCAGCGCGCGCACCTCAAGAACGCGGCGCGCAAGCCCGGTGGAGATCCTCTCCCCCCCCGAAAGCGCCGCCGCGTCGAGCGCGGCGACAAGCGCCTGGGCCTCGGCGAAGGAGCGGTCCATGCGTGCGGCGAGATAGTCCACCACCCGCGGTGCGGGTGCCAGCTGGCGGTCGGCGAAGAGCTTGACCAGCACCGCGCGCAGAAGCGCGTCGTCGGGCGGGGCGAGCGCCACCGCCTGCGCCTGCGCGATGCGGCTGGCGAGATCGGGCAGGGCGAGGCCCCATCCCCCCGGGGTCCCGCGCCCCGTCAGCAGCAACCGGCCGCCCGTCTCGGCGAGCAGGTTGTGCAGATGAAAGAGTGCCGCCTCGCCCGGCCCCGAACCCGACAGTCGGGGCACGTCCTCCACGGCGACGGCTCCGGCGGCCGCCAGCGCCGTGATGTCGGCCTGCGCGAGCGTGGCGGCCGGGGCCACCACGCCCCCGGCCTCTTCGGCCCAGATCCGCACGAGGTGGGATTTGCCTGCACCCGCCGGCCCGGTGAGCACCAGCTTGCCGAGCGGCCAGCCGGCCCAGCCGTCGAGCGCATGCAGTGCCGCGGCATTGGCCTCGGACACGAAGAAATCGTCGCGTCCGTCTGCCGTGCGCACCGGGAGATCGAAGGCAAGCTGGCGCCCGGTGGGCTCGGTCATTCCGCCTCCCGGCCGCCGGTCTCGTCGCCTTCCGCCCTCGCGGGCAGCGTGCCCGAGCGCTCCTGCTCCGCGCGCTCCACGGTGAACGCCGCCGGGCCCGGCGTCACCGCGCTGTCCTCTTCGTCGTCATCGAGGCTTTCGAGCCCCCGGTAGAGCTTCGACGCGCGGTACTGCGCCACCCCGAACCTGGCCAGCACCCCCAGCGCGGCGGCCACGGGGACCGCCACCAGCAACCCGACGAAACCGAAGACGGCCCCGAACACCGACAGGGCGAAGATCAGCCACACCGGATGCAGCCCCACCGAAGAGCCCACGAGCTTGGGGGTGAGCACGTTGCCCTCGACCACCTGCCCCACGACGAAGATCGCCGCGATGATTGCGATGCGCAGCCAGTCGGTCGCCATGCGCACGCTCTCGCCGTCGGCCACTTCCACCGTGCCCCAGAACTGGAACAGCGCCAGTCCCACGGCGAGCGCGCCGCCAAGTATTGCGCCGACATAGGGAATGAAGGTCACGAGCCCGGCAATAAAGCCCACGACGAGGCCGAACTGCAGGCCTGCGGCCATCAGCGCCACCGCGTAGTAGGTGCCGAGGATCAGGCTCACCGTGCCCATGCCCCGGATGAAGCTCGCCAGCGTGTGGTCGATCTCCTTCGCGAGGCGCCGGATGGTGGGGGCGTGATCCCGGGGCAGCAGCGCATCGATCTGCGCAACCATCCGGTCCCAGTCCAGAAGGAGGTAGAAGGCCACCACCGGCGCGAGCACCAGCAGCAGGAGCACGTTCAGAAGCGAAAGCGCCTGGTTGACCAGCCCGCCGACCAGCTCCCCGCCGCGCGACTGGATCGTCTGGCCGAGCTGGTCGAGCGACTGGCGCGCGGTGCTGTCGTTATCCATCAGTACCGGGAAACGTTCGGTGAGGAACGTGGCGAGCCGTTGCGCGATGTCGGGCGCTGTCGAGAACAGCGAGACCGTCTGGTCGACGAGCATCGGCACGACCTGCAGCGACAGCACAACGAAGATCAGGATCACCACGGCGGTGATGATCGTCGTGGCCAGGGCGCGGGTGCAGCCCGCGCGCTCCAGCCGGTCGGCTACCGGATCGAGGAAATAGGCGATCGCACCGCCGAGGACGAAGGGCAGGATCACGTCGCCGAGCACCCAGAGCAACACCACGAAGGCGGCCGCGGCCAGGCCCCAGTAGCGGAGTTGGACGTTGATTGGCAGGGCCATGAAGGCCTCCTCGTTGGGTCGCTCCAGTCTTCGCCCAAGGCCTTGGGCCATGCAAGTGCCCGCCGCGGGCCCTGCCCGGCCAGCCGTTTTCCGCCCGCCTCGGCCGTCGCCCGGCATTGTGTGGTTCCCGTCACATGGCCGGCTCCCTTGCCGGTCTTCGCCGCGTTCCCGGAGGGCAGGCGCCGGGCTGGCTGGTCCGGGCCCCGGTACTCTCCGGCCTTGCGATTGGCCGGCCAGTGCTCCGGGCCAACGCCGGCTGCCGACACGCCCCATTGACGCTAGGGCGTCGGCGCAAGCCGGGGCGGGTGCACCCGCCTTGTCGCGCGGGCGGGGCCAGTGCCCAAGGTGACCCGTCCCGCTCTCCTGCAGCCCCGAACCGTTATTGCAACGGCGCTGCGGCGCCGGGCTTGTGGCAGCGGCGCCCGCGCCGCGCCCGGCCCGTCTTGCGCGGCCTGTGGCTCTCCCCTAGACCGGCTGGGCCGATCCGAACGGGAGACATTCCGATGCGCCTGAGCCGCTACTTCCTGCCCGTGCTGAAGGAGACGCCTGCCGAGGCGCAGATCGTCAGCCACCGCCTCATGCTGCGCGCCGGCCTCGTCAAGCAGGCGGCGGCGGGTATCTACTCCTGGCTTCCGCTGGGGTACCGCGTTCTGCGAAACATCGAGCGCATCGTCCACGAGGAGCAGGAGCGCGCAGGCCACATCCCGATGCTGATGCCCACGCTCCAGTCGGCTGACCTGTGGCGCGAGAGCGGCCGCTACGACGATTACGGCGAGGAGATGCTGCGCATCACCGACCGGCACGGCCGCGACATGCT
>CAYXOX010000195.1:0-4735 GCA_964466745.1 uncultured Rhodobacterales bacterium
CGATCCCCGAGGACTGGGCGTAGGCGTTGATCGTGCGGGTGAGCGCGCCGCGGAAGCCGGCGATATGGGTGCCCCCGTCGCGCTGCGGGATGTTGTTGGTGAAGGGCAGCACCATCTCGTTGTAGCTGTCGTTCCACCACATCGCGACCTCGATGCCGATGCCCTCGCGCTCGCCGGCCATGAAGATCGGCTCGGGGAGCACCGGGGTTTTCGAACGGTCGATGTACTTCACGAACTCGCGCACCCCGCCCTCGTAGAAGAGCTCTGTGGTGAGCGGCTCGGCCGGGCGCTCGTCGGTCAGCCTGATCCGGACGCCCGAGTTGAGGAACGCCAGCTCGCGCAGGCGCTTCTCGAGGATCTCGAAACTGTACTCGAGGTTCGAGAAGGTGGTGGTGGAGGCGAGAAAACGCACCTCGGTGCCCTTGCGTCCCTCGGCATCTCCGGTGACGCGCAGATGCTCCACCGTATCGCCCCGTTCGAAGCGGGCGTAGTGGGCCTTGCCGTCGCGCCAGATGCGCAGCTCCAGCCAGTCCGACAGCGCGTTCACGACGCTCACGCCGACCCCGTGCAGGCCACCCGAGACCTTGTAGGAATTCTGGTCGAATTTACCGCCCGCGTGCAGCTGGGTCATGATGACCTCTGCCGCGCTCACGCCTTCTTCCTCGTGGATGCCAACGGGGATCCCGCGCCCGTTGTCGGAGACCGAAACGCTGTTGTCGGCGTGGATCGTCACGCTCACGGCATCGGCGTGGCCCGCGAGCGCTTCGTCGATCCCGTTGTCGACGACCTCGTAGACCATGTGATGGAGTCCCGAGCCGTCGTCGGTGTCGCCGATGTACATGCCCGGGCGCTTCCGCACCGCCTCCAATCCCTTGAGAACCTTGATGGAATCGGCGCCATATTCATCCGGCTGGCGGGCTGGTTCTGCCATTTGCATGGTCCTTGTGATTGTCGCCCGTTTATACGCGCGTGGTGGGGGATTGTCACGCGCGCGGCCACAACATTTGGTGTCAGGTGAACGGGATCGCGAGGCCCACCGCGATGAGGATCGCGCCCGAGGCGAGATTGGCCCGGCGCATCGCCCGCGGCGAGGCGAGAAGCCGCCGCACGCGCCCGATGAACAGGCCCATCAGGAGGTTGCCAAGCAGCGGGACGACCATGGAGAGCGCCACGACGGCAGCGATATCGGCCGCGGTGAAGGCGGCGAGATCGAAGAAGCCGGGCAGCACGCCGGCGTAGAAGAGGATGGCCTTGGGGTTGCCGAGGATCACGGCGAGCCCGGCGGCGAACCCGGCCCAGAGCCCCGGGCGGGTGAGGCGGGAGTCGGCGGCGACCGTGCGGTCGGCCGCGCGGATCACGAGCGCGCCCATCACGATGAACACGCCCGCGGCGACCCATTTGAGCACCGCAAGCGCGCCGGTGAGCGCGCCGGCAAGGTAGCTCACGCCCAGGACGGCGAGGAGCGGCCAGATCGCATCGCCCACGGCAACGCCCAGCGCGAGCGGCCAGGCCCCGCGGAATCCGCCCGACAGCGCCCGCGCGATCAGCGCCAGCCACACCGGCCCGGGCGTGAGAAAGAGCGCGAAGAGCGCGAGGGAATAAAGCGCCAGGTCGGATACGCTTGTCGTCATTCCGGGTGCAGCTCCGAAGCGCCGCCTTCCTCCGTCACGCGGATCCGGCGGGCCCGGTCGCCCAGAGCCTCGAAGAGCTCGGGGCCCGTTCCGGTGAGCCAGGCCTGCGAGCCCAGTGCGCAGATCTCGTCGTAGAGTGCCGCGCGCCGGGAGGCATCGAGATGGGCGGCCACCTCGTCGAGCAGCAGGATGGGGGGCTGGCCCAGCTCCTCGGCAAGCGCGCGGGCGTTGGCGAGCACCAGCGAGATCAGCAACGCCTTCTGCTCGCCTGTCGAGCAGTCGCGGGCCGGCATGGCCTTGGCGCGGAAACGGGCCGCGAGATCGGCGCGGTGCGGCCCGGTGAGCGTGCGGCCCGCCGCGGCATCCCTCGGGCGGCATTCGGCGAGGGCGGCGCGCAGCGCTTCGGCCCCTTCGCCCGGAGTGCCTTCTGGATACTCCAGCGCCAGATCGGCGGCGGGGAAGGCCGTTTCGGCGCTCTCCTGCGCCGCGGCAAGCCGCTGCAGCGCGGTGGCGCGGTTTGCCTCGATGTCCGCGCCCGCCTCGGCCATGCGTGCCTCCAGCGCCGCGTACCAGCGCGCATCGCGCACGCCTTCCTTCAGCAGGCGGTTCCGTTCCCGCATCGCCTTCTCGTAGGCGAGCGAAGCCTCGGCATGCCCCGGCTCGAAGCTCAGCGCCACGCGATCGAGAAACCTTCTGCGGCCTTCGGCGCCTTCCGTCCAGAGCCGGTCCATGGACGGCACGAGCCAGAGCACGCGGGCAATGCGCCCGAGCGCGGACTGGGGTGCCGGCTTTCCGTCGATCTCGAGGCTGCGCGCCTGGCCGTGCTCGGCGCGCAGGTCCACCTCATGCGTCCGCCCGCCCGAAACCAGCTCGGCCGAGATGCGCCAGCCGAGGCTCTCGGGCCGGCGGGCGAGGTCTTCGGCTGCGGCGCGCCGCAGCCCGCGGCCCGGAGACAGCAGCGAGATCGCCTCCAGCACGTTGGTCTTGCCCGCCCCGTTGGGCCCATGGAGCGCAACCGGCCGCGCGTCGGCCTCGATGGCCGCACGGCGGTGAGAACGGACATGGGAAAGCCCGAGGCGCGCGAGATAGAGACCGGCCATGGCGGGCCGCGGTCAGACCCGCATCGGCATCACGACGTAGACCGCGCTCAGATCGTTGCCTTCGCGCATCAGCGTGGGATCGCCCGCGGAATTGAAGAGGAACACCGCGTTCTCCCTGTCGACCTGGCTCGCGATCTCGAGGAGGTACTTCGCGTTGAAGCCGATCTCGAGCTTTTCGTCGCCGTATGCCACGGCCAGTTCCTCCTCGGCGGCGCCGCTGTCGGGCGCGTTCACCGAGAGCACGAGCCTGTCCTCATCAAGGGCGAGCTTGACCGCGCGCGACCGCTCGGAGGAAACGGTGGCCACCCTGTCCACCGCCTTGGCGAACTCGCTGGCGTCCACCTCGAGGCGGCGCGTGTTGCCCATGGGGATCACGCGGGAATAATCGGGGAACGTGCCGTCGATCACCTTCGATGTCAGCACGATCTCGGGTGTGGCGAAGCGCACCTTGGTTTCGCTCACCGAAACGGCGATCACCTGCTCGTCGTCTTCCAGCAGCTTGCGCAACTCTCCCACCGTCTTGCGCGGCACGATCACGCCCGGCATCTCCTCCGCGCCCGCCGGCAGCGGCGCGTCGATCCGGGCGAGCCGGTGGCCATCGGTCGCCACGCAGCGCAGCACCGGGCCCTCGTCGCCCTCGGCGACGTGCATGTAGACGCCGTTGAGGTAGTAGCGGGTCTCCTCGGTGGAGATCGCGAACTTTGATTTGTCGAAGAGCCGGCGCAGCACCGGCGCCTTTGCGGAGAAATTCGAGGTATACTCCGACGAGGCCATCACCGGGAAATCCTCGCGCGGAAGGGTCGCGAGCTGGAAGGTGGAGCGCCCGGCCTCGACGGTGAGCCGCCCCGTGGTGCCGCCGTCGGTGAGCGTCACGAGGGCGCCGTCGGGCAGCTTGCGCACGATTTCATGCAAGGTCACGGCGGCCACGGTGGTGGCGCCGGCCCGCACCACCTGCGCATCGGCACGGTCGATCACCTCGACGTCGAGATCGGTGGCGCGGAACGAAACCTCGGCCTCGTCGGCCTCGATGAGCACGTTGGCGAGGATCGGAATCGTGTTCCGCCGTTCTACCACGGATTGCGCCTGCCCGATCGCGCGCAGCAACGTGCCGCGCTCAATGGAAAACTTCATGCCCCTCGCTCCCCAACACTGACCGGGACCGGAAACCTACCCGTTTCCCGTGGCGGCTCAAGCAAGAAGTGGGGGCCGGCGCCCCGCTCACTCCTCCAGCAGGCGGCGCAAGAGTTCGATATCCTCGGCAAGCTGCGTGTCTTTCTGGCGGAGCTCCTCGATCCGGCGCACGCCGTGCATGATCGTCGTGTGATCGCGCCCGCCGAAGCGCCGCCCGATCTCGGGAAGCGAGCGCGGCGTGAGCTTCTTGCACAGGTACATAGCCACCTGCCGCGGCCTGGCGTAGCTGCGCAGCCGCTTTGGCCCGAGCATGTCGGACAGGCGGATGTTGAAGTGATCGGCCACCTTCCGCTGGATCTCGTCGATGGAAATCTTGCGATCCACCGTGCGCAGCACGTCCGAAAGGCAATCCTGCGCCAGCTCGAGCGTGACTTCCCGCCCCACCAGCGAAGCGAAGGCGAAGAGCCGCGTGAGCGCCCCTTCGAGCACCCGCACGTTGGTGGAGATGCGGTGGGCGAGAAACTCCAGGACGCCGTCGGCGATATGCAGGTCCGGATACTGCGTGCGATAGGTCTCCACCTTGGTCTGGAGGATGCCGAGGCGCAGTTCGTAGTCGGTCGGGTGCAGATCCACCACGAGGCCGCACTGAAGGCGCGACTTGATGCGATCCTCCAGATCCTTGATGTCGCCGGGCGGCCTGTCGCCCGAGATGATGATCTGGCGGTTCTGATCGACCAGCGCGTTGAAGGTGTGGAAGAATTCCTCCTGCGTGGATTCCTTGCCGGCGATGAACTGCACGTCATCGACCATCAGCACGTCGACCGACCGGAACAGGCCCTTGAAATCCATGATCTGCTTTTCCCGCAGCGCCTG
>CAYXOX010000196.1:0-4731 GCA_964466745.1 uncultured Rhodobacterales bacterium
GGTCTCGATCCGCCCGCGCTGCCCGGCGGCGAGGCTGTCGTTGCGGTAGATCGCCCAGTCGAAGGGCAGGCCAACCGAGAGGTTGGCCTTCAGCGTGCTGTCGAAGGACACGAGCAGGAGTTTCATCGCCTCGGCAAAGCTCATGGCCGGATCGTAGGCGCGCACGAGGATCGGACGGCCGTATTTCGTTTCGCCGATCTGGAAGAAGGGCGTATCGCTCCCCGCCTCGATGAAGTTGCCCTCCGGATAGACGAGAAAGAGCCGTGCCGCCCCGGCCCCGATCTGGCCGCCCACGATGAAGGAGGCGCTGAAGGGGCTCTCGGCGGTGGGCCCGGCCTCGGAATAGGTCGCGATCACCTCGCGCAGCGTGGCTCCCACAAGCCGCGCCACCTGGAACATCGACGGGGCCGAGAGGAGGGAATTGCTGCGGTCTTCGGGACTCTTGGTGCGTTCCTCGAGCAGGCTCACCACGGCCTGCGTCGTGGCGAGGTTGCCCGCGCTCAGGAGGCACACATAGCGCTCGCCGGGCACTTCCCAGCTGTGCATCTTGGTGAAGGACGAGATGTTGTCGACCCCGGCGTTGGTGCGCGTGTCGGACATCATGACCAGCCCCGCATCGAGCTTGAGACCCACACAATAGGTCATCGCCGGACTTCCTTTCTCAGCGATCGGCGCAACTTACTGCGCGACCTGGAGTTCGACCGCAAGGGCCTCGTTGCCGTGTTCGCCGAAACGGAGCCCGCGCACAGGGGCGGCACCCGAGTAATCGAAGCCCGTGGCGAGCCGCACGTAGCGTGCGTCTGGAGAAATCCGGTTGGAAACGTCGAACCCGATCCACCCGAGACCCTCGACATGAGCTTCCGCCCAGGCATGCGAGGCTTCCTGATCCGTGCGATCATCCATCAGCAGGTAACCGGAAACATAGCGGGCCGGAAAACCCAGCAAGCGCGCTCCGGCACAGAAGATGTGCGCGTGATCCTGGCAGACCCCGTGGCCGGCTTCCAGCGCGCCCTCCGCCGTCGTTGCCGGATCGGTCCGGCCCGTCACGTAGGACACCGCCTCGTGCACCCGCGCCATGAGGGCATGCAGCCGCGGGATCGGTTCGGGTTCCTCCTGGGAAAGGCCGCGCACCAGCCCGCGCACGAGCGGGCCGGCGCGCGTGAGCTCGGTGCTGCGCCGGTAGGCCCAGAGCGGCATGAAGCCAAGATGACGGCCGAAGACGCCTCCAAGATCGGTCGTCTCCACGATGCCCCGGGCGGTCACGGTGATCTCGTGGCCCGCACCGTCGAAGCTCAGGAGACTCACCACGTCGCCCATCTCGTTGGTGAACTCCAGCTCGTGGGTGCCGCCCGCCACGTCGAGCGACCACTCCATGACCTGCTGACCGGGGCCCGAAAGCGGGGTGAGCCGCAGCTCCTGGAGCCCGTAGGCCACCGGACGTTCGTAGGTGTAGTGGGTGCGGTGCAGGATGTTCAGGCGCATCGGTCAGCCGGTGAACCTGTAGTCGCGTTCGATCTCACCGCCGAGCACCGCGATGTCGGCAAGGAAATCGGTGAGGTATTCGTGGAGCCCATAATCGAAGATGCGCTCCACGCTCTCGCCGCGCAACCTGTCGAAAAGCGCATCCACCCGTTCGCAACACGGCGGCCGGGTGCCGTAGTCCCGGGCCAGGTAGCCGAGATTGCCCCAGAGCTTCTCCACGCAGAAGCGCAGCGAGCGCGGCATGCGCTCGTCGAGGATGAGGAACTCGGCAATCGCCATGGGCGAGATGTCGCCGCCGTGCAGCCAGCGGAACGCGCGCTGGCCCGAGACCGAACGCAGGATCGTCTCCCACTGCACGTTGTCGAGCGCCGAACCCACGTGGCTGACCGTGGGCAGCAGCACATAGTACTTCACGTCGAGGATGCGGGCGGTATTGTCGGCCCGTTCGAGAAAGGTGCCGAGGCGCGCGAAATCGAACCCGTCGTTGCGCAGCATCGTGCCGTGGAGCGCGCCGCGCACCAGCGCCGATTGCTGCCGCACGAGCCCCAGCACCTCCGGCAGGTCGCGCTCGCGGACCGGGCGCGCAAGGGCCGTCTTGAGCGACATCCAGGCCTCGTTCACCGCTTCCCAGACCTCTCGGGTGAGCGCCGTGCGCACGAGCCGCGCATTGTTGCGCGCAGACGTGAAGGCGCAGATGACCGATGAGGGATTTTCCCGGTCCCGCAGCAGGAAATCGATCACCGAGGCGGCCTCCACCGTGCCGTGCTGGCGCATGTAGCCTTCCCAGGTGCCCGAACTGCGCAGGACGCTCGCCCACTCGTCGGCAGCGTTGTCGGGGCGGGTCAGCGTGATGCGGAAGCCCGCCTCGATCATCCGCGCCGCGTTTTCGCTCCGCTCGAGGTAGCGGAACATCCAGAAGAGCCCGCCCGCCGTCTTTCCGAGCATCGTTCTAGTCCTCCAGCACCCAGGTATCCTTGGTGCCGCCCCCTTGCGAGGAATTCACCACGAGCGATCCCTTCTTGAGAGCGACCCGGGTAAGCCCGCCCGGCGTGATGTCGATCTTGTCCGGCGCAACCAGCAGGAACGGCCGCAGATCGACGTGGCGCGGCGCGAGGCCCGATTTGGCGAGGATCGGAACGGTCGAGAGCGCCAGCGTGGGCTGCGCGATATAGGCCGCCGGCCGGGCCTCGAGCTTCTTTCGGAAGGCCGAGATCTCGCGGCGGGAGGCAGCCGGCCCCACGAGCATCCCGTACCCCCCGGAGCCATGCACCTCCTTGACGACCAGCTCGGAGAGATGCTCGAGCGTGTAGGCCAGCCCCTCGGGCTCTGAGCACCGCCAGGTGGGCACGTTCTCGAGCAGCGCCTTCTCGCCGGTATAGAAGCGCACGATCTCGGGCATGTAGGAGTAGATTGCCTTGTCGTCGGCGATGCCCGTGCCCGGGGCGTTGGCGATGGTGATGCCCCCCGCCCGGTACACGTCCATGATGCCGGGCACGCCGAGCAAGCTGTCGGGGTTGAACGTGAGAGGGTCGAGGTAGGCGTCGTCCACCCGCCGGTAGAGCACGTCCACCGGGGTGTATCCCTGGGTGGTGCGCATCTGGATGCGGCCGCCAACCACCCGCAGGTCGTGCCCCTCCACCAGCTCGGCGCCCATCTGGTCCGCCAGGAAGGCATGCTCGAAATACGCCGAGTTGTGGATGCCGGGCGTGAGGATCGCGACGACGGGTTTCCCCGAGCAGGTCGGCGGGGCCGACGCCGCGAGCGACCGGCGCAGCCGCGTGGGATAATCCGAAACCTCTGCCACCTTCATCCGGCTGAAGAGCTCGGGGAACATCTGCAGCATCGTTTCGCGATTCTCGAGCATGTAACTCACGCCGGAGGGTGTGCGGGCGTTGTCTTCCAGCACGTAGAAGGCGCCCTCGCCGGTGCGCACAAGGTCGATCCCCACGATATGGGTGTAGACGCCGCCGGGAGGCTCCACACCCATCATCTGCGGCAGGAAGGCATCGTTGCGCGCCACGAGGCTTTCCGGAACGATCCCGGCGCGGAGGATCTCCTGCCGGTGGTAGATGTCGTAGAGGAAGGCGTTGATCGCCCGCACCCGCTGCTCCATCCCGCGGGTGAGCCGCGCCCACTCGCGCGCGGAAAGGATGCGCGGCACGATGTCGAAGGGGATCAGCCGCTCGTCGGCTTCGCTGGCGCCGTAGACGTTGAAGGTGATTCCGATACGGCGAAAGAAGGCCTCCGCCTCCGCAGCCTTGCGGCGCAGACGCGCCGGATCCTCCCCGGAAAACCATTCGCAGAATGCCTTGTAGGGCCCACGTGCATCGAGCGGCGCACCGCCACCCCCTGGGGCAGACCCGCCGGACAGAAGCCCGTCATGCGCCCCCAACATCTCGTCGAACACGGTTTTCTGCGCTGTCATGAAGACAAGTCTGGCGCGCCTCGCCCGGCAGGGCAACCGCTGCAGGCGCAAAGGCGCGCGCAGACTGTGCAGCCGCACAAGAATTGGGCGAAGTTCGCCGAGAGTACCCCGCCCCGAGGCCCATGCCGCGGGCATACGCTCCGCCCTTGGCCTGCCGAGCAACCGCGCCGCGGCGCGTGCCCTCTTGCGCAGGCTGCGCGAAACACGTAGCCCTCCCTCACCCCGGCGAGTTGGCGGAGTGGTTACGCAGCGGATTGCAAATCCGTGTACACCGGTTCGATTCCGGTACTCGCCTCCAAGCTTTCCTGGACCCGGCCCGATGCGGTGTCGGCGTGGCCCTCCCGGACGCCCGGCAGCGCCGAAGGGCTTCGCCGAAGGCGCCGATGCCGATGGCCTCCGGCCGATAGACCCCGATCCGCGCGCCGGAAAGCCGCGCTTGACTGCGCGGAGAATTGGCCCGCGCGCCGTCCGTCCCTGCCGGATTCACAGCGCACATGACCGATGACCGCGAGCTGAATGGAGCGGAGCGCGCCGCCGAACCTAGCGGCGCAGGAAGACGGACAACGCCAGCTGCAACAATTCCCGGATGCGTGCCGGATCCTCCCCCGAAGCCCGCTGGGTGATCGCAAGGGCGATCTGCTCGCCGAGGTACTTCGCCCCGGCTTCGACCGATAGCCCGTCGGGCCACTCCCCGGCATCGCGCGCACTTCGCAGGAACGCCGCATAGGCGGCCTGCGCGGCGGCGTCGATCTCCTCCACCCGCGCGCGTGTTTCCGGCCCCAGCCGGTGCTTGCCCGCGCGCATCTTGTAGAACAGGCAGCCGG
>CAYXOX010000197.1:0-4703 GCA_964466745.1 uncultured Rhodobacterales bacterium
TCGATGCGGACCTTGCGCGCCACGCCGGGCCCCATGTCGACGATCACCTCCCCCTCGCCCACGATGGGTTGGTAGAGCTGGCTGATCTGGTAGCCTTGGGGAAGGTCGGGATAAAAATAGTTCTTCCGGTCGAAGGCAGAGCGAAGGTTGATCGCCGCATTGAGACCAAGCCCGGTCTTGACGGCGAGCGCGACGCAGCCCTCGTTGATCACCGGCAGCATCCCGGGCATGCCCGCGTCCACGAAGGCGACGTTGGCGTTGGGCTCGGCGCCGAACTCCGTCGAGGCGCCCGAGAAGAGCTTTGCCCTGGAGGCCACCTGCGCGTGCACTTCCATGCCGATCACGAGCTCCCACTCGTGTTTCGCGCCCTGGATCACTTTGGGCTTCGGGGGCTCAAAGGCAAGGTCGAGCATGGCGTCACTCCGCTGGAATGCCGGGGGTTCTAGGCGAGCCCCCGCGCCGCGGCAAGGGGCGCGCTGGACAGCGGGAGCGCATGCGGCCATCCATGGCATGCCCGCGGGGCGGCGACCATGCGAATCGCTGCCGCGCGCACGGAGGGATGAATGCAGCTTTTCGCCAGCGCCTGCGGCGCTCGGGCCGCGCCCCCGCCGCGCCTCGGGCCGCGGGAGGAACCGCGCTCCGATCCGGCGGCTTTACCCCGGGGCTGCCGTGCCGTGGCCTGCGCCGCGGTGTTGGTGCTGTGCCTCGCGCCGTGGGCCGGCGCTTCGCCCGAGCTTCGGCCTACCCCGCGCCCGGGCTCGGACGTGGCGATCATCGCGCCGCAGGCCACCGGCGACATTCCGGGTCCGGCTCCGAATACACCTGCGGCGGATATTCAGGCCGTTCCGGAGGCCCCGACGCCGGGAGCAGCTCCGTCGCCGCTGCCGGTGGACGCCGTGCGCCGCGCGGCCGACGCCGCGCTTGCCCGCGCCTCGGCCGCGGCTGCCGGCAATGGCCCGGAGCAGCCCCTATCCGGGGTCGCGGTGCGGCTGCGCCCGGCTCCGCGTCCTGCGCTGATCGAGGCCGTGGACGACCTGCCCGTGGCCGCCGGCTTTCCGCCGCGCCCGGCAGCGAGGCCTGCGGCTCTCGGCCAGGGCAAAGGGCCCGCCGCCGTGCCACGCCCGCTTCCTCGCAAGGAGGATGTGCCGCGCGCGGCCTGGGATGCCCGGCCCGAAGGCACGCTCCTGACCCGTGCAGCGCTCTCCGCGCTCGCCGGGCACGGCGCACCGCTGACGCGTAGCCAGCCCGCCGACATCGCGGCCTGGTGCCCGGCCTATCCCGCGGCCGACGAGGCGCAGCGTGCCGCCTTCTGGGCCGGCTTCCTTTCGGCCCTGGCGAAGCACGAGAGCCGATGGCGCGCAGATGCCGTGGGTGGCGGAGGGCAATGGTTCGGTCTTCTTCAGATCGGCCCGGCCACTGCGCGCGGCTACGGCTGCCGTGCCACCAGCGGCGCCCATCTCGTGCACGGCCCTGCCAACCTTTCCTGCGCGGTCCGCATTCTCGCGGCAACGGTTCCCCGGGACGCGGCCATCGCGGCCGGTGGCCGCGGCGCGGCCGCCGACTGGGGGCCGATGACTGTCCCCGAAAAGCGATCGGAAATGCAGGCCTGGCTGCGCGGCCAGGAGTATTGCGCGGCGCCGCAGGCACGCCGCCCCGCGCCGCGGCCGGCCTCGCTCGGGCCGCTCTCCAGCCGCGCCGGGTGATGCGGCCGGCCGGCGAGACGCGCCGCCCGAAAGCCGCACGCCGCGCGTCTCAGTAGCTGGTGAGAGCCTTCCGGCGCACCCACTCCGGCCGGCGAGTCGTCTCCACGAGCGACACGGAAGGCGCGTACTCGCCGCCGAGCGCGAGCGTCGCGCCGCGCAGCATCTCGATTCCGTCCTCGGATTTCCCGGGAAGTGCTGCCGAGGAGATCGGCCGCCCCATCGTCACGCGGAAGGGCTGCCGGTGCTTGTTGAGCGTTTCATGGAACAGCGTGATGTCCCGAAGCGTCGGGTGCAGGAGATCGAACAGGTAGAAGAGCGCCGAGTTGCGCGCCCGGATGTGCACCGGGATTACCGGCAGGTCGAACTTGCGCGCGATCATCGCCGCCGACGCCATCCATGGCCGCTCGAAGAGCCGAAGCCCCCGCCGCTTCGCGAGGCGCCCGGAGGGAAAGATCACGCCGAGCCGCCCGTCGTCCACCGCCTTGCGGGTGAAGGCCATGGTTTCCCGCGTCTTGCCGTGGCTGCGCTTTTCGCGACGCCACTCGACCGGGGCGATCATGTCCTCCATCTGGGGCAGGACCCGCAGGATATCCCGGTTGGCGTAGAAATACGCGTCGGGCCGGATCGGCGCGAGCAGACTCATCAGGATGATACCGTCGGCGATGCCCGTGGGATGGTTCGAGACGATCATTGCCGGGCCCTGGCGGGGAATGTTCTCGAGGCCGCTGACGGTCACGTCGCGGGCGAGCAGCGCCCCCATGCGGGCCATGATCTCATGCGAGGGCAGGGGCTCCATCTCGGAGGCCAGCGCGATCGTGCGCGGATACCCCAGCAGCCGCGTCAGCGCGTTGCGCGCGAGCTGGACGCCTGGCCTGCCCGTGAACAGCCAGGGCGCGCGTTCGGCGATGAGGGGGTCGATACGATCCTGCACGATGCGTCACAAACCAGACTCAGATAACGCGAGTGTGACGTGCTCCGCGCAAAGTTGCAAAACCCTCCGCCCGGCCGGTCCCCGCGGCAAGCGGAACACCGCGCACTGGGTTGACCGGCCTCAGCACGTCATTGGGGCGGCGAGCCACTCAGCCGGCGCGGATTCGGCCAACCATCTCGGCGAGGTCGCGAGAGAGCCCTTCATGGGCGGCCACCCGGGCCAGCGCCGCCCGGGCGTGGGCCTGGCGGCCCGCGTCGTAGCGCGCAAAGGTCTCGAAGCCGGTGGAAAGCCGGGCGGCCATCTGCGGGTTGAAGCCATCGATCCGTACCAGCCATTCGGCGAGGAAGTCGTATCCGCTGCCGTCGGCGGCATGGAACGCTGCCGGATAGCCCGCGACGGCCCCCACCACGGCGCGCAGGCGGTTGGGGTTGCGCGCGTCGAAATCGGGGCGCGCGGCGAGCCTGCGGGCTTCGGCCACCGCCTCTTCCGGCTCGGCGGTCGCGATCTGCAGGCCGTACCACTTCGTGGTCACCAGCCAGTCGTCGCGCCAGCGGGCGTGGAAGTGCTCTGCCGCTTCCGCCCGATGGGAGGTGCGCAGCAGGCAGGCGAAGGCGGAAAGCCTGTCGGTCATGTTCCTCGCGGCGTCGTACTGCGCTTGCGCGCGCGCGCCGTCATCGAGCCGGTTCAGCAGCGCGAGAAGTGCGCCCGAAAGAGCGCGCCGCCCGGCCGGGCCAGCCTCGGGCGAGTAGGGGCCCGGCGTTGCCAGCGCATCGAGCATTGCCGCGAGGCCGCCGGGCAGCCCGTTCTCGAAACGATCCGCGCGAGCGCGCTCGAGTGCCTGGCCGGCCGCGCGGATCCTTGCTGGATCGGGCGTGGCGCCGCGGGCCGAGATCGCGTCGACAACCTCGTCGTTGCCGGGGAGGCGAAGGGTGAGCGCGCGGAACGCGGGGTCCAGCGACTCGTCGGCGACCGTCCGCAGGCTGGCATCGAGAAAAGCCGGGTCGGCGGGCACGTCGTCGAGCGCCATTGCGGCAAGGCTGCGCAGCGCGAGCCGGTGCCCCGACTGCCAGCGCACGAAGGGGTCGGTGTCGTGGGCGAGCAGGAAAATGCACTCGGCATCGCTCGGCTCCCGCTCCAGGACGATGGGCGCCGAGAACCCCCGCAGCAGCGAGGGGACCGGCCCGTCGCCGAGCGGCCCGCCCTCGGGCGCGTCCGGGGTTGCGGGCCGCGCGGGATCGGCGGGCAGCTCGGTATCGAGCTCCGGCGCACGCTCCCACCCGGTCGCGGCTTCCCGGAAGGCGAAGCTGCGCGCCGCGGCGTCCAGTTCCAGCACGCAGGTCGGCATTGCCTCGGTCCCGTCGGGTGCGAGCAGCCCCACCGCAACGGGGATCACCAGGGGGGCCTTCGCGGGTTGGCCCGGTGTGGGCGGCGTGTGCTGGCGCAGATCGAGGCGGTAGACGTCGCCCTCGCGCCGCTCGGCCACCTTCACATGCGGCGTCCCGGCTTGCGAATACCAGAGCTTGAACTGTGCCAGGTCCCGCCCGGACGCCTCCTCGAACACCGAGAGCCAGTCTTCCACCGTCGCGGCCGTGCCGTCGAACCGCTCGAAATAGAGCGCGAGCGCGCGGGCATAGGCTTCCGGCCCCACGAGGCGCCAGAGCATCCCGATGACCTCGGCGCCCTTCTCGTAGACGGTGGCCGTGTAGAAGTTGTTGATCTCCACGAAGCTCTCGGGGCGCACCGGGTGCGCGAGCGGGCCGGCATCCTCCCGGAACTGCCGCGCGCGCAGCAACAGCACGTCGGAGATGCGCTTGACGGGTTCGGAGCGCATGTCGGCCGTGAACTGCTGGTCGCGGAAGACGGTGAGGCCTTCCTTGAGGCAGAGCTGGAACCAGTCCCGGCAGGTGATCCGGTTGCCCGTCCAGTTGTGGAAATACTCGTGCGCGATGATCCCCTCGATCCGCTCGAAATCGGTGTCGGTCGCGGTTTCGGGGCTGGCGAGCACGTATTTGGAGTTGAAGATGTTCAGCCCCTTGTTCTCCATCGCGCCCATGTTGAAGTCGTCCACG
>CAYXOX010000198.1:0-4635 GCA_964466745.1 uncultured Rhodobacterales bacterium
CACGGGCGGAGTCACGGCCTCCTACGCCATGCTGGGCGACGTGCACATCGCCGAACCGGGCGCGCTGATCTGCTTTGCCGGGCCGCGCGTGATCGAGCAGACCATCCGCGAGAAGCTGCCCGAGGGCTTCCAGCGCGCCGAGTACCTGCTCGAGCACGGCATGCTCGACCGTGTCACCCCCCGGGGCGACCTGCGCGAGGAGCTCATCCGCATCACACGGATGCTCATGGGCCAACCCCCCGCGGTCATGGCGGATCTGCCGCCGCCGGCGCCGGCGGAAAGCGCTGCGGCCCTCGCTCCGCCCCGGCCCGGCGCCGATGGCGAGGCGGACCCACCCGGCAAGGCGACCACCGGCAGTCGGTCGGGCAAGACAGGCAAGGACCAGACCGGGTGACCCTGGAAAATTCCGACCTCCTGCTGCGCAGGATGATGTCGCTTCATCCCAAGAGCATCGATCTCACGCTGGGCCGGGTGCACCGCCTGCTCGCCGCGCTCGACCATCCCGAGCGGCGGCTTGCGCCGGTGATCCACGTGGCCGGCACCAACGGCAAGGGCTCCACCACCGCGATGCTGCGCGCGGGCGTCGAGGGCGCAGGGTTCACCGCCCATGTCTACACCTCGCCGCACCTCGTGCGCTTCCACGAGCGCATCCGCGTTGCCGGCGAGATCATCGGCGAGGCGGCGCTGGCCGACGTGCTGGCCCGTTGCGAGGCGGCGAACGGGCCCGATCCCATCACCTATTTCGAGATCACGACCTGCGCGGCGCTTCTGGCCTTCGCCGAGACGCCGGCCGACTACACTCTTCTCGAGGTCGGCCTCGGCGGACGGCTCGATGCGACCAACGTGGTCGAGCGCCCGGCGCTCACGGTCATCACCCCGGTGGACTACGACCACCAGCAGTTCCTCGGCGACACCATCGCCCGGATCGCGGGCGAGAAGGCCGGCATCATCAAGCCGGGCGTGCCCTGCGTCGTCGGCCCCCAGCACGAGGAGGCGCTGGAGGTGATCGAGGATCGCGCCGCCAGGGCCGGTGCGCCGCTCCTCGTGCACGGCCAGCACTGGCACGCCCGCGCCGAGGGCGGGCGGCTGGTGGTGGAAGACGAAACTGGGCTCGCCGACTTGCCGCTGCCAGTGCTGCGCGGCGCACATCAGATCGGCAACGCCGGGATGGCCGTGGTGGGCCTGCGCCGGCTCGGGCTGGGGCCCGAGGCCGCCGAAGCTGCCGTGACGCGGGCCGAGTGGCCGGCCCGGATGCAGCGCCTGAAGGCCGGCCCGCTGGTGGCGGCCGCGGGCCGCGCCGAGCTTTGGCTCGACGGCGGGCACAACCCCTCGGCCGGCGCCGCGGTGGCCGAGACACTGCGCGCGATGCCCCCCGCGCCCACCTGGCTGATCTGTGGCATGCTCAACACCAAGGATCCGCGTGGTTACCTCGGCCACATGGCGGGCCTCGCCGAGGGCGTGCTTGCCGTGGCGATCCCGGGCGAGACGGCAACGCTGCCGGCCGCCGCAACGGCGCAGGCCGCGCGCGACGCGGGCCTGAACGCGGAGATCGCCGAAAGCCCGGCCGCCGCGGTTGCAGCGATCACGGCCCGAACGCCCGGCGCGCGCATCCTGATCTGCGGCTCGCTCTACCTCGCCGGGCAGGTGCTTCGCGAGAACGGCTAGCGCCTGCAGGCTTGCGCCAAGAGCGTTCGCCCGGCAGGTTCATGGGGAGTGGTGCGGGGAGCACGCCCATGGCCGCGAACAAGACCCAGCCGGGCGATGCCGATGTCCGGGCGTTCCTCGAAGCGGTGGAGCATCCCGCACGCCGCGCCGATGCCCTCGCGCTCGACGCCCTCTTTCGCGAGATCACCGGCTGGGAGCCGAAGCTCTGGGGGCCTTCGCTGGTGGGCTACGGCAGTTACCACTACGTCTACGAAAGCGGCCGCGAGGGAGACATGTTGGCAACGGGCTTCAGCCCGCGCAAGGCCAACCTCTCCATCTACGTGATGCCGGGCTACGCCGAGATGGACGAGCTGCTCGGCAGGCTCGGCAAGCACAAGACGGGCAAGGCGTGCCTCTACGTCACGCGGCTTTCCGACATCGATCCCGGAGTTCTGGAAGCCATCATCCGTCGCGGCCTCGACGATCTGCAGCGGCAGTACCCTGTGACCCCGGGTTGATCCGCCGCTTCCCGGGCCGGGGGCCGGGGGCCGGCGCACATGGAGAATGCAATGGGCGAAACAGAACGCATAGTCCGCCAGTTTCACGAAAGCTGGGATCTGCGCGATCCCGAGCGCGGCACCGCCGTGATCGCCGAGAACTGCCGCTTCGAGGATGTCGCCCGCGGCGAGCCGCAGATCGGCCCCGAGGGATACCGGCGCGACTACCATCGCTGGCGAGAGGCGTTTCCGGACGGCGAGGTGAAGATCACCAACGTGATCGTGTCGGGCGACTGGGCCGTCGTGGAATTCCTCAACCGCGGCACCCAGACAGGCCCGCTGCACTCCAGCCTCGGCACGTTCCCGCCCTCGGGCAGATCGATGGAGGCGCGCTACTGTTCGGTGATGCGGGTGAAGGACGGCAAGGTCGTGGAAGGGCGCGACTACTACGACAGCGCCACCATCGCCCGCCAGCTTGGCCTTGTGAGCTAGCGCCCGCCGCGCACCGCGCGCGTGCTGTCAGGCGGCCGCGCGCGCCGGGCGAAGGCGCGCCGCGAGCGCGCGGAAGAGCACGAACGTAAGGCAGCAGGCCCCGAGCATCGCCGCACCCAGCGAGAACGCCACGGCGGCGGTGCCGGCCCCGGCGGCCAGGTGGCCCGCAAGCATCGGGGCGAAGACGACGCCGGCGTAGAAGAGCGTGAAGAAGAGCCCGAGCCCGGCCGCCCGCGTGCCCGGCGTGAGCACCTGCGCAGGAAGGCTCATGATCGGCCCGGCGGGCAGGCCCGCCACCAGCCCGAGGGCCACGAAGACCGGCAGCCCGGCCCCGGTTGAGGGGGCCAGCAACAGCAGCGCGCCGAAGGCCGTGAACCCGAAGATCATGACCGCGCCATGGCGCCCCAGCCTGTCGGCCAGCAACCCGCCGAGCGGCACGGAAACCGCAACGAGCCAGAGCGTTGCGCTGGTGGTGGCGCTGGCCTCGGCAAGGGTCAGCCCGCGCTCGGCCAGCATCGCCGGCCCGAAGCCGAAGACCATGCCGAGAGCCCCGTTGTAGAGGCCCCAGATCGCCCCGGCGAGGATCGTGGCGGCAAGCGCCAGGCCGCGCAGAGGTTCGGCCGGCACGGGGCCGGCGCCGCCGGCGGCCGCCGGCGGGGGCACCGCGCGGGCGAAAAGCGCGAGCCCCGCGAGCGCGACCAGCGCCACGGCCCCGAGCGCCAGCGTCAGCCCGCCGCCGGTGGCGAGGAGGGGCAGCACCAGCAGCGCCGCGGCGATACCCACCGGCCAGGAGTTCACGAAGATGCCCATGGCGGTGCCGATCTCGCGCCCGGCGAAAAGATCGGTTACCAGCTTCGACATCAGCACGTTGAGAAGCACGCCGCCCACCCCGGCCAGAAGCCGCCCGGCAACCTGGGCGGGCCAGCCCGGCAGCAGGAGCACCAGCACCGCCCCCGCCACCATCAGGCCCATGCCGAGAATGATCGCGCGCCGGTCGCCGAGGCGGCTCCCGATGGATCCGCCCGGCACGGCCAGCACCAGCCCGGGCGCGAGGTAGAGCCCGATCAGAAAGCCGATATCGGCGAGCCCCGCGCCGAAGTTTTGCATGTAGAGCGGCGAGAGCGCTGCAACGGCCTGGAACTGGAAGGCCATTGCCGCGCGGGCGGCGAAGAGGACGGAAAGCACACGCCAGCGGCCAGGCATCCGCGCGCCTCCCCCTTCGGCCGCCCTGCGCGGTCACCCTAGCGCAGCGCGCGGGCTGCGCAAGCCGCGATGCCGCGGGGCTGGCGCACGGCTTTGGACGTCATGCTTCAGGCCTCGCCCCAACCCTCCGATTGCATCTCCACCAGCCGCGAGGCGGTCCGCGCGAACTCGAAGGTGCCCTCGCCCTCGACGTAAAGCATGTCGGGCTCGGCGGCCGCGGTGCAGATCAGCTGCACGCGCGCCTCGTAGAGTGCGTCCACAAGGGTCACGAAACGCCGCGCCTCGTTGTAGTTCGAGCGCGATAGCCGCGGGATCTCGTCGATCACCAGAACGCGCACCGTTTCGGCCAGCCTGAGATAGTCGGCCGGCCCGAGCGCACGGCCGCACAGCGTGTAGAAGCTGGCGCGGGCAACGCCGTTGTTGAAGGCCGGCAGCTCCACCTCGCGCCCCTGCACCTTCAGCAGCAGCGGGTGCGAGACGCCGCCGGTGAGGTGTTCCCAGATCGCCTCGACCGCCGCGCGATGCTCGGGCGTGACCGGGGCGAAGTAGCGGCGCTCGCCCGCGATTCGGCGCTGGCGATAATCGTGGGGCGAGATCAGCTCCCACACCACGAGCCGTTCCTTGAGCATCTCGATGAAGGGCTCGAAGATGGCGCGGTTGAGCCCGTCCTTGTAGAGATCGTCGGGAGGCCGGTTCGAGGTGGTGACCACCGCCACCCCACCGTCGAGCAGTCGCTGGAAGAGGCGGCCCACGATCATCGCGTCGGTGATATCGGTGATCTGCATCTCGTCGAGCGCGA
>CAYXOX010000199.1:0-4623 GCA_964466745.1 uncultured Rhodobacterales bacterium
AGGGATCGCGCTGCCCAACTCCTCCGGCGCCCCCGCCCCCTACGAGAGCCGCGACCAGTATTGCGAGGCCTCCGGCGAGGCGGTGATGGAACTGCTCGCCAAGAACATCCGCGCACGCGATATCGTCACGCTGAAGAGCCTGCAGAACGCCGCGCGCGTGGTCGCCTGCACCGGCGGGTCCACCAACGCGGGGCTGCACCTGCCCGCGATCGCCCACGAGGCCGGGATCGACTTCGACCTCGACGACGTGTGCGACATCTTCCGCGACACGCCCTATTTCGTCGATCTCAAGCCCGGCGGCCAGTACGTGGCCAAGGATCTCTACGAGGTCGGCGGCGTTCCCGTCGTGCTCAAGGAGTTGCGCAAGGCAGGGCTCATCCACGAGGACTGCATGACCGCCACCGGGCGCACCATGGGCGAGGAGCTCGATCTCGTCACGCGGGAGGCCGACGGCCGCGTGATCTACCCGATCGAGACCCCCATCACCAAGACGGGCGGCGTCGTCGGGCTGAAGGGTAACCTCGCCCCCGAGGGCGCCATCGTGAAGGTGGCCGGCATGTCGGAGGGCGAGCAGGTGTTCACCGGGCCGGCCCGGGTCTTCGAAAGCGAGGAAGACGCCTTCGAGGCCGTCAGGGCGCGCAAGTACAAGGAAGGCGAGGTCATCGTCATCCGCAACGAGGGGCCGGCCGGCGGCCCCGGGATGCGCGAGATGCTGGCCACCACGGCCGCGATCTCCGGCCAGGGCATGGGCAAGAAGGTCGCGCTCATCACCGATGGACGCTTCTCCGGGGCCACCCGCGGCTTCTGCGTGGGGCACGTCGGCCCCGAGGCCGCCCATGGCGGGCCCATCGGCATGCTGCAGGATGGCGACATGATCACGATCGATGCCATCAAGGGCGAGCTTTCCGTGGCGCTGAGCGATGAAGAGCTCGCCGCGCGGAAAGCGGCCTGGAAGGGCCCGCGCCCCACCATCTACGCCTCGGGCTCGCTGTGGAAATATGCCCAGCTGGTTGGCGGAGCCAAGAAGGGCGCGGTAACGCATCCCGGGGCCCGCGAGGAAAAGCATGTCTACATGGATCTCTAGGGCGGCCGCGGCGGCGCTGGCCGCCGCCGTGGCTCTCGGGCTTGCCGGGTGCGGCGACGTGGGCGGCGGGCCGGGCTTTCTGTCGCGCATCAGCGCGGCGCAGCCCGAACCCGCCCGCGCCGTCACCGAGCTGCGCGCGGGCGACGGCACCCTGAGGATCGTCGCGCCGCCGGGCTTCTGCTTCGACGGGACGGTGACGCAGGAATCCGGCGGAAGCATCTTCGCCGTCGCGGCGAGCTGCGCCGCCCTCTCCACAGAGATGCCCGGCCCCTTCCTTCCCGCCCTGCTCAAGGTCACCCTTTCGCCGCCGGGCGAAGGGTTTGATCCGCGCGCGGGGGGCGATGCGCTGGCCAGCTTCCTGCGCACCGAGGCCGGTCGCGGCCTGCTGGCGCGCTCGGGGGCGGCGGCCGACGTTGAGATCCTCTCCGTCGAACGCCGCACGGCGGGCGTCTACGTTCTGCTGACCGATTCCGGCGCCGGCGCTCCGCCGGGCGTGGAGGAGGCCTATTGGCGGGGTTTCGTGCAGGTTGCCGGGCGTCTGGCCACGCTCTCGGTGTACAGCATGGAGGCCGCTCCGCTGCCGACGCGCATGGCGGGCCTTTCGCTGATCACCGATTTCGCCGCCGCGCTGATCGAGGCCAACCCGCCGCCGCCTGCACCGGCCGAAACGGTTTCGGCCCGAAACGCGCCGCCCTTGCCCGCGCCCGCCGGACTGCGTTAGACATTCCGTCAGCCGGACTGCGTTAGGCATTCGGCCATCGGTATGTGGTAACATAGCGCGTATCGCCCTGATCGACGGGCGTGCGAGCGGTGGGTGCAATGGGGCGAGCGGGCATCTCTTTTCTGGACGAGTTGTTCGGCCTCAGGGCGACGCGCATGTGGTCGAAGGCCGTGCGACGCGCCGAAACCATGCCGATTTCGGCCGTGCGGCGCCGGTTGGGCCAGGCAGAGCTGCTGTCCACCCGGGTTGCGGAGTTCCGTCGCATCGCCGAGGACCGCCTCGCGCTGCCCCGGATCGGGGCCGACGCCCTCCGCCGGGCCGATGGCGCGGACTGGGCGTGGCGCCCCGAGGCCTTCCGCTACAGGGCGAAGGTGCCCGGCGTGGCCGCCGCCGCGAGCGGCGCTGCCATCGACGAGGCAATCCGGCTCTTCCACGATTGCGACCGGTCGGAGCTGACCCTTCGGCAGACGCGCAACGGCCGCGAGGAGGATCTCTCCCCCTTCGGGCTGGAGCTCGACGTGTTCGCCTTCGACGGCAGCTTTCTTTCGCTCGCGGTGGATCTTCCGGCGGAGGCCGCGCAGAATCTTCGCCGCGACCACATCGTTCGGGTCGATCTCGATTGCGCCCTCGAGCGCCCTCTCGAGGTCTTCCTGCGCCTGAACATCCGCCACGGCCCGAACACCGAGCAGGTGGTGCGCGAGCTGCCCCGCGGGCGGGCCGAGGCGTCCACGGTGGAATTCGACCTTGCCTACACCCGCCTCAACGAGCGGCGCTCGGAACGCATGTGGCTGGACATCATCTTCGAGCGCCCGCAGATGAACCGCATCTGGCTGCGCGACCTGACCTTCGCACGCCGCCTGCGGGCGGAGATCTAGGAGCCCGCGATGGCGCGACACACACTCACCGAGACCCGTTTCGCCAACGGAAGCTGGCACGGGGTGCTCGAGGGCCCGAAAGACGCACCGCCGAAGCTGGAAGCCGTCCTGCGCGGCACCACCCTGCCCGGGCTCGCCGTGTCGCACCGCGCCGCCGGCGGCTGGTCGGTCGTGCTGCCCATCCCGCCCGAGGCGGTGGGCGAGGGTATCCACACCATCACCATCGGCGAGCCGGGCAGTGCGGAGCCGCTGGCGCGGGTCACCCTTGCCGCCGGTGCGCCCCTCGCGCGGGATCTCGATGCCGAGCTTTCGCTGATGCGTGCCGAGCTCGACCTTCTGAAAAGGGCCTTCCGGCGGCACTGCGCCGAGGCGGAGGAAACGCCCGGCGCCTTCGCGGCCGACGACGACAGGCCGGGCCTGAAGAGCGTCAGCTAGCCTGCCGCCCCCTCGGGGAGCACGAGCAGCCGCCGGAACAGCGTTTCGAGATAGGCATCCGCCGCCGGGAAGGGATCGCGGCCCGGGCCGAGCACGGCGCGCACCTGCGTGTCGAAATCGGCGTAGTGCTGGGTCAGCGCCCAGACCGAGAAGATCAGGTGGTGCGGATCCACCGGCGCGATGCGCCCCGCGCGGGCCCAGCCCGAGATGATGGCCGCCTTCTCCTCCACGAGGGCGCGCAACTCGCCGCCGAGCGCCGGGCCGATCCTCGGGGCGCCCTGCAGGATCTCGTCGGCGAAAAGGCGGCTTTCGCGGGGCAGATCCCGGCTCATCTCCAGCTTGCGCCTTACATAGGCGAGAATCTCCTCCACTGGATCGCCCTCGGCATGCATCGCCCGCAGAGGCGCAAGCCAGGTGTCCATCAGCCCGCTGAGCAGCGCGAGATGGATCGCCTGCTTCGAGGGGAAGTAGTAGAGAAGGTTGGGCTTGGAGAGGCCAGCGGCACGGGCGATCGCGTCGAGCGTCGCGCCCCGGTAGCCGTGGATCGAGAACATCTCCAGCGCCGCTTCCAGGATGGCGCCGCGGTTCTTTTCCTGGATGCGGGTGCGCCCCGGGTCCATCGGCCTTCTCCCTCACCCGCCGCCGGCTCGCTCGCAAGCCGCGGTGCCTCGCACCAGCCGATCGCGGCGCCGGCCATGCCCCGGGCCGCGCCGGGCGCGTTGCCCGGCGCCGGGCCGCCGCCCGCGTGACGTGTTGACGAACCCTAGCGCTCTGCTAGCGTGATCTTGACCGCTTGGTCAAATTGCCAGCCACACCTTTCGGAGGCCCAGCGATGGCGCTTGACCGTTCCGTGCCGAACGACCTTTCTGCTTTCTGGATGCCCTTCACCGCCAACCGGCAGTTCAAGAAGGCGCCGCGCATGTTCGTGGCCGCCGAGGGGATGCACTACACCACCTCCGACGGCCGCCAGGTGCTCGACGGCACCGCGGGCCTCTGGTGCTGCAACGCGGGCCACAAGCGGCCCAGGATCGTCGAGGCGATCCAGTCGCAGGCGGCGGAACTCGACTATGCGCCGGCGTTCCAGATGGGCCACCCCAAGGCCTTCGAGCTGGCCACGCGCCTGCGCGATCTCGCCCCGACGCCGTTCGAGCATGTCTTCTTCGCCAACTCGGGCTCCGAGGCGGTGGACAGCGCGCTGAAGATCGCGCTGGCCTACCACCGCGCCCGCGGCGAGGCGTCCCGCACGCGGCTGATCGGGCGCGAGCGCGGCTACCACGGCGTGGGCTTCGGCGGCATCTCGGTGGGCGGGATCGTGAACAACCGCCGCCATTTCGGCACCCTGCTGGCCGGGGTCGATCACCTGCCCCACACGCATATCCCGGAAAACCGGTGGTCGCGCGGGCAGCCCGAGCACGGCGCGCATCTGGCCGACGAGCTGGAGCGGCTCGTCGCGCTGCACGGGGCGGAGACGATCGCTGCGGTCATCGTGGAGCCCATGGCCGGCTCCA
>CAYXOX010000200.1:0-4611 GCA_964466745.1 uncultured Rhodobacterales bacterium
GCTTGTAGAATTTGGAGAGGCGCCAGATCGCCTTGATGATGTCGGTGGACTGGTCCATCACGATGACGGCAGCGGTGCCGAGGCCGGATTTCTGCTCGCGGAGCCAGTCGAAATCCATGATGCCCTCGCGGATCACGCTGGCCGGCAGGCAGGGCACCGAAGAGCCGCCCGGGATGACCGCCTTGAGATTGTCCCAGCCGCCGCGGATCCCGCCGCAGTGCCGCTCGATGAGTTCCTCGAAGGAGATCGACATCTCCTCTTCCACCACGCAGGGCCGGTTCACGTGGCCGGAGACCGCGAAGAGCTTCGTGCCCGCGTTGTTGGGCCGGCCGAATCCCGCGAACCACTCCGGGCCGCGGCGCAGGATCGTGGGCACCACGGCGATCGATTCGACGTTGTTGACGGTTGTCGGGCAGCCGTAGAGCCCCGCGCCCGCCGGAAACGGCGGCTTCATGCGCGGCATGCCCTTGCGGCCCTCGAGGCTTTCGAGCAGCGCAGTCTCCTCGCCGCAGATGTAGGCGCCCGCGCCATGGTGCAGGTAGATGTCGAAATCCCAGCCCGAACCCGCGGCATCGGGGCCGACGAGCCCCGCGTCGTAGGCCTCGTCTATCGCCGCCTGCAGCGCCTCGCGCTCGCGGATGTATTCGCCGCGGATGTAGATGTAGCAGGCATGGGCCCCCATCGCGAAGCTGGCGATCAGGCAGCCTTCCACCAGCGTGTGCGGGTCGTGGCGCATGATCTCGCGATCCTTGCAGGTACCCGGCTCGCTCTCGTCGGCGTTGACCACGAGATAGGCCGGCCGGCCGTCACTTTCCTTAGGCATGAACGACCACTTCAGCCCGGTGGGGAAGCCCGCGCCGCCCCTGCCGCGCAGTCCGCTCGCCTTCATCTGGTCCACGATCCAGTCGCGCCCCTTCGCCAGCAGGCCGGCGGTGCCGTCCCAGTGGCCGCGGGCACGGGCGCCCGCAAGGCTGCGGTCGTGCATCCCGTAGATGTTGGTGAAGATGCGGTCCTCGTCTTTCAACATGGTGTTCGCGCTTTCATCCTTTGGGGTCGCGGCCCTTCTGCCAAATCCGCCAGGTCTGATACAGGGCCCAAATGAACGCAGCCAGCGAGACGAGGTAGAGCAGCATCTCGTAGCGCATCGAGAGGCCGAGCGCGGAGGTGATCGCGGGGGCGAAGATCGCCAGGAGCCCCGCCGCCGCGATGAGAAGCGCCGTGCGCCGCCCGGCCCGCGCGATCGCCGCGTCGCGCTCGCCTGGAGGCTTGCCGTGCGCCACCCGATCAGGCTCCCGCCAGCGCGCGGGCCTGCTCGATCCAGCTCTCGGGGCGGGCGAATCGCCGCGCCGAGGGGGAGAGCTGCCCTGAGACCCGCGCCGCCTCGGGCGCCGTCCAGGCGGCGATCTGCTCGAAGCGCTGCACGCCGAGGCCCGAGAGCTCCTCGGCGAGGCGCGGGCCCACGCCCTTGATCGCGGTGAGGTCATCGGGCTTCGCGGCGGGCGCAGTGCGCAGCGGGCCCGGCGCGGCGGGCGCCGCGGCTCGGGCCGCGGTGCTCGGCCCGGAGCCTGTGTCGCGCGAGAGAGCGCCGAGCACACGCACGGCGCGCAGCGTGCGGGCGCAGCCGCCGATCATGTCGCGCGCGAGGGTTTCCCAGACGGCGGCATTGCGCCCCGCGAGCCATATCGCCGAGCCCGCCGCCACCGACGGCGTGCGGGCCAGTTGGGCCATGCCAAGGGCCATCATCTGCGCCTGCGGGTGCCAGTAATCCGAATTGGGCATGTCACGTTCGCTCCATGGGTTTGGCGCCGCTACATGGCGGCGCGTGGGGGCTGACTGCCTCCTCCCGATGGTGCCTTGGATGATCGGCCCGCTTGACGGCGCCCTTGCGCCGCTGCGCGCTCTCTTGGGTGATCAGGCGTCGCTCAGTAGACGTCGCCCTTCTGCACCTTCTGCGAAAACTCGGTGGCCCCTCCGGCGGCGAGCACCTGGGCCTGCGACACCCAGTTGTCGCGGGAGACCCGGCCCTTGAAGCCCTCGAGATGCTCGTCGACCCAGGCCACCTCCTCCGCGGACCAGGACGCGATCTGATCGAAGTGGAACACGCCCAGCCGGTGCAGGAGCGCCTCCAGCTTGGGGCCGACCCCCTTGATCTGCTTGAGATCGTCGGGGCCGCCCTCGCGCGCGGCGCTCAGCATCTCGGGCTTCACCCCGGCGTCGGGCGAAACCGGGGCGGGCGCTGGCTCCGGCGCCGGCTCGGGAGCCGGTTCCGGAGCCGGGGCCGTGACCGCCGCGGCGGGCGAGGCCGCCGCCGCGACCGGCTGGGAAGCCGGTGCAGCGGAGGCGCTCTCGCCCGGTGCGGATGCCGGTGCGGCGTGGCCCGTGCCGGTCGCGGCCGCTCCGGCCGAACCATCGGATCTGGGCGAAAGATCGCGCGCGCCGCCGGGGCCGCCCGCGGGCGGACGCCAGCCCAGCAGGAGCACCACGGCCACAAGCGCGGCGATACCCATCCCGCCGAACAGGGCGGCGATGTTGCTCCAGTCGCCGACGACGATCAGTGCGCCGCCGCCAACCAGGCCGAACAGCAGCGATACGGCGATCACGCCCTCGCCAAGCGATGCCGAATTCCTCATCTTCAAGGTTCCCCCCTAGGGTTTCTTCGCGTGCAGGATCACTCCTGCGGCGTTTTTACCCGCTTGAGGCCGCCTTGTCTGCCCCCGAGTTCGCCCGCGCCCCGCGCCGCGGGATGCAGGGGGCCGGCCCGATGCGACGCGCGCCGGGGCTCACCCCGGCGTTGCGAGCCGCGCGGCCTGCCCCACCCAATCGTCGCGGGTGATGCGGCCCTTGAACTTCAGTCGCGCGTCCACCCAGGCGATCTCCGCGTCGCCCCACGCGGCGATCTGGTCGAAGTGGAAGAAGCCCATCTCGTTGAGCAGCGCCTCCAGCTTGGGCCCGATCCCGTCGATCTTCTTGAGATCGTCGGCACCATCCGCGCGCGGAGCGTCGAGCCGCTCGGGCGCGGCCTCGGCGATCTCGTCCGCCGCGTCCGGCGTTGCGGGCTTGCCGGCGGGGGCAACGGGGGCCTCGCGGCGGTCGATTCCGGTTTCGTCCACCGGGTGCCCCTGCGCGCGGTCCGCGTCGTCGACAAGGGTCGTCTCGTCCGGCGCGTCCGGCGCGCCCTGCCAGGGCGTGCGCAGGGGAACCTCGCTCCCGTCGATGCGCTTGAGCGTGTCGCCGAGCTCCAGCGCCCGCGCGACGGACGCGTTGTGCGCCATGCGCCCCTCGACATGGGCGGTCAGGGTCGTGGGCCCGCCCGCGGGCTCGGAAGCGAAGCGACCGTTCTGCGGCCCCGGGGTAGGCACCTCGCCCGCCGCCATCGCATCGAGCAACCGGCCGAGACTCTCGGCTGTGAGATCCTCGTAGTAGTCCTTTCCGATCTGGGCCATGGGCGCGTTTGCGCAGGCCCCGAGGCATTCGACCTCTTCCCAGGAGAACCTGCCGTCGGGCGACAGCTCGTGCGGATTGGCCGCGATCCTCTCGCGGCACACGGCCACCAGATCCTCCGCGCCGCAGATCATGCAGGAGGTGGTGCCGCAGACCTGGACATGGGCCACGCTGCCCACGGGCTGAAGCTGGAACATGAAGTAGAAGGTGGCGACCTCGAGCGCGCGGATATGGGCCATGCCCAGCATGTCGGCCACGTGCTCGATGGCGGGCCGGGTGAGCCAGCCCTCCTGCTCCTGCGCGCGCCACAGGAGCGGGATGATCGCGCTGGCCTGCCGGCCCTCGGGATACTTGGTGATCTGCGCCTCGGCCCAGGCCCGGTTGGCGGGCGCGAAGGCGAAGCTCTCGGGCTGAGCGGGATGAAGACGGCGGAGCATTAGGAACCTTCAAAGTCGGCGCGACAAGCAGCGAGTAAGTTGCTTGCCACTCGCATTGCACGGAGTGTCAGTTCAACGTGATCGCGGGAGTGAAGCACGACGCACACGTGTTGCTCTGACAGCAGTTTTGATGGGTTCATGTCCTCATCGGCGAACGTTTCAGTGACGTGAGGCCCCATAACGATTTCAAGAAGTGACCGGTCAGCAGAGTACTGACGCCTGACCAATGCTTGCCCATCTAGTCGTGCTTCCAGTTCTAAACTCGGATCAAGAAGCTCATTCATCTCGTGGATATAACTCACCGTCTCCGCGCACGCCCGGGAAGCGACATCTGCACCGGCACAGGCTGGGAAGGTCGCGAGGGCAAACACGATTAGTGCTTTCACCGGTCGATCTCGCCGAACACCACGTCCATCGTGCCGATGATGGCGCTCACGTCGGCCAGCTGGTGGCCCTTCGAGATGTAGTCCATCGCCTGCAGGTGCAGGAAGCCCGGCGCCCGGAGCTTGACCCGGTAGGGCCGGTTGGTGCCGTCGGCCACGAGGTAGACGCCGAACTCGCCCTTGGGCGCCTCGACGGCGGCGTAGATCTCGCCCTCGGGCACGTGGAAGCCCTCGGTGTAGAGCTTGAAGTGATGGATCAGCGCTTCCATCGAGGTCTTCATCTCGGCACGGGGCGGCGGCGAGATCTTTCCGCGGGTCATCACCGGGCCCTGCCCCTCCGGCGCACGCAG
>CAYXOX010000201.1:0-4523 GCA_964466745.1 uncultured Rhodobacterales bacterium
ACATCGTCAGCCAGATCGGCTACATGATCCTCGGCCTGGCCTTGTTCACACCTCTCGCGATCGTGGGGGCGGTGTTCTACCTCGTCCACCACATCATCGTGAAGGCGAACCTGTTCCTGGTGGCCGGCGTTGCCGAGCGCATCGCGGGATCCACCGACCTCGGCCGCATCGGCGGGCTCTACAAATCGGCGCCGCTGCTGGCGGTGCTGTTCCTGATTCCCGCGTTCTCGCTCGCGGGCTTTCCGCCGCTTTCCGGCTTCTGGGCCAAGTACATCCTTGTGCAGGCGAGCCTCGAGGTGGAAGGCTGGATCATCGCCGGGGTCGCGCTGGTGGTGGGCCTGTTGACCATCTACTCGATGACCAAGATCTGGGCCGAAGCGTTCTGGAAGCCGCACCCGGACGGGATCGAGCCGCGGCTCGCCTCCATTCCGGCGGCTGATCGCGCGGCCTATCTCGTGCCCATCGCCGGGCTTGCGGTGCTGACCTGCATCATCGGCTTCTTCCCGGAACCCTTCGTGCAGTTCGCACAGGCCGGCGCGGCGCAGCTGCTCGACCCGGTGGATTACATCGCCACGGTTCTCGGGCCGGAGGCGGGGGCCAGTTTCACGGAGGAGCGGCCATGAACGTCTTCGTCTTCAACATCCTGCTTGCTGTCTGCTGGGCGGCGCTCGCCGGAACCTTCAGCCTCCTCGGCCTGCTCACAGGCTTCGTGCTGGGCTTTCTTCTGCTCTGGCTGCTGCAGCCCCTGCTGGGCGCGCCAGACCCCTATTTCCTGCGCGTCTGGCGCTGGGCCAAGCTGCTGGTGATGTTCCACTACGAACTCGTCGTTTCCTCGATCGAGGTGATCTGGGACGTGCTCACCCCCCGACACATGGCCCGCCCCGACATCATCGCCATGCCGCTCGATGTGAAATCCGACGCGGGCATCTTCCTCGTGACCAACCTGATCTCGCTGACGCCGGGCACCCTGAGCCTCGATGTGAGCGAGGATCGCAAGACGCTCTATGTCCACGCGATGTTCGCGGACGATCCCGAGGAGGTGTGCCGGACGCTCAAGTCCGGGATGGAGCGCTGGGTGAGGGAGGCCGTCGAAGGATGACAGGAGCCGAATTTCTCGACCTCGCGGTGACGGCGACCTTCGTGATGCTCGCGCTCGCTCTCGTGCTCGGCTTCGTGCGGATGGTCCTGGGGCCGAGCTTGCCCGACCGCGTGGTCGCGCTCGACATGCTCACCGTGCTCATCGTCGCGTTCTGCGTTGTCTACGCGGTTTCGACGGGCGAGACGGATTTTCTCGACGTCGCGCTCGTGCTCGCGCTCGTGGGGTTCCTCGCCACGGTGGCGCTGGCGCGCTTCGCGGAGCGGCGTGCCCTGCGCAGCGAAAACGCAAGGGCGACGGCGGACGCGGGAAAGGAGGACCAGAATGATTGAGTGGATCGTCGGCATCTTGCTGCTTCTGGGCGGGTTCCTCGCCTTCGTCGCCGCGCTGGGCGTGCTGCGGCTGCCCG
This sequence comes from uncultured Rhodobacterales bacterium, assembly GCA_964466745.1. Lineage (GTDB taxonomy): Bacteria > Pseudomonadota > Alphaproteobacteria > Rhodobacterales > Rhodobacteraceae > CAYXOX01. The sequence goes on from CAYXOX010000201.1 coordinate 1,506, forward strand.
ACGTGCTGATCCGCATGCACGCCTCCACCAAGGCCGGCACGCTGGCCTGCGGGGTCGTGGCAGCGGCTGCCGCCCTGCACTTCGCCGACAGCGGCGTGACGGTACGGGCGGTGGCGATCGTGCTCTTCCTGATCCTGACGGCACCGGTGGCCGCGCACATGATCGGGCGGGCCGCCGTGCGCATCGGCGTGCCGATGTGGAAGCCCGCGGACGCCAAGGAGCGCCGAGAGCCCCGGGAATGAGGCCTTGGGCGCGACCGCTCAGGCCGGGGGCCGCAGGACGGCGCCCGGGTTCATGATGCCCGCGGGGTCGAGCGCGGCCTTGATCGCGCGCATCGCCGCCAGTTTGGCCGGATCGGCGTAGCGTTCGAGATCCTCGACCTTGAGCCGGCCGATGCCGTGCTCCGCGCTCACCGAGCCGCCAAACGCGTGGACGAGATCGTGCACCGCACGCTTCAACGCCTCGCGCTGGCCGAGGTGATCGGCGCGGCTGCCGCCCTTCGGCGGAAACACGTTATAGTGCAGGTTCCCGTCGCCGAGATGCCCGAAGGCGTTGATCCGGAACGGGCCCAGCGCCGCCACGGCCTCCCGCCCCCGCGCGATGAACTCCGGGACCGCGCCCAGCGGCAGCGAGATGTCGTGGTTCGAGATCGCGCCGATCTTGCGGTTCGCCTCGGGCAAACGCTCGCGAATGGCCCAGAACTCCGCCCGCTGCGCCTCGGATCGCGCGATCAGCCCGTCGGTCACGAGGCCGCCTTCGAAGCCCGTCTCGAACAGGCGCTCGAGCGCCTCGGCCGGGTCTAGGCCCGCGGGCAGCCCGAGCTCCAAGAGCACGGCCCATTCGGGCGGCTCGGCAAAGGGCTGGCGCAGCTCCGGCAAGGCCTCGGCAAGAAACGCGAAGCTCTCGCGGTGCATGACCTCGAAGGCCGAGATCCCCTCCCCCACCTGCGCGCGCGCGACGGCGAGGAGCGAAAGCGCCGCCTCGGCGCTCGGCACGGCCAGCAGCGCCGCGCCGGTGGCATGGGGCCGGGGATGCAGCACGAGCGCGGCGGCGGTGATGATGCCCAGCGTGCCTTCCGAGCCGATCAGGAGATCCCGCAGATCGTAGCCTGTATTGTCCTTCCGCAGGCGCGAGAGCCCATGCCAGATCTCGCCGTTGGGCAGGACGGCCTCGAGGCCGAGGCAGAGCGCGCGGGCGTTGCCGTAGCGCAGGACGTTGACGCCGCCGGCATTGGTGGCGAGAAGCCCGCCGATCCGCGCGGAGCCCTGGCTGCCGAGGCTCAGCGGGAAGAGCCGGCCCACGGAGTCGGCCGCCTCCTGCACCGAGGCGAGGATCGCGCCCGCCTCGGCCACCAGGACGTTCTCTTCCGGGTAGACCGCGCGAATGGCCGACATGCGCTCCAACGACACCACGAGGGGCGCCGGCCCATCGGGCGCAAGCTGCCCGCCGACGAGACCGGTGCCGCCGCCGAAGGGCACCACGGGCACGCCCGCCCCGCCCGCCAGCGCAACGATCGCCGCCACCTCATCGACCGAGCCCGGCGCCAGCACCAGCGCGGCCTGCCCCCGCCACCGGCCGCGCGGCTCCTCGAGGTAGCGCGGCTCGGCCTCTCGGAAGGCCGCTGGCGGCAGCACGGCGCGCAGGCGCGCCTCGATATCCGGGCCGGCGGGGTTCAGCATCGCGGCAAGCAGATCACTCCGCGGGCGCCATCTCAAGCCCCGGCGCATCGGCGGCCTCCCCCGAGGAAAGGAAAGCCGGGCGCAGCACCATCACCGTGGGCCGCGAGGGCAGCGTGCGCAGGGATACCTGCATGCTGTGGCTGCCGGTCTCCTCCACGGCGAACCCGCCCTCGCGCATCCCGGCGAGGAAGCGCTGCAGGGTGCTCTCGCCGAACCAGTGCATGGGCACGACGATGGAGGAACGGAGCCGCTCCATGATCCGGAACATGGTGGCATGGTCCAGCGTCAGGCCGCCGTCGACCGCGGCCAGCACGACATCGAGCCGCCCGAGCGCGGCATACTGCATGGCGTCGGGCTCGTGGTGCAGGTGGCCGAGGTGGCCGATGCACAGCCCCTCTGCCTCGAAGACGAAGATGGAATTGCCGTCCTGCCGGATCTCGCCGCCCCAGCCGCCGCGGGTATCGGTCGGCACGTTGCGCACGAGCACCTCGCCGATCTCCAGGTGATGGTCGGCGGCCACGCCGCCGACCTCCCAGCCCGGCAGCACATGGGGGATGCGCGGGTCGGGGCGCGCCGTCCAGTGGGTGGAATGGCCCTGGTTCATCGTCACCACCTCGGGCACGAAATCCACGGGGCCGAGATAGCCTGCGTAATCGGTCACCATGTCGACCCCGCCGGCCGTGCTGATGAGGAACATCGAGTGGTCGATGTAGCGCAGGCGGACGCTGAAGGGCTCGGGCGGTTCGGTGAAGCTCGCGCGGTGCAGGTACTCGATGCCGGGTGCCGCATCGGCGATGGCGATGCAGTGGCTGGCCCGCCGTTCCTGCGCGCCGGCCCAGCCGGCCAGACCTGTGGCCAGGATCGCCGCACCGGCAATCGCAGCGGCGGCAACCGAAGGTATCGTGAAAGGCATCGCATCCCCTCCTGGGCTGGTCCGACTCTCCTTCGCGGAAAGATAGTGCCCGGCCGGGCACCGGCGAGGCCCGGCGACAGCCCGGCACGCGCGAGCGCGGCCCGGAACCGCGGCTCAGACGGCGCCCACGTCCGTCCGCCCGCGGCGATCGGTGCGCAGGTTGGCGTAGAGCACATGGTTGCGCCAGCGCCCCCCGATCTGGAGGTAGCTTTGCGCCACGCCCTCGTACTTGAAGCCGCAGCGCTCGAGCAGCCCGCGCGAGGCGGCGTTCTCGGGCAGGCAGGCCGCCTCGATGCGGCTCAGATCGAGCGTGTCGAAGGCATTGCGCACCACCGCCTCGATCGCCTCGCGCATGTAGCCCTGCCGGGCGTGGGGCGCGCCGATCCAGTAGCCAAGCGTGCCGGCCTGCGCGGGCCCGCGGCGGAT
>CAYXOX010000202.1:0-4517 GCA_964466745.1 uncultured Rhodobacterales bacterium
AAGTCGAAGGCGCCCACGCGCATCGCCTCCACCGCCATCGGCACGTCGCCGTGCCCGGTGATCATGATGACGGGCAGCGCGCTGTCGAGGCTCATGAGCCGCTTGAGAAACTGCATGCCGTCCATGCCCGGCATCTTGATGTCGGAGACGACGACGCCGGGGTATTCGGGGCCGAGCCCCTTGAGCGCCTCCTCCGCGGAGGGGTAGGTCTCGGTGTCGAAGCCCGAAAGCGCCAGCCACTGGCTGATCGACTGCCGCATGTCCTGCTCGTCGTCGACGACCGCGATCTTCATTGCCTGGGGCATGCCCACCTCCATCTTTTCATTTTTCGATCATTCCGCTGCCTCGCGCCGCCAGCCGCCGGGTCCGGACCCGGGGCCGGCATCCCCGTCCGCCGGCGCATGCCGCGGCAGGTGCACCTCGAAGACGGCGCCGCCCGTCGCCCCGTTGCGCGCGGTCAGCCGGCCGCCGAGTTCCTTCACGATCCCCGAGGAGATCGCAAGGCCGAGGCCCACCCCGTCGCCCGGCTGCTTGGTGGTGTAGAAGGGCTCGAAGAGCGATTCGAGATCGGCGATGCCCTGCCCGTTGTCGCGGACGGTCAGGCGCACCGTTTCGCCGCGCGCAACGAGGAGCTCCACCCGCGGCTCGGCGGTTTCCCGCGTGGCGTCCAGCGCGTTGCGGAGCAGGTTCACGATCACCTGTTCGAGCCGGACCTTCTCGCCCACCACCATCGCCGGCCCCTGGGGCAGCGTCTGGGTGATGGTCACGTGGCGCCGGCGCAGCTGGGGCTCCATCATCGCCAGCGCGGCGGAGACCGACTCGCGCAGGTCCACCGGCTCGAAACGTTCGTCGCCCTTGCGCGCGTAGCTCTTGAGCTGGCGGGTGATGGTGCCCATGCGCTCGATCAGGTCGTCGATGCGCTGGAGCGAACCGATCGCCTCCTCCGCCCGGCGCCGCTGCATCAGGAGGCGCGCCCCGGCGAGGTAGGTGCGCATCGCCGCGAGCGGCTGGTTGAGCTCATGGCTCACTGCCGCCGACATCTCCCCGAGCGCCGCGAGCTTGGAGGACTGGGCCAGCGTCTGTTCGGCGACCTCGAGCGTCTTCTCGACCTTCTCGCGCTCGGCGATCTCCTGCTGAAGCCGGTCGTTGAGCGCCCTGAGCTCGGCCGATTCCCGCTGGATGAACCGCAGGCGCGACTGGGTGCGGCGCCCGGCGAGGTAGAAGGTAAGCGCCGCGAGGATGGCGAACCCCATGATCTGCAGCGCCAGCACGCCGTTCACCCGCTCGCGCACCGAGGCATAGGCCGTGAAGGTCGTCATCGTCCAGCCGCGGAAGGGGATGCGGCTGTCGTTGCGCAGCACCGCCTGGCCGCGCAGGTAGGCATCGGCGGGAAGCGTCGTCCAGTCGGCGGTGGCGCGGATCGCGCGCTCGATCGCCGAGGGCGGCGAGCGGACCGTGAGCGCCTCGTCGAGGGTCAGGCCCCGCCAGCGCGGCTCGGTGGACAGGATGATCCGCCCCTCGCTGTCGGTCACCAGCACCGCCTCGGAGATGCCGGTCCAGCTCCGTTCGAACTTGCGCAGGTCCACCTCCACCACGATCACGCCCAGCAGCCGACCGCGCTCGGCGATCCGCCGCGAGTAGAAGAAGCGCATGGTGCCGTTGCCGCTGTCGGCCATGGTGAACACCGTGTCGTTCGAGCGCAGCGCGGCCACGGTGTAGGGCGCGTTGCGGTGCAGTGCCCCCAGCTCGTGGCGCTGGGTCACGGCAACGGCGCGCCCGTCGCGGTCGAGCATCATCAGCGAGGCGGCCCCGATCTCGTCCACGAAGGAGATGAGCCGCCGGGTCGATTGCGAGAAATCCCCCGAGGCCAGCGCCCCGATCAGCGCCGGATCGCGCGCCAGCAGCTGCGGCACCACCGCGTTGCGGCGCAGCTCGGAAAGCAGGTTGCCGGCGTAGAGCGCCTGGCGCACCTCGGCGCGGTTGCGCACCGTCTCGGTGAACCGCTCCGAGAGCCACAGGTTGGTGACCCATACCGTCGCCACCGCCGCCGCCAGGAGCGCCAGCAGCGCCACGCGCACGCGCCAGCCCCGCGCGCCCTCGACAAGGGTGCGGCGCATCCTGCGCGGCCGGGTATCTGCGGGCGAAACTGCCATGGCGCCGAGCCTACGCCCCGGCTGCCATCCGCTCAAGCGGCGCACCTCATGCCTCGGCGAACCCCCGCGCGAGGGCAGCGAAAAGCGGCGCACCGTCGGTGCCGCCCAGCGCCGGATCGGCCGCCCGTTCGGGATGCGGCATCATGCCCAGCACGCGCCGGTTCTCCGAAAGGATGCCCGCGATGCCCCGCGCCGCGCCGTTGGGCGCGCCGAGGTAGCGGAAGGCCACGCGCTCTTCCCCCTCCAGCCGGTCGAGCGTATCGGCGTCGGCCTGGTAGTTGCCGTCGTGATGCGCGATGGGCAGGGTGATCTCGGCGCCCGCCCCGTAGGCGGAGGTGAAGAGGCTGCGCCCGGTCTCCACGCGCAGCCGCTCGGGCCGGCACAGGAACGTGAGGCCGGCGTTGCGCATGAGCGCGCCCGGCAGCAGCCCCATCTCTGTGAGCACCTGGAAGCCGTTGCAGATGCCCAGCACCGCCCCGCCACGGGCGGCATGCCCGGCCACCGCGGCGCAGACCGGCGCCCGCGCCGCGATCGCCCCGCACCGCAGGTAGTCGCCGTGGGAGAAGCCGCCCGGCAGCGCAACGAGGTCGATCCCGTCCGGCAGCGCCGTCTCCTTGTGCCAGACCATGGCGACCTCGGCGCCGGCCGCGCCCAGCGCCACCGCGAGATCGCGGTCGCAGTTCGAGCCGGGAAAGACGATGACAGCCGCGCGCATGGCCCCTACCCCGCGAAATCGGTCACGACCGCCACGCCGGGCGGCGTGCGGCCGTTCATGGCGTGCAGTTCCGCGCTCACCCCGGAAAGCGCGATCTCGCGCGGCATCATCGGGGCGAGATCCACACGCCCGCTCTCGACGAGGCCGAGGAGCGATGGGAAGCGGTGCGCGGGCATGCCCCGGGTGCCGAAAAGGGCGAGGTTCTTCATGTAGACGGCACTCATGTCGATCTCCATGCGCGCGGTATGCCCCACCGGCATGCCCACCTGCACGTGCCGCCCGAGCGGGCGCAGGCAAGCCAGCGATGCGGCCACGGTTTCCGGGGCGCCGAGCGCGTCGAGCGCCACATGGGCGCCTCCGCCGGTGAGCTCGACGATCCGCTCCGCCACCCCGCCCTCGCGGGCGTCGAGCGCCGCCTCGGCCCCCGCGGCGCGGGCCTGCGCCAGCTTCTCGGGCACCACGTCGGTCACGATCACGCGGGCGCCCATGGCCCTCGCCAGCACCAGCGCGGCGATGCCGATGCCCCCGGCCCCGTGAACCGCGAGCCACTCGCCGGCCGCCAGGGCGGCGCGCCCGGTCAGCGCGTGCCAGGCCGTCGTCACCCGGCACCCGAGCCCCGCCGCCAGTGCCGGCGCAAGGCCCTCGGGAAGCGGCGCGAGATTGTGATCGAAGGGCACCGCGACGTATTCGGCGAAGGCGCCAGGCTCCACGAACCCCGGCAGGCGTTGGCGCGCGCAGGTGTTCGACGCGCCCGAAAGGCAGGCCGGGCAATCGCCGCAGGCGAGGATGAACGGCGCCACCAGCAGCGCGCCGGGGCGATGGCGCGCCCGCGGGCCGGCCTCGACCACCTCGCCACAGTATTCGTGCCCCTGGATCTGGCCCGGCTTAACCCGGGGATGCTCCCCCGACCAGCCGTGATGGTCCGAGCGGCACACGCCGCAGGCGATCACCCGCAGCACCACGCCGTCCTCTGGGCAGGCCGGCTCGGGAACCTCCTCCAGCGAGAGATCCTCGCGATAGGCGCGCAGCACGGCCGCCCGCATCGCTCAGCCCATCTCCACGCGGTAGCTCTCGATCACCGGGTTGGCCAGCAACCGCTCGCACATCTCGCGCACCTGCGCCTCGCCCACGCCCTCGGCGAGCTCCAGCTCTATGAGCTTGCCCTGGCGCACGCCCTCGACGCCGGCGAAGCCGAGCGTGGCGAGCGCCGCCCGCACGGCCTCCCCCTGGGGATCGAGCACGCCCTCGCGCAGCATCACTTCCACCCGTGCCTTCATCCTGCCCGCGCCTCCCGCTTCATCTTGGCAAAAATACTCATGGGATGCCGGTGCCTGCCCCGCGGGCCCCCTCAGTTGATGAGCGTTGGCTTGGTCAGGTGGGTCGCGTTCGCCGGCAGCACGCCCAGCCGCCGGGCCACCTCGGTATAGGCGTCGGCGAGATTGCCGAGATCGCGGCGGAACACGTCCTTGTCGAGCTTCTTGCCGGTGTCCATGTCCCAGAGCCGGCAGCTGTCGGGGCTGATCTCGTCGGCCACGATCAGCCGCTGGTAGTCGCCGTCCCAGACCCGGCCGATCTCGATCTTGAAATCGACGAGGCGGATGCCCGCGCCCATCATGCAGCCCGACAGGAAATCGTTCACCCGCAGCGCC
>CAYXOX010000203.1:0-4500 GCA_964466745.1 uncultured Rhodobacterales bacterium
AGGTAGTCGAAGCCGAGCTCGTTGTTGGTGGCGTAGGTGATGTCGCAGGCGTAGGCGGCGCGTTTCTCGTCGTCGGGCTGCTGGGGGTAGACGACACCCGTGGTCAGCCCCAGCGCGGCGAAGACCTTTCCCATCCACTCGGCGTCGCGCTTGGCGAGGTAGTCGTTCACAGTCACGATGTGAACGCCCTTGCCGGTGAGCGCGTTGAGATAGGCCGGGAAGGTGGCCACGAGGGTCTTGCCCTCGCCCGTCTTCATCTCGGCGATGTTGCCCTGGTGCAGGAAGATCCCGCCCATCAGCTGAACGTCGAAGGCGCGCAGGCCGAGGGCGCGCTTCGCGGCCTCGCGGCAGGTGGCGAAGGCCTCGGGCAGCAGATCGTCGAGCGGCGTGCCGGAGGTCGCCTTGGCGCGTAACGCGTCGGTGCGCTGCTTCAGCCCGTCGTCGGAAAGCGCGGCGATCTCTGGTTCCAGGGCGTTGATCTTTTCGACAAGCGGGCGGGTCGCCTTGACCTTCCGGTCATTCGGCGTGCCGAAGACCTTTTTGGCGATGGAACCGAAACCAAGCATTCTCTCTCCGCATTCACGTCATTGACGGGATCGTGTGGGTCATCCGCCTTGCCCGGCGCAACCAGACCCAATAGACACGCGGGCGAACGAGCGCTCCCGGCGAACACTCGCGCGATGTAAGGGTCAGCCCCCATGGTGTCAACGTCACGTCGGGGCGGAGCCGAACCGAGGAATTCCATGATGACCGCTTCTTCCATTCGCCTTGCCGCGTTCGCCCTCGCGGCATGCGTCGCAATACCCGCCTTCGCGCAGGACAGCGCGCCGGGCGCCGACACGGTGGTGGCCACCGTCAACGGCACCGAGATCACCGTGGGTCATCTTCTCTCCGCACGCCGCGATCTGCCGGAACAGTATCAGAGCCTGCCCGACGAGATTCTCTTCACCGGCCTGCTCGACCAGCTCGTGCAGCAGGAGGTTCTTGCGCAAAGCGTGGAGGCGCTGCCGCGTGCGGCGCTGATCGCGCTGGACAACGAGCGCCGCACGCTTGGCGCCGGCACGGCCATCGAGGCGACGCTGGCCGAGGGTGTCAGCGAGGAGGACATCGCCACCGCCTATGCCGCGCAGTACGGCGATGTGTCCCCCGGCGTCGAATACAACGCCTCCCACATCCTCGTTGAAACCGAGGAGGAGGCGGCCGCCATCGTCGCCGAGCTCGGGGAAGGTGCCGATTTCGCAACGCTCGCCCAGGAGCGCTCCACCGGCCCCTCGGGCCCCAACGGTGGCTCGCTGGGCTGGTTCTCCACCGGGATGATGGTGCCGAGCTTCGAGGAGGCCGTCATCACGCTGGAGCCCGGCGAGGTCAGCGCCCCGGTGCAGACGCAGTTCGGCTGGCACGTCATCACGCTCAACGAAACCCGCGAAGCGCCCGTGCCTTCCCTCGAGGACGTCCGTGCCACGCTCCGGGCCGAGCTGCAGCAGGCCGCGGTGGAAGCACGGATCGCCGAGTTGACCGACGCAGCCGACATCTCGCGGTCCGTGGACGGGATCGACCCCTCGCTGATCTCGCAGATGGACCTCCTCGCGGACTGACCCATGGCCGACCTGCCCCGTTCCCCCCTGGCGCCGCCGGGCGGGCTTCCCGCGCTGCCCGCCATCGCCGGCGCGCGTTTCGCAACCGCCGAGGCCGGCGTGCGCTATTCGGGCCGCGCCGACGTGATGCTGGCGGTTCTGGCGCCCGGAACGACGGTTGCCGGCGTGTTCACGCGCTCCGCCACCCGGGCGGCACCGGTGCTCGATTGCGAGGCCAAGCTGGGCCGGGCGCCAGAGGCAGGGGCCTGCTTCCTCGTGAACGCCGGCAACGCCAACGCCTTCACCGGCCGGGCGGGCACCGAGGCCGTGGCCAGCCTCTGCGCCGCGCTCTCGCGCTCCTCCGGCATTCCCGAGGCGCGGATCTTCACCTCCTCGACTGGGGTGATCGGAGAGCCGCTGCCCCATGAGCGGATCGAGGCCGTGCTCGAAACGCTCCTCTTCGAGGCGAGGGAAGACAGGCTCGCCGATGCGGCTCAGGCCATCCGTACGACGGACACCTTCGCCAAGGGCGCCGCGGCAACGGTGCGGCTGGCGGGCGGCGAGGTCAGGATCGCCGGCATCGCCAAGGGCTCCGGCATGATCGCGCCCGATATGGCGACGATGCTCGCCTATGTCTTTACCGATGCGCGGGTGGAGCAGGAAACGCTCCAGCGCCTGCTTTCCGCCCATGTCGAGACGAGTTTCAACGCGATCACCGTGGACGGGGACACCTCCACCTCCGATACGCTGCTCCTTGCGGCCACCGGTGGTTCGGGCACCGGGCTGGCGGGCGATGAAGACGAGGCCGCGTTCGGCGCGGCCCTCGCCGAGGTCCTGAAGGATCTCGCGCTCCAGGTCGTTCGCGACGGCGAGGGCGCCACCAAGCTGATCGAGGTGCGGGTTTCGGGCGCGCAGGACGGCGCCGATGCCAGGCGGGTCGCGCTTTCCATCGCCAATTCGCCCCTCGTGAAGACGGCATTCGCCGGAGAGGACGCCAACTGGGGCCGGATCGTCATGGCGGTGGGCAAGTCCGGCGCGGTGGCCGACCGCGACAGGCTGTCCATCCGGTTCGGCGATCTCCTCGTGGCCGAGAACGGGCAACGCGCGCCGGGCTACGTCGAGGCCGAGGCGGCCGCCTACATGAAGGGCGCCGAGCTCTCCGTCTCGGTGGATCTCGGCCTCGGGGAGGGGGCGGCCACCATCTGGACCTGCGATCTCACCCACGGCTACATTTCCATCAACGCCGATTACCGCTCGTGAAGACCGTCCTCGTTTCCGCGGTCGCGCTGATCGATGCCGACGGGCGCGTGCTTCTCGCCCAGCGCCCCGAGGGCAAGAGCATGGCCGGGCTCTGGGAGTTTCCGGGCGGCAAGGTCGAGCCGGGCGAAACCCCCGAAGCGGCCCTGATCCGCGAGCTGCAGGAGGAGTTGGGGATCGGCACCTGGGCAAGCTGCCTCGCACCGCTCACCTTCGCGAGCCACAGCTACGAGACGTTCCACCTCCTGATGCCGCTCTTCGCCTGCCGAAAGTGGGAGGGCCAGCCGCAAGCCCGCGAGCACAAGGCGTTGAAGTGGGTGCGGCCTGCGGAGATGCGCAGCTACCCGATGCCGCCCGCCGACCTGCCGATCATACCTGTTCTCCGCGACTGGCTCTGAGGCCCGCCGGCGGGACGTTTCGGCCCGCCCCTGCGCCTTCCCCGGGCCCGCACTTCGCGAAACGCACAAGGAGCGGACGTTTTTTTGCCGCTCGGGGCGAAAAAATGCGTGATCTGCGAAGCGCCCTGACTAAACTGATGATTGGAGAGGGCGAAACGGGGGGAACCGAAATGCTCAAGACCATCATTCTGGGAAGCTGCGTTTCGGTGCAGGGGCTTCTGGTCCGCGCACTGCCCGATGGCAAGGTCGTCGTGCAGGTGGGCGCTCAGCTTTTCGCGGGCAGGCCCGTCTGATCGTCCGGCCCCGGGATCCGTCCCGCAGGCCGGTCCGGCAATGAAAAAGGCGGCGCCTCGGCGCCGCCTTTCGTTTTTCGGCCCTCGCCTCCCGTCAGGCGAGCGTGCGTTCCACTTCCTCGCGCTCGAAGATCTCGATGACATCGCCTTCGCGGATGTCATCGTAGTTCTCGAAGGCCATCCCGCATTCCTGGCCGGACTGCACCTCGGACACCTCGTCCTTGAAACGCTTGAGCGTCTTGAGCGTGCCTTCGTGGATCACGACATTGTCGCGCAGAAGGCGCACGCCGGCGGAGCGCCGGGCGATGCCCTCGGTCACGAGGCAACCGGCGACCTTGCCGACGCCCGTCACCTTGAAGACTTCCTTGATCGTCGCGTAGCCGATGAACTTCTCGCGGATCTCCGCGGAGAGAAGGCCCGAGGCCGCCTGCTTCACGTCGTCCACAAGATCGTAGATCACCGAGTAGTAACGGATCTCCACGCCCTTCTGGTTGGCCGTGTTGCGCGCCGTGGCGTTCGCCCGCACGTTGAAACCGAACACCGGGGCGCCCGAGGCTTCGGCGAGGCCGATGTCGCTCTCGGTGATGGCGCCGACGCCCGAGTGCAGCACGCGCACGCGCACCTCCTCGTTCCCGATCTTCTCCATCGCCTGGGCGATGGCCTCGGCGGAGCCCTGCACGTCGGCCTTCACCACGATCGGCATTTCGGTGACGTTCTCGTCTTCCCGGGCCTTGGCCATGAGCTGTTCGAGCGTCGTGGCCGCACCGGCGGCGGCGCGCTTTTCCTTGGCCGCGTTCGCGCGGTACTCGGCGATCTCGCGGGCCTGTGCCTCCGTTTCCACGACGTTGAGCACGTCGCCCGCCTCGGGCGTGCCGTTGAGGCCAAGCACCTCCACCGGAACCGAGGGCCCGGCTTCCGTCACCCGCTCGCCACGGTCGTTTTCCATCGCGCGGACCTTGCCCCACTGCTCGCCGACAA
>CAYXOX010000204.1:0-4481 GCA_964466745.1 uncultured Rhodobacterales bacterium
GGGCAGGCCGTCGCGCAAGCCGTGGAGACCCGCCTCCAGACCCTCGATCGCCGGGCAATCGCCGGGGCCAGCTGGCGCGACTTCGGCGCAATCGTAACCGTCCGCGATCAGGCCGAGGCGGCCGAGCTCTCGAACCGAGCCGCCCCCGAACACCTCGAACTCTGCGTCGCCGATCCCGAGGCGCTCGCAGAGAAAATCACCCATGCCGGCGCCATTTTCCTCGGCCAATGGACGCCCGAGGCCATCGGCGATTATATCGGCGGGCCGAACCACGTGCTGCCCACCGCCCGTTCGGCCCGTTTCTCCTCGGGTCTCTCGGTGCTCGACTTCATGAAGCGCACGACACTTGCGCAGATGACGCCCGCGGCCCTCAAGGCCATCGGCCCGGCGGCAGAGACGCTGGCACGCTCCGAAAGCCTCGAGGCGCACGGCCTCAGCGTCCGCGCGCGGCTGAACAAGCTGAACGAGGGGCCGTGATGATCCAGCCTGCCCCGCCCCCCCATTGGGCCGGTTCACCCGGTCCGAACTCTTCGACGGCCTTGCCGCGGTCATGCTGGGCGTCGTCTTCTATGCGCTTCAGGGCGATCCCGCCGACGGGATGCTCGCCCCCTGGCAGGTCGGCGCCATGGCCGCCGGGGCGTTCCTGATGCTGGGCGGACCGATGCAGGTCGGCGCCCTTCGCCGCGCCGCGCCGGGGGCCACCCGGATCGACCGCCTCCAGTACCCGTTTCTCCTCGGGGTGTTCTGGGGCAGCCTCATGCTCCTCAACGCGGTGGACCAGGGCTGGCCCGAGGCGCGTGTCGATCTGATGATCTGGACGGGGGCCGCCGCACTCTTCGCGGTGCTCATCACGGTCTTCGATCGTCCGAAAACCGGCGACCAGAAGGAAGACCTGCGCGCCCGCTTCCTCTGGGACGAGACAGCCTCGGCTGCCTCACGGCGCCTGCGCTGGCAGATCGGGCAGGCGGTCGCCGTTGCAGCCATCCTCTGCCTCGCCGCCACCGTGCCGGCGATGTGGGACAGGCCCGCCTACCCGGTGGTCCTGATTGTACTGGCCGCCTACGCCGGGCCTCCTTTGCGCTACGCCGAGGACAATCCACGTGCAGGGCTGCGCCGTGCCATGTCCTTCCTTGGCATACTGACCTTCATCGGCGCCTATGCCTTGGGCTGAGGGCAGGGAACCTTTGGAACAATGACCATGCGCATCACCCACATCGATATCGACATGGCGGGCATGCCCGCCCCCACGCCCGAGATCGAACAGGAGCGCAGCGTCGCCATCTTCGACCTTCTCGAACAGAACAGCTTCGCGCTCCCCCCCCGCGAAGACCGGGCGGTACCGCCCGGCCCCTATCACCTGACGCTCGCGATCCGCGAAAAGCGGCTCGTATTCGACATCGCGACCGAGGGCGGGAAGAAGGCGGCCGAGTTCCATCTCGGCCTGGGGCCGTTCCGCCAGGTGGTGAAGGACTACTTCCAGATCTGCGAAAGCTACTTCGACGCGGTCAAGAGGTTGCCGCCCGCCCAGATCGAGACGATCGACATGGCCCGCCGCGGCATTCACAACGAGGGCGCCCGCATCCTGCAGGAAAGGCTGGAAGGCAAGGCCGAGGTGGACCCGGATACCGCGCGGCGGCTCTTCACGCTGATCTGCGTGCTGCACTTCGGAGGGTGAACCGCGTGGAGGGCCTGCCCCATTCGGTTCTGTTCTGCTGCGATCACAACGCCGTGCGCTCCCCGATGGCCGAGGGGCTCATGAAGAAGTTCTATGGGCATCTTGCCTATGTGCAATCTGCCGGCGTGCGGTCAGACCTCGAGATCGACGGTTTCGCGGTGGCGGTGTGCGCCGAGCTCGGGGTGGAGCTTTCGCGCCATCGGGTGCGCAGTTTCGACGAGATGGAAGACTGGGGCGACGATCTTTCCTCGTTCGATCTGATCGTGGCGCTCTCCCCGGCCAGCCAGCGCCGCGCGCTGGACTTGACGCGTGTCTTCCATCTCGAGGTGGAATACTGGCCCATTCTCGATCCCACCGGCCTCGGGGAATCCCGCGAGGACAGGCTCGCCTCCTATCGCCAGACGCGCGACCAGATCGTCGAGCGGCTGGTGCGCAAATGGGGCCGGCCCGCCGGCCTTGCGGTAGCCACCCCCGGCCCTGCCTGAGCGCCCCGGATCGGGCCGCAGCGCCAGCGGCGCGAGGAGGGATCGCCGGCGCAGCCGCCGATTTTTCTTGATCTCCGGCCCGCATCACCCCATTTAACGGGCGCCTGCAATACAGAGCGGGCATTTAGACGAGGAGACATCATGGCCAAGGAAGAACTGCTCGAATTTCCCGGTGTCGTGAAGGAACTCCTGCCGAACGCGACATTCAGGGTCGAGCTGGAAAACGGCCATGAAATCATCGCACACACGGCAGGCAAGATGCGCAAGAACCGCATCCGCGTTCTTTCCGGCGACAAGGTGCAGGTGGAAATGACCCCCTACGACCTTACGAAGGGCCGGATCAACTACCGCTTCAAGTGACCGCGTCACCAGGTGCCGCGCCCGGCCTCGTGCTGGGCTCGGCCAGCCCGCGGCGGCGCGAGCTGCTGGCCCAGCTCGGCATCGTGCCCGACCGGATCGCCCATCCCGACATCGACGAAACACCCAGGCGCGCCGAGCGCCCCGAGACCTATTGCCGCCGCATCGCCCGCGCGAAGGCCGAGGCCCTCGAAATCGGGCCCGCCGAGCTGCTGCTCTGCGCCGATACGACCGTGGCCGTCGGGCGGCGCATCCTCGGCAAGCCGGAGGACGAGGGCGAGGCGCGCGCTTTCCTGGGGCTCCTGTCGGGCCGGCGGCACCGGGTGATCACCTCGGTCGCCCTGCGCCGCGGCACGCGCACCTGGCAGCGCGACAACATCACCGCCGTTCGCATGAAACGCCTGTCCGAGGAAGAGATTGCCCGGTACCTCGCCGGCGGCGACTGGCGCGGAAAGGCCGGCGGCTACGGCATCCAGGGCCCCGCGGCGGCCTTCATTCCCTGGATCTCGGGCTCGTTCTCCGCTGTCGTCGGGCTGCCGCTCGCCGAGACGGCGGCGCTCCTGGCCGGTGCCGGCTACCCCCTGCCCGAGACTGCCCGATGACCAAGCGCGAGATCCTGCTCGACAGGGTCGACGGCCGCGAGGCCGCCGCACTGCGGGTGGACGGCCGCCTCGAGGACCTCCTGATCGACCCGGCCGGCGACGGCCCGCGCCAGGGCGACATCTTCCGCGCCCGCGCGGGCCGCCCCGCGAAAGGCGCCGGCGGCCTCTTCCTGGACCTGCCGCGCGGCACGAGGGCATTCCTGCGCCAGGCACGGGGCATTTCCCCGGGCCAACCCGTCATCGTGCAGGTCGCCGGCACCGCCGAGCCGGGAAAGGCCCCGCCGTCGACGCTGCGGATCCGGCTGCGCTCGCGTCTCGCCGTGCTCACCCCTGGAGCGCCGGGGGTGAACATCGCCCGTTCTATCGGACCAGCGGACCGTGAATGGCTCGTCCCCCTCGCCGCCGCCGCGATGGCAGGTGCTCCCGAGGGGTTGATCCTGCGCAGCGCCGCGGCTGCGGCCGACGCCGGAGAGATTGCCGCCGAGATCGCCGCGCTGCGCGAGCGTGCCGCGACGCTCGGCGTGGACGGACCGGCGCCGCAGCTCCTGCTGGCCGGCCCCGGGGCCCACGCCCGGGCGCTCCAGGACTGGCCGCAAGCCGACATCGTCGACTCTGAGGGCGCGTTCGCGCGCGACGGCATCGCAGAGGACATCGACGCCCTTCTCCGCCCGGGCGTGGACCTCGCCGGCGGCGGCCGGCTCTGGATCGAACCCACACGCGCGCTGGTGGCCTGTGATATCGACACCGGCGGCGACACCAGCCCCGCCGCCGGACTGAAGGCCACGCTCGCCGCGGTCAGCGAACTCCCCCGTCAGCTTCGGTTGCGCGGCCTCGGCGGACAGGTGGTGCTGGACCCGGCGCCGTTCCCCCATCGCGACAGGGGGAGGGTCGAACAGGCGCTGCAGCGCGCCCTGCGCGACGATCCGGTCGAGACCACGCTGGTCGGCTGGACGCCGCTGGGGCATCTGGAACTCAACCGCCAGCGCGCGCGCGTCCCGCTCGCGGAGGCCCTCCCCGGCGGGCTTCCCGCGAGCCATGGCACCGGCACGTCCGATGCGAGGCGCATGCGTTGACCTGCCCGATCTGCTCCGAACCCGCCGTTCGGGCGTTCCGGCCGTTCTGCTCCCGGCGCTGCGCGGAGATAGATCTCGGACGCTGGTTCACCGAAGGATACCGCCTCCCCGGCCCGCCCGAGGAAGAAGACGGCGAAGAGCCCGAAGACCGGTGACGCGGGGCGCCCTGCCGACGGTCGAAACCCACTGGACACCCTCGCCGCCCTCGCCTAGAACGCCCCGACCCGAGCGGCGCCAATGGCCCCGCGAACCCGTGCCCGGGTAGCTCAGGGGTAGAGCAGTGGATTGA
>CAYXOX010000205.1:0-4384 GCA_964466745.1 uncultured Rhodobacterales bacterium
CGCGTCCTGATGGCCTCGCTCGACACCAACCGTCCCGCGGCCATGGAGCAGCTTGCCATTCTCGGCACGCAGATCGGCGTCGACACGCTGCCGATCGTGAAGGGCCAGGATGCGGTCTCCATCGCAAAGCGCGCCAAGCAGCAGGCCACGCTGGGCGGCTACGACGTCTACCTGCTCGACACGGCCGGCCGGCTTTCCATCGACGAGGCGCTCATGGCCGAGGTGGAGGCCGTGCGCGACGTGGCCAGCCCGCGCGAGACGCTCCTCGTCGTCGACGGCCTGACCGGACAGGATGCCGTCAATACCGCCGAGAACTTCGACTCGCGTATCGGTATCAGCGGCGTCGTGCTCACCCGGATGGACGGCGACGGCCGGGGCGGCGCGGCGCTCTCCATGCGCGCCGTCACCGGCAAGCCGATCAAGTTCGTCGGCCTCGGCGAGAAGATGGACGCTCTCGAAGAGTTCCACCCCGAGCGCATCGCCGGCCGCATCCTCGGCATGGGCGATATCGTCAGCCTTGTCGAGAAGGCGCAGGAAACCATCGAGGCCGAGCAGGCCGAGAAGATGATGCGCCGCTTCCAGAAGGGTCAGTTCAACATGAACGACCTGCGCGGCCAGCTGGAGCAGATGCACAAGATGGGCGGCATGGAAGGGCTCATGGGCATGATGCCCGGCATGGGCAAGATGCAGAAGCAGATGGCCGAAGCCGGGCTCGACGACAGGATGCTGCGGCGCCAGATCGCGCTGATTCAGTCCATGACCAAGCGCGAGCGGGCCAATCCGCAGATCCTCCAGGCGAGCCGCAAGAAGCGCATCGCGAAGGGCGCGGGCCTAGAGGTGAGCGAGCTCAACAAGCTGCTCAAGCAGCACCGGCAGATGTCGGACATGATGAAGACGATGGGCAAGCGCGGCATGCTCAAGGGTGCGATGCAGCAGATGATGGGCAAGGGCCCCTCGGAGGCGGACATCGCCGCCGCGCAGGCGCGCATGGGCGCTGCCGGCGGAATGCCGAAGGGCTTTCCCGGCATGCCCGGCACGGGAGGCGGGCGCGGCCTGCCGCCCGGCCTCGCCGGTTTCGGGAAGAAGAAATGACGGCGCTCGCCATCCCCGGTTTCGAGACGGAACGGCTGTGCTTCGCCGCGCCTTCGGAGGCGATCCTGCCCTTCGAGGCGGCGTTCTTTGCCTCTCCGCGCTCGCACTACGTGGGTGGGCCGCTGCCCCGCAGGCGGATCTGGCGGCAGCTTGCGCTCTACCTCGGGCACTGGGCGCTGCGCGGATACGGGTACTGGGCGCTGCATGCCCGCTCCGACGGGCGCCCGGTGGGGCTCTGCGGTATCTGGCATCCGCGCGAGTGGCCCGAGCCCGAGATCGCCTACCATCTCTACAACGGCGAGGAAGGGCAGGGCTTCGCCACAGAGGCGGTGCGGGCCGTGCGCGACTACGCCTACGACACCCTCGGCTGGACCGCGATCTCCAGCTTCATAGACCCGGAGAACGGCGCGAGCGTGGCGGTGGCCGAGCGCGTGGGAGCGCGCCCGGGCCCGAACCGCTTCGTCGCCGAGCCGGGCGAGCCGGAGATCGTCATCTGGCAGCACATCTCGCCGGAGGAGCGCCCGTGAACGACGCCGCCCACGATCACGATCCGGCCGTCGAGCCGGACGAGGCCGCCCGCGCGGCCCGGCTGCTGCGCGAGCATCGAGAGAGCATCGACAGGCTCGATGCGATCCTCGTCTACACGCTGGGCGAGCGCTTCAAGCACACCCAGTCCGTGGGCCGGCTCAAGGCCGCCCACGATCTGCCGCCCTCCGACCCGGCCCGCGAGGCCGCCCAGATCGCGCGGCTCGAAGAGCTTGCCCGGGAAGCCGATCTCGACCCCGAGTTCGCCAAGAAATTCCTCAACTTCATCATCGCCGAGGTGATCCAGCATCACCGAAGGCATCAATCCTAGTCCGGGCCCAGGCCCGGCGCCCATTACGCCACAGGAGACTACACAACATGGCCATGAAGATTCGCCTTGCCCGGGGTGGCAGCAAGAAACGCCCCTTCTACCGCATCGTCGCCGCCGACAGCCGGATGCCCCGCGACGGCCGCTTCATCGAGAAGCTCGGCACCTACAACCCGCTCCTTCCGAAAGACAGCGAGGAGCGCGTGAAGATGGATCTCGAGCGCATCAAGCACTGGCTCGAGCGTGGCGCCACCCCCACCGATCGCGTCAGCAGGATGCTGGAGGCCGCTGGCGTTCTGGCCCGCAAGGAGCGCAACAATCCCCAGCGCGCTGAGCCCGGTGCCAAGGCCAAGGAGCGCGCCGAAGAGCGGGCCGCGAAGGCCGCGGAGGCCACCGAAGCCCCCGAGGCGGCCGAGGCCCCGGCGGCGGAAGAAGCTGCCGGGTAAGCCGCTCCCGTGGCCGGGCGCGTCTGTGTCGGTGCGATCGCGGGCGCCTTCGGCGTCCGCGGCGAGGTGCGGATAAAGAGCTTCTGCGCAGAGCCGGAGGCGATCTTCGGCTATCCGCTCACCACGGAGGACGGGGCGCGGAGCTTCGACGCGGAGCGCACCGGGCAGGCCAAGAACGGGTTCACCGCCCGGATATCGGGCGTGACCACCAAGGAACAGGCCGACGCGCTGCGGGGCACCCGCCTCTTTGCCGATCGGGACGCCTTGCCGCCGCTCGACGAAGACGAATACTACCACGCGGACCTGATCGGCCTCGAGGTTGTCGATACCGGCGGCCAGCTTCTTGGCCGGGTCAAGGCGGTGCTCAATCACGGGGCAACCGATCTTCTCGAGTTGCACCGCCTTGGCGAGAGCGGCACTGTTCTGCTTCCCTTCACGCGCGAAGCGGTGCCCACCGTGGATATCGCCTCGGGCCGGGTCGTCGCCGATCCGCCCGAGGGGCTGTTCTGATGGCCACGGCCGCCCGAAGCCCGGGCGCGGCGCCTCGACCGTCGCTTCGAGGACGGGCGCAATGAGCGATGGGCCCTCTCGCTCGCACGGGCGCAAGTCCGTGAAGGTCACGGCGCAGCCGCGCGCCCTGATGGAAGAGGCGCCGCGTGCACCCGGCGCCTGGGCGGTGCGCGTCGTCACGCTCTTTCCCGAGCTTTTCCCCGGCCCGCTGGGGGCCAGCCTCACCGGCAAGGCGCTCAAGGATGGCCTCTGGGCCCTCGATACCGTGGACCTGCGCAGGTTCGGCGAGGGGCGCCACCGCAACGTGGACGACACCCCGGCCGGGGGTGGCGCCGGCATGGTGCTGCGCGCCGACGTGGTCGGTGCGGCCCTGGCGGAGGCCGCGCGCGGCATGCCGGCGGAGACGCCGATGATCTACCTCTCGCCGCGCGGCACGCCCTTCACCCAGGCGCGCGCCCGCCAGCTTGCGGCCGGGCCTGGTGCCATCCTCCTGGCGGGGCGCTTCGAGGGGGTGGACGAGCGTGCGATCGAGCATTGCGGCCTCGAGGAGGTCTCGCTCGGGGACTTCGTGATGACCGGCGGCGAGATCGCTGCACAAGCCTTGATCGACGCGACGGTGCGGCTTATACCCCGCGTGCTCGGGAATCAGGCCTCCGTGGAGGAGGAATCCTTCTCGCACGGCTTGCTTGAGCACCCGCAGTACACACGGCCCAACGTCTGGAACGGTCGCGCGATCCCGGAGATTCTTCTCTCCGGCCACCACGCGAACATCTCCGCCTGGCGAAGGGCCGAGGCCGAAAGGCTGACACGGCAAAGACGACCTGATCTCTGGCGGGCTTACCTCGAAGCGCGAGGTGGGGACCCGGGCGAAGACCAAGAGCTCTGAGGGCGCGAAATCTTCGCGGGCGAACCGCGAGCAGACAGGAGTGAGAGCGATGGATCTTATCGCTGAACTGGAGGCGGAGCAGATCGCCTCCCTCGGGAAGGACATTCCCGATTTCAAGGCCGGCGACACCGTGCGCGTCGGCTACAAGGTGACCGAGGGCACCCGCACCCGCGTGCAGAACTTCGAGGGCGTGTGCATCGCCCGCAAGGGCGGCGACGGCATCGCGGCCTCGTTCACCGTGCGCAAGATCAGCTTCGGCGAAGGGGTGGAGCGTGTCTTCCCGCTCTACTCGACCAATATCGAGCACATCCAGGTGGTGCGCCGTGGCAAGGTCCGCCGGGCGAAGCTCTATTACCTGCGCGCGCGCCGCGGCAAGTCGGCCCGCATCGCCGAGGACAACACCTACAAGCCCCGCAAGCCAAAGGCTGGCGCGGCGGCACAGACCCAGGGCTGAGGAGCGCGGCGATGAAAAAGGACATCCACCCCGATTACCACATCGTCGACGTCAAGATGACCGACGGCACCGTGGTCCAGATGAAGACCTGCTGGGGCAAGGAGGGCGACACCTTGACCCTCGACATCGACCCCACCTCGCAC